>JAOUHF010000096.1 GCA_029865325.1 Thermoleophilia bacterium
CGAGCCCAGCGACGGCGGCGGTGCAGGGCGCCGTGGTCGCTGGGCTCGTGGTCGAGATCGCACATCGCAGACGAGCAGGCGCCGTGGGCAAGGGCACCGTGGTCGCGCAGTCTCGGCCCCCGGGATCCGCTGTTCCACCCGGATCGACACTCTCGCTGGTGGTCACGCGCTGACGTCGCCGGCAGGACGTCGATCCCGAGCAGCAGCATCTGGATCCACCCCTCGGACGGCCAGCCGACCGAAGAGCGCATACCGACGGCGCGAGATCGCGATCCTGCGCAGTCTGGGGGCACGGTCCCGCCAGATCCGTCGCATCTTCCGTGCCCAGGGCCTGGCGCTGGCGCTCCTCGGCTGGCTCGACGGAATCGGCGTCGGCTACGTCCTCGGCCGCCCTCGAGCTCGAGTCCGTGAGTGAGCGTCCTCAGGGACCGGCGAGCGACGCGCTGGCCCGGCACGTGAGGCCGCCTGGCCCCCAGGCCCGCGCGGCGACCACGTCGACGCCGGGCAGGTCCTGCACCAGCCGCCGCACCTCGAAGGATCCGCTCGAACCAGTCGTCCGCGCCCGGCCCTTCCAGACGACGCGGCGCTCGTGGACGAGCGCGACGCGCCAGAGCCTCCCCGAGCGGTTCTGCTCGACCTCGAACTCGACCTCGATGCGGCCGTCGTCGGCCTTCAGCTTCAGCTTCGACGTGGCGCCGGCGCCGCACCGGCCGGCGACCCGCACTTCACCCTTGCCGTCCTTGGCCTGTCGCGCGTCGGCCGTGTCTGCAGCCGCCGCGGCGAGCAGCGTCGCCACGACGAGAATCGCCAGACGGAGCAGCAGGAGCGGCACGTGCGATGCGAGGCTCATGCCAGCAAGTGTGCGCGGCGCGCACGCGCGCGGCAATGGGACCTTGGTCGCACTCCTATTGCGCCAGGTCGCTCCGCAGCCCCTGGCGCTCGGCCCAGAGAACGGCCTGCACGCGATCGGTCACGCCGAGCTGACGGAAAACGTTCGTGAGGTGACTCTTGACCGTCTTCTCGCTGATGCCGAGGTGCCGCGCGATCAGCTTGTTCGGCATCCCCTCCAGCAGCGCGGCGAGCACCTCGCGCTCGCGCGGGGAGAGCCCGGCGAGAGGGTCGGGCTCGGTCTTCGCCTCTAGCAGCGAGCGGGCGGCCCGGGGGTCGAGGGGCGAGCCGCCCGCCGCGGCCGTGCGGATGCCACGGACGACATCGTCCGCCGCTGCGTCCTTCAGCAAGTAGCCGACCGCGCCGGCGTCGAGCGCTGCCACGATCCGGCGGCGGTCCGAGAACGACGTGAGCACGAGCACCGCTGTTCCGGGCGTCTCCGCCATGATCGCCCGGGTTGCCTCGATGCCGTCGAGCACCGGCATCTCCAGATCCATGAGCACGACGTCCGGCGCCCGCGCGCGGCAGAGCGCAACCGCCTCGGCACCGTCAGCCGCGGCGCCGACGAGCTCCAGGTCTGGCTGAGCTGCAATCACACGGCCGAGCCCGTCGCGGAGAACGCCGTGGTCGTCGGCGATGAGCACGCGGATCATCGGAGCGGCGCCTCGAGCTCGACCCGCGTACCCTCGCCCGGGCGCGAGTAGACGTCGAGCCTGGCGCCCGACTGCTGCGCGAGCTCCGCGAGCAACGACAGGCCCAGGTGGCCCTCGGCCGCCCGCTCTGCTCTCGTTTCCGGGCCGAACCCGCGACCGTCGTCCGCTACGACGAGCCGCGCGACGCCGTTGTCGAAGACCAGCTCGACGCGCACGGAGGAGGCATCTGCATACGCGATCACGTTGCGCACCGCCTCCTGCGCCGCCCGGTAGACGAGCGCCTGCTGTGCGAAGTCGAGAAGCCGGTCGGCATCGTCCACCGTTAGCGAGACCGAGACGCCGCGCGCCTCGAGCGGGCCGACGAGGTCGGCGAGAGCCGCTTCGAGCCCCTCCACCGCGAGGTTCGGCGGATGGAGGTCGACGAGCAGCGTGCGCAGGTCTCGCACGTTGTGCCGGAGCTGGTCGATCGCACCGCGCAGCTCTTCCGCCTCGGAGGCGTCGCCCTGGACCGCTGCATTCTCCGCCAGCGGGGCCAGAGCGTAGGCGACACCCGCGATGTCCTGCACAGGCCCGTCGTGGAGATACGACGCGATCCGCCGGCGCTCGCGGTTCGACGCGGCGACGGCTCCCGAGAGAAGCGCCTCCCGCTCCTCGTGCCCGCGCTGGAGGCGTCGGCCGAGCGACCAGACGAGCGGTACCTGGATGATCAGGATCAACGCGATCGCTCCGAGGATCGGGGGTGCGAGCGCGGCGAGCAGGCGCCGTGCACTCGCCGTGACCGAGTCGAAGCGCTCGTACAGCTCGAACAGGACGGGCGTTCCGGACGGCGTGCGGATCGGCGTGTAGGCCTCGATCAGCTCCCCCTGCTGGCGGTCGAGGGCGTTCTCGGGTCTATCGAGGCTGCTCACCTCGACTTCCGCGCCGCCCTCGCGCAGGAGACGGCGTTGATCGTCGCCGAGCGTGAAGCGCCCGCCGATCTGGGCAGGATCGTCCGAGTAGAGCACGCGCCCGTCGGCGGACCACAGCTTCACCCGCACGACCGAGCCGCTCAGTACGCGCGTGAGGACGAGGTCGTCGACGGCGCCGATCGCGTCGGGGTCGCCCGTGAGGATGCCCTCCGCGAGCGCCGACTCGACGAGTTTCCCCGCCTCCTGCACCTTCGTGCGCGTGTCGCGCTTCGCCTCGTCGAGCGCGACCGAGCGGAGCGCGACGTAGCCGCCGACGGCCGCGAGCGCGAGCGCCGCCGCCGTGCCCGCCGTGAAGAGGCCGAGGACCGAGCGGGCCGTCGGGGGACGCCTCGCGTCAGACCCGGAGATCCTGGTTCGATGCCTCATCGCCCCCATCATTGCCCCTCGGAACGCGCCGCGGGGCCCACCGGGACCAATGTCGCATTGCCGTTGGGACCCCGCACGAGCCAGGCTCCCTTCGTCCGAAGTCGACCACAAGGAGAGAGCACATGTCCATCCTGCGCATCACAGCCGTCGCGGCCGTCGCGGCCGCCGCACTCGCCGTCGCTCCCGCCACGTTCGCCAAGAACGGCGACGTGCAGGTTCGGGGCGTCTGCACACAGAGCTCGAGCGCCAAGCTGAAGCTGAGCAACGAGAACGGTCGAATCGAGGTCGAGTTCGAGGTCGACCAGAGCAGGAACGGCGTCCCCTGGAAGGTGACGCTGCGCCGGAACGGGACCGCCGGCCGCAGAACGACCGCGGCCACGCGAGCGCCGAGCGGATCCTTCACCGTCCGGCGCGTGATCGCCAACGCTCCCGGTGCCGATCGCATCAGTGCAGTCGCGACGAGCAGGTCCGGAGAGCGCTGCACCGCCGCCGCCTCGTTCTGAGTCCGATGCCGCCCGGATCGCCGTCGTAGAGCACGTTCCTGACGCGCGTCCCCGCCGCGAGGCGCCAAGAGGACGTGGCCACTGACCATGTGACCGACATATGGGCACAGCCCGTTGAGCCGCGCTGCAATCCGTCGCCTCCTGCCGGCCGCATGTCGTCTGCCGGCCCACGCGGCCCGATCGCCCGCTAGCTCAAGGGTAGGCGCGCCTCCGCAGAAACTCCCGATGGTCGCCGCGCGCGGTCGTGTAACAGTGGCGGGCGAAGGGAGGACGTGTGCGACTCCAGACTGACACCGCTCCCGAAGGACGGCTGGACGCTCTCGTCGATGTCCAGGCGGCCCCGCTCGTGCACCTCGAGGAGGTGTGGAAGGTCTACCGAGCCGGCCGAGTCGAGTTCCCCGCGCTCCGCGGCGTCGACCTGAGCGTCGACCAGGGCGAGATGCTCGCGATCGTCGGGCCCAGCGGCAGCGGCAAGTCGACCATCCTCAACGTGATGACGGGTATCGACCGCGCCACGAAGGGCGGTGTCACCGTCGCCGGACGCCCGCTGGGCGGGATGAGCGAGAACGAACTGGCCGGGTGGAGGGGCGCAACGGTCGGGATCGTGTTTCAGTTCTTCCAGCTGCTGCCCACGCTGACGGCGCTCGAGAACGTGATGCTGCCGCTCGACTTCGCCGGCCGCGGCCGCGTCGCGGAACGCACGGACCTCGCTCGGGAGCGCCTCGAGCTCGTCGGTTTGGGCGACAAGGTCGACCGCTTCCCGAGCGAGCTGTCGGGCGGCGAGCAGCAGCGAACCGCGATCGCACGGGCACTCGCCTGCGACCCGCTCCTGCTCGTCGCAGACGAGCCGACCGGCAACCTCGACACGGCGACGGCCGTCGAGACGCTCGAGACGATCGGGCGCGTGAACGAGGCCGGCACGACCGTCGTGTTCGTCACGCACGACCAGGCAGTGAGCGCGCGCGCCGACCGCGTCGTCGAGATTCGTGACGGCGTCGTCGTCGACTCGAGCCCATGAGGTCGGCGCTCACCCGACGCTCGTGGCGCGAGCTCACCCACCGGCGGGTACGGGCGACACTCACCGTTGCCACCCTCGCCGCGGCGATCGCGGGGCTCTGGCTGTTCGCCACCCCGTCGCTGATGAACTCGGCCATCGACGACCGGGTCGCGACCGACCGAGTGCACGAGGTGCTGCTCAAGCCCGGCGGGATCCGGATCACCGACGCCGAGCTCGCCCGGCTGCGCTCACTTCCGAACGTGGCGGGCCTCGACGGCCGGGCGACGTTCTGGACGGACCTGGAGGTGGGCGACCAGCTCCGGCGGGTATGGGTCGTCGGCGTCCACGACTTCGCCGACCAGCAGGTCAACGTCGTCTCCGTCGCGGCGGGCGTCGCTCCTCGGCAACATAACGAGACGCTCGAGGGGCTGACCGAGGCGCAGAACGAGCGCACGGGCCGCTTCCGCGGGGGAGTCGGAGACACGGTCGAGATCCGCGCAGCAGACGGCTCCTGGCGGCCTCTCCACATCACCGGCCGCGGCCAGACGCTCGAGTTCGGCAGCACGGTCGTCGAGGACAACCCCGTGCTCTACGTCCCCAGCGAGACGGTCAACGAGCTCGCCGGGTACCAGGGCTTCACGCGCATCGAGGCGCGGCTGGTCGACCACAGCCCAGCCGCGGCCGCGTCCACCGTCGATACGGTGCGAGCGGGCCTCGGCGCGATCGATCCGGGCGTGGTCTACAACGACATCACCGAGTTTCGCCCTCCCGACGAGTGGCCGGGGAAGGAGGGATTCGACCGCTTCGTCTCCCTTTTCTGGGTCATCGCCGGGGTGTCGCTGCTCTCGGCCATCGTCCTCGTCGGCACGACCATGACGACACTCGTCCGCGACCAGACCCGCGAGATCGGGATCATGAAGGCTGTCGGCGGGCGCGGACGCACGATCGCCCGGAGCTTCCTCGCCACCGCGCTCCTGCTGGGCGGAGCGGCAACCCTCGTGGGGATCGCCGTCGGTGTCCTCCTCGCGAACCTTCTGGTCGCCTACCTCGGCGGTCGATTCGTCGGCCTGGAACCCGGGTGGCAGGTCAGTCCGCTCGCGGTCGGCCTCAGCCTGGCCGTCGGACTCGGCGTCACCGCGCTCGCCTCCTTGCCGGCGCTCTGGCGTGCAGCTCGCGTACCGGTGCGCGAGGCGCTCGAGACGGCGGGCATCGAGGCCCGCTACGGGGTAGCCAGGCTCGACCGAGCTCTCGCTCGAGCGCGCTTCCTCCCGCGCCCGGCCCAGTACGGGCTCAGGAACGCGGCCCGCCGCAAGGGTCGGAGCCTCTCGACCGCCGCCCTGGTCGCCTTCGCGGTCGGCACGGTCGTGGCCTTCGGGGCAGTGAGTCTCACGCTGGTCGCGATCAGCGAGCAGACCGAGAAGCTCGAGGGAGGCGACATCGTCGTCTACGGCGTCACCTCCTCCGGTGACCGCCTGCCGTTGGACGCCCGCGCCCGCGAGGCGATGCTGCGCGTCGACGGCGTCGCCGCAGCCCAACCTTTCGCTCAGAGCCACGTCGCAGCCGACGAAATCGACACGTGGGCGTGGGGACTGCCGGCCGACACCATCTACGACTACGAGCTCGTGCGCGGCCGCTGGTTCTCCGCCGAGGAGGCGGCGAGCAAGGCGCGCGTTGCTGTGATCGGCAGGGCACTCGCCTCCCAGACCGGCCTCGACATCGGCGATACCGTCGACGTCGAAGACCGCACAGGTCTCGTAGCCTACGAGGTCATCGGCGTCGACGACCGGATGGTCAACGACGGCGAAGGGCTCTTCGTCCCTGTCGACACGCTGCTCGAGGTCAACCGCTTCGACGATCCCTCGGTCTTCTGGGTCACCGGCGCCTCGCTCGAGGCGGCCGGCATCGAGCAGCTGAACGGCCGCCTCTCACAGGCGCTCTCCAGCGCGGGCTACAGCGTCGGCACCGCACTGCGCCACGTCGAGAGAGAAGCGGAGCGCTCGGAGGCACGCACGATCGTCGCCATCATCATGGCCCTCGGGCTGCCGCTCGTCGCGGTCGGCATGATCGGCCTGGTGAGCGCACTTACGACCAACGTTCTCGAGCGGCAACGCGAGATCGCGATTCTGCGCAGCCTGGGCGCACGATCCCGCCAGATCCGTCGCATCTACCGTGCCGAGGGCCTGGCGCTGGCGCTGCTCGGCTGGCTCGCCGGGATCGGCGTCGGCTACGTCCTCGGTCGAGTCGTGCTCCACTTCATAGGCAACTCGTTCCACACGAGCTTCGCGCTCAGGTTCCCGCTGTGGCCGCTCGGCGTCGCCCTCGTCATGACGGTCGTCGTCGCCCTTGCGGTGCTGCAGATCCCGCTGAGGCGAGCCTGCCGTCTCCAACCTGGAGAAGCGTTGCGGTACGAGTAGCGCAGATGCATCCTGACGTTGCAGGCCTCCTCGTAACGACCAGCCTTGGTGGGTGGGCATGAGCCCGGCGACGCCGGCGGTGCCCGAACCGGTGGCAGTACTCAGCGACCTCGGCAAGACTTACGGGGAGGGGGCGTCGGCGGTCGAGGCGCTTCGCGCAGCCTCGCTCTCGATCGATCGCGGCGAGCTCGTCGTCGTGCTCGGTCCGAGCGGATCGGGCAAGACGACGCTCCTCAACTTGATCGGGGCGCTCGAGCGACCGAGCCGCGGAACGCTCGTCGTCGTCGGTCGCGAGCTCGAGACACTCGACGAGGGCGAGCGCACCTCCTTCAGGCGCGAGCAGGTCGGCTTCGTCTTCCAGTTCTTCAACCTCGTGCCGTCGCTGACCGCGCTCGAGAACGTCGCGCTCGTGCTCGAGCTCACCGGCCGCGACGACGTCGAGCGGCGCGCCACCCACGCGCTCGAGGCGGTGGGCCTCGGAGATCGACTCGACCATTTCCCGGCCCAGCTCTCGGGCGGCGAGCAGCAGCGCGTCGCGATCGCGCGCGCAGTCGCCAAGGACCCCGCGCTCGTCCTCTGCGACGAGCCGACGGGCGCGCTCGACCTCGAGACGGGCCGGCTCGTGCTGGAGGAGCTTCGCCGGCTCAATCGAGAGGACGGCCGAACGGTGCTGATGGTCACGCACAACAGCGCGATCGCGGCCATGGCCGACCGGGTCGTGCGGATGCGATCCGGCGAGATCGTCGCGGTCGAGCGGAACGAGCATCCGGTAGAGGCATCCCAGGTCTCATGGTGAGAATGCTCCGGCGCAAGCTGCTGCGGGACCTGCGCCGACAGAAGGGGCAGGCGACGGCAATCGCCGTCACGCTGTTTCTCGGCGCTGCCCTCTTCGCCGCCTCGTACGACGCGTACCGCAACCTCCAAGCCAGCTACGCGCGCGTCTTCGTCGATCTGCGCGCCGCCGACCTGACGGTCGTCGGGGGGCGCGGCGACTCCTTCGCGCAGGCGGCGCGCACCGTGGAGGGCGTCGCCGCCGTCGAGACGCGCACGGTCGCCGACCTTCCGCTCCGGATCGGCCGCTCGAAACTGCTCGGCCGTGTCGTGGGCACCGCGCCCGACCCCGACGTGAACCGACTCCTCCTCGAATCAGGATCTCGCTCGGGGGGCGCCCTCGTCGAGCAGCACTTCGCCGGCGACTTCGACCTCCAGCCGGGCCAGACGATCGAGGTGCTCGGCCTGGACGGCTGGCAGCCGCTGCAAATCGCCGGGATCGTCTCCTCCTGGGAGTACCTGTGGCCTGCCCGGAGCCGACAGGACGTCCTCCCTCCGCCGCGAAGCTTCGGGGTCGTCTTCGTCCCCGAGGACGAGGCCGCAATCCTCGCCGGGGCGAACGGCATGCGCGAGACGCTCGTGCGTTTCGCGCCGCACGCCGACGTCGCGGCATCGACCGCACGTTTCCAGCGCCTCGCGCTCCAGTTCGATGCGACCGACACCGTCACCCGCGCCGACCAGCCTTCGAACGCCGCCCTCCAGACCGACATCGACGGCTTCCGCGACCTGGCCGTCCTATTCCCGCTTCTCTTCCTGGCCGCCGCGGCACTCGCGACCGGCGTTCTCCTCTCGCGGCGCGTGCGCGCCGAGCGGAGCCTGATCGGGATGCTCCGCGCAAGCGGTGCGTCACGGCGCGCTCTCGTCGCCCACTACCTCTCCTACGGGCTCGTGCTCGGCCTCGCCGGCGGCATCGCAGGCGCCGCAGCTGGCGAGGCGGCGGCCTCGGCCATGACGCGCGTCTACACCGGCGAGCTCGGGATTCCGCTGGCGGTGACGCAGGCA
>JAOUHF010000097.1 GCA_029865325.1 Thermoleophilia bacterium
GAAGGCGGACTCCGCGAGCGCGGCGAGGTTCTGCGCCTTCCCGTGCCCGTACGGGTGCCCGCGGTCGGCGGGACGGACGGCCACCGACACGGCGAAGAACGTGAGCAGCGCCGCCGCGAGGTCGGTCCCCGAGTGCGCGGCCTCGGCGAGCAGGCCCAGGCTCGAGCTCGCGAGACCGGCGACGAGCTTGATCACGATCAGGAGACAGGCGGCCCCGACCGAGACGAGCGCGGTGCGCCGCTGCGGCGACATGGCCGGAAGGCTACGGCGTCAGCTGGTCGCCGCGTACAGCGCCCACGTGTCGGGGACGCCCTTGAGCTCGTGCTCTCCGCGCTCCTCGAAGGAGATTCCCGAGCCTGCCACGAGGTCGCGCACGGTCCGCGTGACGAGCACGTCCCCGGGGGCCGCCAGAGCGCAGACGCGAGCACCGATGTGGATCGCGACGCCTGCGATCCCCTCCGGACGCCGCGTCACCTCACCGGCGTGGAGGCCGCACCTGACCTCGAGCCCGCTCATCCGCACCTCGTCGCGGATCTGAGACGCGCAGCGAATTGCGCGCGCAGGCCCATCGAACGTCGCAAGGACCCCGTCGCCGGTGTGGCGTTCAAGCACTCCCTCGTGGAGAGGTAGTGTCGCACCGGCGACGCCTTCGAAGCGATCGAGCGCGGCCTCCCAGCTCCGATCCCCCTGCTCGCTCGCGTACCGAGTCGAGCCCACCACGTCCACGAAGAGCACCGTCGCGAGCGCCCTGTCGGAGTCGGGAGCTTCCGAGCGCGTTCCGGTAACGAACTCCTCGATCACTCCGACGAGCTCCAGCCCCGCCCAGTGATCCGAACCCGGACGCTCGAGCAGGCGCGCGCCGGGAATCCGCTCGGCGAGGTACTGGCCATGCGCGAAGCGCACGAAGTCGTTGTGCCGGCTGTGAACGACGAGCGTGGGAGCGTCCACGAGCGGAAGCACGTCGCGAACGTCGAGATCGAGGACCGCCCGCATCCGGGCTCGGGCGTGGCCCGGCGTTGCCCCGTACCGCTCGACCCGTCCCCACCACTCCTGGACGCCAGGACGGCCTGCCCACGACGGCGCGAGTATCGATAGGAGCGAGCCGCTACCCCATCCAGCCTCGAGGTTGTCGAGAAAGCGCTCGTGCGCGGACTCGGGCAGGCCCGCGGGGTAGTCGCCGGCACGCGCGAACCGTGCGAAGCCGTTGAGGAGCACGAGTGATGCGACTCGCTCCGGGCGTGTGGCGGCGGCGACGACTGCCATCTGCGCGGCATAACCCTTTGCGACAATTGTCGCCGTAGTGGACTTTTCAGCGTCCATGACCGCGATCAGGTCGTCCATCCAGGACTCGACAGGAATGACGCCCCCCGCGACGTGTCCTGACATGCCCTGGCCTTGCATGTCGAACCAGAGCACACGGGCAAACCGGCCGAGCGCCAGGATGAACTCCGCAAGGAGCGGCTGGTCCGGGAGCGCCTCGAGGTGGCTCGGGTTGTCGAAAACGAGCACGAGATCCCGCGGCCCCTCGCCGATCACCTGATAAGCGATGTCGACGTCGCCGCTACGGACGTACTGGGTGCGCGCGAGAGCCACCGCTCAACGAAGGGGGAGAGTGCGAGACAAGCCTCGCTCTTACAGATTCCCGCGCAGTGCCTGCTCGCGCTCGATCGCCTCGAACAGCGACTTGAAGTTCCCGATCCCGAAGCCGCGCGAGCCGTGGCGCTCGATGACCTCGAAGAAGAGGGTCGGGCGGTCCTGCACGATCTTCGTGAAGAGCTGGAGCAGGTAGCCCTCCTCGTCGCGGTCGGCGAGGATACCCATCGAGCGGAGGTCGGCCCAGTCCTCCTCGATCTCGCCGACGCGCTCTTCCACGATGTCGTAGTAGGAGTCGGGCGTCGCGATGAAGAGCACGCCGTGCTCGCGCAGCGCCGCGACCGTCTTGACGATGTCGTTCGACTGCATCGCGACGTGCTGGACGCCCGGCCCGCCGTGGAACTCGAGGTACTCCTCGATCTGGCTCTTCCGCTTGCCCTCGGCCGGCTCGTTGATCGGGAACTTGATCTTCCCCGCGCCGTCCGTCATGACCTTCGACATCAGCGCCGAGTACTCGGTCGAGATGTCCTCGTCGGAGA
This sequence comes from Thermoleophilia bacterium, assembly GCA_029865325.1. Lineage (GTDB taxonomy): Bacteria > Actinomycetota > Thermoleophilia > Gaiellales > Gaiellaceae > GMQP-bins7. Next base: position 2,133 of record JAOUHF010000097.1, read on the forward strand.
AGTGCGTGAGCTGCGTGAAGCCGAGCACGCGCTCGTAGAACCCCACCCATTCGTCCATCCGCCCGAGCTCGACGTTGCCGACCACGTGGTCGATCGAGATCAGCCCCACGCCGGCGGCCGGTGAGCCGTTCGGAGCGACCGACTGGTATCCGGGGAGATACGCGCCCGAGTACTCGGCGCGGTTCACGAAGGTGTGAATGTTGTCCCCGTACGTCGCGATCGCGGCGAGCTCGACCCGTCCGTGGTCGTCCTCGACCCAGAACGGCTCGGCGACGCCGCGCGCGCCGCGCTGAACCGCCTGCCTGTAGGCGTGCGTGGCATCGGGCACCGCGAGCGCGACATCTCTGACGCTGTCCCCCTTGTTCGCTGCCCATTTGCAGATCTCGCTCTCGGAGCGGAGCCCGCTCGTCAGGACGAAGCGAATGTCTCCCTGCTCGAGGACGTACGACGCACGGTCGCGGACACCAGTCTCGGGCCCTGCGTACGCCGTGCGCGTGAAGCCATAGGCGTTCTCGAAGAAGTAGGAAGCCTGCTTCGCGTTCCCCACCCAGATCTCTACGTGGTCCCAACCGTCGATCGGCATGAAGTCGTGGTCGCTCATGCTCCCGATTCTAGGTCGCCTGCCGAGCCGGCGCCCGCCGACGGACGAAGAGGATGCCTACCCCGATCAAGGCACCACCAACTATCTGAAGCCACGAGAGCGGTTCCGACAGCAGAATCACGGCAAGGACCGCGGCGACGAACGGCTGGAGGTTTGCAGCGAGCGTCGCCTTCGCGGGCCCGATCTTGTGGATCGAGCGGAACCAGAGGACGTTCGTCAGAACGAGCGGGCCGAGGGTCGCGAAGACGAGAAGCGCCCAAACCTCCCAGCCCAGCGACCACTCCTGGTCCTGCGTCTGCCGAAGCCCGACGAGGGCGAGCAGGATCCACGTCATCGGGATCACAACTGCGCTGACGCGCGAAGGGGAATACGTGCGCATGAGTGGGGCGACGGTGACCGAGTATGCCGCCCAGGTAGCACCGGTCGTCAGGCCCAGCAGGATCCCCACGTGCGAGGTGGATACCTCACCACCTGCGCCCAGCGCGACGAGGCCGACGCCGACGGCAGAGATCGCCGCCGCGATCCAGAAGCGCCGTGACGGGTGCTCGGTGCCGAGAACGAGTCCGAGGACTGCGGTGAAGATCGGAATCGCTCCGAGAAGGAGTCCGATCGTCGAAGCCGTCGTGAGGTCGAGCGCGAACACGAACGAGAGCTGATTCAGCCACAGAGTCACCGCGGCGAGCGCGACGATCGGAAGATGCCGTCGCTCGATGCGCAACGTTCGCTCGGCGACGATCGTCAGCGCGATGAAGATGAGCGCGGCGAAGCCGTAGCGGACGGTCGCGTAGGGAAGGGGGCCCAGGCCGTGGGTGAGGATGTACTTGGTGACGCTGAGGTTGAGCGCCCACAACAAGACCGTCGTAAGGAGCATCAGCTCCACGGTCGATGGCCGGCGCACCCCCGGACGCTACAGAGCCGGGCGTTGTGCCGGTCTCTCTGAGGCGCCTCGCACTGCCGGGTCGAGAGCTCGCACCAATCGCTCGACGGTTAGGCTGTCCGACGTGGCCGCGCCCACTTTCGACGACATCGACGCGCTCGTCGGCCCGGCGACTCCCCACTTCGCCTACCAATTGAGGGCGCGCGTCCGGGAGCTCATCGAGGATCTGCCGGACGAGCACCCGGTACGCCGGTACGGCGAGGAGAAGATGGATCTGCTCGACCGACTCGGGCACGCGTCGTCCCTTGCAGAAGACGGCGCGCGCGAGCCGCAGACGCGCATCGGGTGGGAGACGATTCCTTCCTCGGCCCCCGCCTTCGACCCGCTTCCCAAGCGCGAATGACGTTTGAGGGCGCCTCGGTCCTCGTCACGGGAGGATCGCGAGGCATTGGCAAGACGATCGCGCTTCGCTTCGCCTCACTTGGAGCGACGCGCGTCGCGATCGGCTACATGCGCGGCGATACGGCAGCGGAGGAGACGGCGGAAGAACTGCGAGCACTGGGCGCCGAGCCGATCTTCGTCCGCGGGAACGTCGCTTCTCAGCGCATCGCCGACGAGGTCGCCGCTCTTGGTGCGCTCGACGTGCTGATTCACAGCGCCGCCACCGGAGTCATTCGCCCGGCGCTCGAGACGGAGGACAAGCACTGGGACTGGACGCTCTCGGCGAACGCGCGCGCTCTCTTGTCGCTGACCCGCGCTGCGGCGCCCTCGATGAAGCCCGGCTCGTCGATCATCGGGCTCTCGAGCCTCGGCTCGATCCGCGTTCTCGAGAACTACGCCCTGGTCGGCGCCTCCAAGGCCGCGCTCGAGGCGATCGTCCGCTACCTCGCCGTTGAGCTCGCCCCACGAGGGATCCGTGTCAACGCCGTCTCCGCCGGGGTCGTCGAGACGGGAGCGCTCGAGTACTTCCCGAACAGGGAGGCAATGCTCGAGATGGGGAAGTCGAACCCGGTCGGACGAATCGTGACCCCGGACGACATCGCTGCGTGCGTCACGTTCCTCTGCTCGCCCGAGGCCGAGATGATCCGCGGCCAGACGATCGTCGTCGACGGCGGCTGGTCGTTGCTCGCCTCCCTCTAAGGACGGCCTGGAACAACCCTCAGCACGGCCGCCTTCGCCAGCATCCCGGCCAGCGCCGGATTCTCCTGAAGCCGGCGAAGCGAGTACTCGTACCAGCGGTCGCCGTACGGCACGTACACGCGCAGCCGATGCCCGGCCGCAGCGAGCTCGGCGGCGCGCTGTTCGTGGACGCCGAGCAGCATCTGGAGCTCGTAGGCGTCCCTCCCGAGCCCGCCCACCCGCTCGAGCGTGCGCTCGAGGAGCCACTCGTCATGGGTGGCCACGGCGGCGTAGCAACCGAGCTCGAGGAGAGCGTCGAGTATCTGGACGAAGTTGTCTCGGATTGCCTCGCGCCCCTGGTATGCGATCGCGGACGGCTCGACGTAGATGCCCTTGCAGAGCCGCACGCTCGGGCGCAGATCCGCGAGATCGCCGACGTCTGCAAGCGTCCGCCGCAGGCATGACTGGAGAACGATCCCGACGTTCTCCCGGCCGGCGTCGCGAAGCTCGCGATAGATGCGCAGCGTGTCGTCCGTGCACCCCGAATGCTCCATGTCGATCCGTACGAAGATCCCTCGTGCCGCCGCGTCAGCGACGACCGTTGCGAGGAGCGATCGGCAGAGATCGAGATCGATCTCCAACCCGAGAGCGGTGAGCTTCACGGAAACATTCGCGTTGAGACGATCTCCCGCGATCGCGTCGAGTGCCGCGTGGTACATGGAAGCGACCGCTTCGGCCTCGGCCGCTCGGCGCACCTCTTCACCGAGCACATCGACCGTTGCGAGCATTCCAGCGGAATTGAGATCTGCGACACGGCGCCGGGCATCGCCGAGCGTCGGGCCGGCGATGTAGGGAGCCGAAAGCCGCTGGACAACGGCCCGGGGAACAGCCGGGAGGAGCCGAACGAGTGCTCGATCCGCAACGCCCACTGCAGCTCGATTCTACGAGCGCCCGAGCTACGGCCATCAGTAGTTCGCCACCGCACGAATCGGCGTCACCGCCGATGCCGACAGGGCTCGTGCGCGCTCCACTGAGTGCATGCGAAGGGTCGTGATCATGGGTGCGGGAGGGCGCGACTTCCATGACTTCAACACGGTCTATCGAGAGGACTCCTCCGTTCGGGTCGTCGCGTTCACGGCCTCTCAGATTCCGGGGATAGCCGACCGCGTCTATCCGCCCTCGCTCGCCGGCCCCCTCTACCCGGAGGGCATCCCGATCCGCCCGGAGGAGGACCTCGTCGACATCATCCGCGCCGAGGCGATCGACACCGTCGTTCTCTCGTACTCGGACCTCCGGCACGAGGACGTCATGCACAAGGGGTCCCGGGTTCTGGCCGCAGGAGCCGATTTCACACTGCTCGGGCCACAAGCGACGATGCTCGAGGCCTCGAAACCGGTCATAGCGGTCACCGCCGTCAGGACCGGCTGCGGCAAGAGCCCGACGAGCCGGAAGATCGGCTCGCTGCTCGTCGGCTCGGGGTTGCGTGTCGGGCTCGTTCGCCACGCGATGCCGTACGGCGAGCTCGAGACGATGCGCGTGCAGCGCTTCACGAGCCTCGAGGAGATCGACGCAACGCATCCGACGCTCGAGGAGCGCGAGGAGTACGAGGTTCCCGTCTCGATGGGCATGACCGTCTTCGCCGGAGTCGACTACGCAGCAGTCCTCGAGCTCGCGCAGGCGGAGTGCGACGTCCTCGTCTGGGACGGCGGCAACAACGACCTCCCGTTCGTCCGCCCGGACCTGCACATCGTCGTCACCGATCCCCTACGCGCCGGCGACGAGGTCGCATACCACCCCGGTGAGGCAAACCTCCTCCGGGCAGACGTCGTCGTCATCAACAAGATCGGCAGCGCCGACCGAGCCGCGGTGGCGGAAGTGCTCGAGCACGTGGAATCGCTCAACCCGTTGGCGACCGTCATCATCGCCCATTCGCCCGTCACCCTCGAGCCCGGCCCGAGTCTCGAGGGGAAGCGCGTGCTCGTCGTCGAGGACGGCCCGACGCTGACGCACGGCGGGATGGCGTTTGGCGCCGGCACCGTGGCAGCCCTCCAAGGTGCCGCAGGCGAGCTCGTCGATCCACGACCCTATGCCCAAGGAGCGATCCGGGACGTCTTCGCCGCATATCCGCACCTGGGGAATGTCCTACCGGCGATGGGGTACGGGGACGAGATGCTGCGAGATCTCGAGGCGACGATCGACGCAGCGGACGTCGACGTCGTCATCGCGGGCACGCCCATCGACCTCGCGCACGTCATCACGACCCGCCACCCAGTTCGGCGCACCCGCTACGAGCTCCAGGAGGTCGGGCGGCCGACTCTCTCGGATGTGCTCGCACCTCTCATCCGACTCGTGCACCGGCCTGCGGGGCTCGTCGAGCAGCGGTCGTGACGACAGCGGCCCCGCCGATTCCCCGGCACCTGCTTCGAGTCTAGGGCCTCGACGCGTCGGCGATCACCGCGCTCCTCGACCTCGCCGAGGCGATGAATCCGGGTACGCCGCCGCGATCACCGCACGAACGTTCGTGCAGGAGACCGTCGACCGGCTCGCCGCCGCCTCGGGCGCGCCGGCTGGAGACGCGTGGTCGCATCGCCTGAGCCGGTTGGGATCGTCGAGCTCGTGACCGTGCGGCTCCTCGTCGATGCCGAGGTGCTCGTGGTGTGCGCCGGAGGTGGCGGTATCCCGGTGGCTCATCGCGTCGGGCAGTGCTGGAACGCAGGTCTACGCGGCTACTGACGCATGAAGCCCTGGCGGGCAGCCGAGACGAGCGCGACCGCCTCGGGAAAGAGCACACGCATCGCATCGCGAAGAGCAAGCGCCTGCGCGTCGGGCGGTCCGTCGACCTCGATCTGACCGAGCGCCGCCGCCGTCAGCTCCACGGCAGTATTGAGCGTGAGGGTGGCGAACTGCTCTCGCTGCGTCTCCTGAACCGACTCGGCCTGCTTCTCGGCAAACGCGCGCAGCGCTCCGAGAAGCTCCTCTGGATCGCCCCCGCCGAACGGGAAGAAACCGCCGCTGCCCTCCATCCCGAGAAGCCTACGTGAGCTCGGTCCTATAGCCCGCTTCGATCTCGCGCTCGAGCTCGGAGACCGCGCCCTGCGAGGACTGCAGCGCAGCGGCGAACGGGGACGAGGCGGACGAGTCGAGTTCGCGCTCCAACCTGCGAGTCGCCGTGCCAATCATGTCGAGGCGCACCGGGGACGCAAGCTGAGGAGGATCGCCGAGCACTTCACGCAGAGCGCGGGCAGCATCCTCCGCGTCTTCGATACCGGGCGGAGCCTCGTTCTCGCGAATCTCGACGAGAGTAGCGATGAGCGCATCGAGGTCGCCCCCGCCCGCGGCATCCTCGGCAACCTCGCAAAGCGCTGCAATGGACACCGCCTCGCGCAGCTCCGCGCGGCTTGTGACCGGAGCACCGTCAGCGCGGATCGCGAGCCAGCTGCGTCGACCATCGGCGTCGTCGAACGAGCAGACGTACACGCGACGGCCGACGATCGGCTCGGACGCGATGATCCCGGAGACGACGTCCCCGGGCTGGGAGTGGACGGCTGCGAGCTCACCGGCCCGCTCGAGCTCGTCTACCAGGGCCACGGCGACCAGAATACGGCGGATGCCCGGTATCGACGCGAAAGAGCTGTTCGCCCCGTTGGGGTCGTCGTACGATCGCGTCGGCGCCACTCTGTCGCTCGGCCAGGATCCACTCTGGCGTCGCTTCCTCGTCTCGCGGCTCCCGCCGGGCGGGCATGTGCTCGACGTCGCCACCGGAACCGGGCTCGTCGCAGCCGAGCTGATCCGGCACGGATTCGAGGTCACGGGTGTCGATCAGAGCGCGGAGATGCTCACCCTCGCCCGGTGCCGCT
>JAOUHF010000182.1 GCA_029865325.1 Thermoleophilia bacterium
AACGCCCTCGTCGATGCCCTTCTCTTTCTCGATGGTCTGAATGCCCTCGATGATCTCCTGGCTCATGTCGTCAACCCCTCGTCGATCAGATTGCCGCGTACGATCACGTCGTACGGGATTCGTAGCGTTGCCGCCTCGGCGGTCTCGACGGTGACGGCATCCTCGGCCGCGTCGGAAACGACGCCGCGGATTCGGCTCCTCCCGTTGATCTCGGTCTCGGTGCGCACCGCAACGCGTCGTCCGATCGCGGACGCGAAGTGGGCCGGCTTTCGCAACGGGCGCTCCGGGCCGGGCGAGGAGACATCGACGGTGTAGTCGGTTCGGTAGGCGTCGAGGGCCCGCGTCACGCGCTCGCAAAGCGCGTGATCGACCCCTTTGGGGTGATCCACGTAGACGCAGAAGCGACTCGGTGACAGCAGCTCGACCGCAAGAACCTCGACTCCAGGCACGCTCCGCTCAACCGCCGGGGCGATCTCGTCCTGCAGTGTCCGCTCGCGTACGTAGGTCGCTGTCAATTCGCTCCCTCATAAAAAATGGGCGCCGAGCGCCCATTTCTCCAAACCGGTGAAATGTGGTGAGAGAAGAATAGCACCGCCGGGTCGCTCGCAACCTTGTGCGCTCAGGCGTCGAGCACGATCGTGACGGGGCCGTCGTTCACGAGCGAGACCTCCATGCGCGCGCCGAACACCCCTCGAGCAACGCGAACGCCCTCGGCCTCGAGCGCGACGCAGAACGCGTCGTAGAGAGGCTTGGCGAGGTCAGCCGCCGCAGCGTCGGTGAAGCTCGGCCGATTTCCTTTCTTCGTGTCCGCAATGAGCGTGAACTGGCTCACGACGAGCGCTTCGCCTCGGACGTCGAGCAGGGAACGATCGAGGTGTCCTCGGTCATTCTCGAAGATTCGAAGCCGCGCGACCTTGCGCGCGAGATCCTCCGCCGTCTCGGCAGCGTCGGTGGTCGCCACGCCGAGGAGGATCAGAAGACCGGCACCTGACGCGGCGACGAGGCCGTCATCGACAGCCACGGATACCTCGCGAACTCGTTGCACGACCACGCGCACTCGCGGATTCTCCCTGCGGTAAAGCATCGGCGCTGATCGGCCGATAGAACACGCGATGGAAGCTGCACGGCAACCCTGGCCTGCTCTCGGCGTACTGCTCGTACGCGACGGGCTCGTCTCCAAGGAGGAGCTGGAGACCATCCTCGCTGAGCAGCGCGATGCTCGGAACAAGCGCATCTCCGGCCATCAGCTCGGGGAGCTCCTCGTCGCACGCGGCTCCGTGACGCAGACTCAGGTCGCACGACTCGTCGCCGAACAGTACGAGCTTCCTTTCCTCGAGCTCGAGACAACCGGCATCGACTTGAGCGCAGCGCGCGCTCTCAAGGAAGAGATAGCGCGACGCCTTTCGGCCATACCGATCAGCCGCCGCGACGACGGCTCTTTCGTACTCGCGATCGCCGACCCCGCGACGGTCCTCTTCTCCGACGAGCTTCGGCGCGCCCTCGTGTCCGCAACTCACTTCGTCGTCGTCGGCCCAGAGGGGATCGAGGCGGCGCTCGCGTTCGTTCACGATCGTGACTACGTGCCCCCGGTTACCACCGGGGACCAGGACGACGAAGACTGGCAAGGTGTCGTTGTCGAGCTTCGTTCCGGGGATTCGACGGCCGCAACGGCGATCGACGCTGACTCGATCGCTGAAGCCCCGACGGCCACACACCAGCGGCCGCCGTTGGGTGCCCTGCTCCTGCGCGAAGGGCTCGTCACTGACGAGGAGCTTGAGGAAGCCCTCACGCAACAGAGTCTTTCGACGAGCTGGCGGCTCGGCGAGATCCTGGTCGACCGCGGCAGCGTGACGTCGGCTGTCATCGCAAGACTCATCGCGGAGCAGTACGAGCTCACATACACGGAGCTCGCAAACCACTACATCGAGCCGGACGTCGCAGCGCTCCTTCCATACGCAATCGCGCGAGAGTTTCCGGCAGTACCGATCGCCGCCAATCCGGACGGATCGCTCGAGGTCGCGATCGCAGATCCAACCAATGTCTACTACTCGGACGAGCTCCATAGCGCACTCGGTGTCCCGCTCACGTTCGTCGTGGCCTCGCCGGATGCGATCGAGGCGCTCCTCGAGACCATCCACACCCCCATCGCAGTCGTCGAGCTGGACTCCGAGGCTCAGGTCGACGAGATTGAACCCCTCGTGGCATCAGACCGCGCCGAGGCCGTGACGGTCGAAGCCGAGGACGTCGTACGTGTGTCAGAGGATCTCCCGGAGTTCGTCATCGAGCACGTTGCGGTCGAGGAGCCCGCTGCGGTCGAGGAGCCCGCTGCGGTCGAGGACCGAATTGCGGTCGAGGAACCAACCTCAGCAGAAGAGCCGACAGCCGAGAAGGAGATTGGCACAGGGCCGCCGACTTGGACGACGGAGCTCGCGCTCACCGAGGATGTCGTCGAGACCGCTGAGCACGAGCACGGCCGTGTCGACGAGCCCGAAGCGATCACGACACCTGCGGATGAGCTCGACGCGGTGCTCCTCACCGAAGTAACGGAGATCTAC
>JAOUHF010000183.1 GCA_029865325.1 Thermoleophilia bacterium
GGCACGCTCGGGAACGGGCCTGGGACGTCCTCGAGCACGTCGGGGTTCGGAGAGTCGGAGAGCACGATGGAAACGATGGTGAGCGCGTACGCCACGAGCGAGACGACGAGAACGGCGCCCCATCGCCGCGTCGCCGGCCGCCCCGTCGGGAACACGAGTGCAAGCGTCGTGAGCAGGCCGAACAGCACGACCCAACTCGCGGAACCGAGAGCCAGGCCCGCGCGCACGAGCGTGTTCGCGTCGTACCCACGCTCGACGAGCCCTGCGAGCACGGCGTCCACGGCACTCACGCCCGACAGCGTCAGCGCGAGCCCGAGCAGGAGCCCGCCGATCAGGCCCGCGGACGAGCGCGCGACGAGAACGAGCCCCAGCGCGACGAGGGCGGTGCTGAGCGCGGCCTCGGTCAGGAGGTCGAACCAACCCCGCTGGTTCTCCGACAGCCGAGCGTCTGCCGCCAGAGCGACCACGCACGCAACGGCAACCGCCGCGGCGACGAGCCACGCCCAGATTCTCATCTGGCCATTGTCGTCGCCAGACGGTCCGCCGTCATCGGTGCCACCACCGAAGCGCGCTATCGGGCCGAGCCCGGTGGACGAGCACCGACACGAGAGGTGCCACACCGGGCGGCTCGCGCGTGGACGTCACTCGGAGGGTGGCACGGATAGCCGTAGTATCACCGGGCGATCGAACACACTGACGGGATGGACGGCCTCGCACGGGAAGTCGGCCAGTGAGGTCGCGCGGACACTGCTCACCCATGGCGTCAGAGTTGATCGGCAGCTGGAAGCTCAGGAGCTGCAGCAGAATTACGATGCCAACTTTTCGGAGATCGCAGGTCGGATCGTGATCGAGGCGAGGTTTGAGCCATACACGTGGGCCGAGGCGTATGAGCTGCGTGAAGACGCTGAACTCGGGCGCGATCCGTGGCCGAGGTGGGATGACCTGATCCCATGATCGAAGCGCACTACACGACCACGCAGCTCGCGCGGTTGCTCGCAGCGCACCCAGAGACGATTGGGCGTGCCGCTGCCTCCGGTCGGCTGAAGTCGGTCCGGGTCGGGAGCGAGCGGCGCTACTCCGAAAGTGCGATTCGCGAGTGGCTGGCGAATGGGTCAGACGACGATCGGCGGGCGGCGTGTGTATCCGCAAGCGTGGTCCGCGGTCGTGCCAGATTCGCGTGGCGGGGTTTCCGGCGCAAACGGCGCCGACGAGAGAAGCCGCGGAGAGGATCGAGCTTGACCTTAAGCGACGGAAGGCGCTTGGTCACTTATACGAGGCGCCGGCGATCACCCTCGGTGAGGCGATGGAGCGGCTGCTGGTACGAGTCGAGACGACCGGAGGTATTCGAGAGAAGACCCGCCTGCACTACCGGCAATGCGCGAAGGTCTGGGAGTCGGTAAGAAGCACACGTCTGCCGACGCTGCGCCGGTCAACGGTCGAGGACATAATCCTCGCGAGGGCACAGAAGCACCCGCGTTCTGCGAAGAACGAGCTGGAGCTCCTGAAACGTGTCCTGCACGACGCGAAAGGCCGGGGTCAGCGGGTCGATGAGGCGATCTTTGAGATCGCGCCCGTGAAGCATCGTCCTCGTCGCGGACGCGCGCTGACCGTGTGGGAACTGTACGAACTCGCGTCGTGGTTCCCCGAGCACACCGCGCGGATGATCTTGATCGCCGGCCAACTCGGTACGCGCCAGAACGTCTGGTTCAACCTGGGGTCAACAGAACGCCTGACAGCATTGTCCGCCCCCCCGTACGTGAGTTAGGCGCCCGGGAATGTGGGGCTCTGTAGTCGCGACAGGTGTCGTCGGGCTTGCCGTTGTCGCCGCGGAATCGGGTGTCAAGCGGCACCGAATAGTGCACCACTTTCAGGCGTCGAAAAGTGCACCACGGGTCCGGCTCCCTGCAGTGGTGAGCCTCCGCTCAGGCGGAGTCGCGTAGCGACGGAGCCTGAGCGGAGGGTGCGATGCCGGTGCCGCGTTCGCGCAGGCGGTAGCTCTTGCCCTTGAGCGTGATCATGGTGGCGTGGTGGACGAGCCGGTCGATGAGGGCGGCGGCGACCATGGCGTCGCCGAGGATCTCGCCCCACTGCTCGAAGCCGCGGTTAGAGGTGACGGCGATCGAGCCGCGCTCGTAGCGCCGGGAGACAAGGGCGAAGAGGAGGTTGGCGGCCTGGCGCTCGAGCGGGAGGTATCCGACCTCGTCGACGACGAGGAGATGGTAGCGCTCGAGCCGACGCAGCTCGTGCTCGAGCTGGTTGCGGTCCTGGGCTTGCTCGAGGCGCGAGACCCACTCCTGCGCGGTCGCGAAAGCAACCCGGGAGCCGTGCTGGCAGGCCTTGAGGGCGAGCGCGATCGCGAGGTGGGTCTTGCCGGTGCCGGGCGGGCCGAAGAAGCAGACGTTGGCGCGCTCCTCGATCCAGGCGAGCTGGGCGAGGTGCAGCAGGAGCGGCTTCTCCGCCGCCGGCTGCACGCTCCAGTCGAAGTCCTCGAGCGTCTTCAAGGCGGGGAAGGCGGCGTGCTTGATCCGCTGGCGGGCGCCGGAGGCG
>JAOUHF010000014.1 GCA_029865325.1 Thermoleophilia bacterium
CCTCTCCTTGACGTTCAATCACTTCCACGCTCGCAAGGTGATGTTCGTGAAGGCCGCGGAAGGGTTCGTGATCTTCCCTGGCGGCTTCGGTACCCAGGACGAGCTGTGGGAAGCGCTCACCCTCATCCAGACGCGGAAGATCGGCGACTTCCCGGTCGTGCTCTTCGACTCCGACTACTGGGGAGAGCTGCTCGCCTGGGTGCGCGACGAGATGTTGGCGGACGGGCTGATCTCGGCCGAGGACCTCGAGCTCCTGCTCGTCACTGACGACCCGCACGAGGCCGTGCAACTTGTGATCTCACACTACGACCGCCGCATCGCAGAGGGTTCAGCCTGATGCTCGACGACGCCGTTCGCCGAATCAGAGAGGCCACCGACCTCGAGCCACGCGTTGGCGTCGTTCTCGGCAGCGGGCTCGGTGGACTCGCCGACGCGCTCGAGAGTCGGGTGGAGATTCCGTACGACGACATTCCGGGCTGGCCAACCTCGACCGCCGTCGGTCATGCGGGCGTGCTCGTTCTCGGAGAGGTCGATGGCGTTGCGATCGCGGTTATGCGCGGACGCGCTCACCTCTACGAAGGAGTCGGCGCAGATCGAGCGGTGTTCGGCGTGCGCGTTCTCGGACGACTCGGCGTACGAACACTGGTCGTGACCAACGCGGCCGGCGGGATCAACGAGGCGTACCGGCCGGGCATGCTCGTGTTGATCTCCGACCACGTGAACCTGCAGGGAGCGTCGCCGCTCGTCGGAACGAACGACGAGGAGCTCGGGCCGCGCTTTCCGGACATGAGCGACGCATACGATCCCGAGCTGCGTCGCCTGGCGCGTGAGGCCGCGGGGCGGCTCGGCATTGAGCTTCCCGAGGGCGTCTACGCCGCCTGGCTCGGCCCGCAGTTCGAGACGCCGGCTGAGATCCGCTTCATGCGAGCGGTCGGAGGTGATCTCGCCGGCATGTCGACGGTTCCCGAGGTGATCGCCGCTCGGCACATGGGTGTTCGCTGCCTCGGCATCTCTGTCGTCACGAACATGGCGGCCGGGGTCCTGCCGGAGAAGATCGACCACAGCGCCGTTCTCGAAGTGGGCGCACGCGCCGCGGGGTCGCTGACCGCGCTTCTGCGCGAGCTCGTTCCTACACTCTCTGCGTGAAACTTCGCGATCTGCCCTCGGTCGACGAGCTGCTGCGGGACGAGCGGCTGGCCGCCGAGCCGCACGAACTGACCGTCACGGCGGCGCGCGCGGTGCTCGATCGGGCTCGGAAAGAGATTCAAGCCGGCGCCATGCCTGGCCCGCTCGTCGACGCCGTGCTCGCGGAGCTGGCCGGCGCCCGGGAGCCATCACTTCGCCGTGTGCTGAATGCCACCGGCGTGCTCGTGCACACGAATCTGGGTCGCGCCCCTCTGGCCGAGGCTGCGCTTGCGCGCGTCGTCGAGGTCGGGGGCGGTTACTCGAATCTCGAGTACGACCTCGCTCGTGGTGAGCGCGGCTCGCGGCAGGACCACCTCGCGCCGCTCCTCCGACGGCTGACCGGAGCGGAGGCTGCGCTCGTCGTCAACAACAACGCAGCTGCTGTGCTGCTCGCCCTCGCCGCGCTGGCTGAAGGGCGTGAAGTCATCGTGTCTCGCGGTGAGCTCATCGAGATTGGCGACGGCTTCCGCATCCCCGACGTCCTGGCTCGCTCCGGGGCGAGTCTCGTCGAGGTGGGAACGACGAACCGAACAAGGGCGACCGACTACGAGCGCGCGATTGGCCCGGAAACAGCGGTTCTCCTCCGTGTACACCAGTCGAACTTCCGCGTCGTCGGTTTCTCCGAGCGGCCGCAGCTCACCGCGCTCGCCGAAGTCGCGCGACGGCACGAGCTGCCGCTCGTCGACGACCTCGGCTCGGGCGCACTGGTGGCAGTGGGAGACGAGCCGACTCCGGCGGAAAGCCTGCGCGCGGGGGCGGATCTCGTGAGCTTCTCGGGCGACAAGCTCCTCGGCGGGCCGCAGGCGGGCGTGGTGGTGGGGCGCGCCAACCTCGTCGAGCGGCTGCGACAGCACCCACTCCAGCGAGCACTGCGTGCCGACAAGCTCACGCTCGCGGCTCTCGAGGGCACGCTCTCGGTCTCTCTCGATCCCGACGCAAGAGACCAGATCCCTGTGCTTCGCATGCTTCACGAACCGCTCGAGGCGGTGCAAGCGCGGGCCGAGTATCTGGCCGCACTCGTCGGCGGAGAGGTCGAGGAGACCGTGGCGCGCGTGGGCGGCGGAGCGCTCCCGCTCGCCGAGCTTCCGAGCGCCGCGTGCGCGGTCGAGGAGTCGCTGGCCGAGCCGCTGCGCCTCGGCGATTCGCCGGTGATCTCCCTCGTCCGCGACGGCCGCACGCTCCTCGACTGCCGCACCCTCACCGATGCGGAGATCGACGAGGTCGCCGGGGCGGTTCGTGCGGCCCGACGCGATGCGTAGGGCCCGGGCGTGCCCGGTTCCGGGCGAGCCAGAACTCGCTCGGCGGAGGTAGCGTCATGCCGCTGACGGTCGGAACTGCAGGCCACATCGACCACGGGAAGACGTGGCTCGTCCGGGCGCTCACGGGTAAGGACACCGATCGCCTGCCCGAGGAGCAGCGACGTGGGATCTCTATCGATCTCGGGTACGCGCCACTCGAGCTCGACGACGGTCGGACGCTCTCGGTCGTGGACGTTCCCGGGCACGAGCGCTTCGTCCGTACGATGGTCGCCGGCGCGACCGGCATCGATCTCTTCCTGCTCGTGGTCGATGCCGGCGAGGGCGCCCGCCCGCAAACGCACGAGCACCTCGCGATCCTCCGACTGCTCGGCGTCGAGAACGGCGTCGTTGCGGTGACGAAGATCGACGCTCTCGATCCCGAGACAGTCGAGCTCGCTGCGGAGGAGAGCCGAGACCTCGTGCCGGGGGCCGAGGTTGTACCGGTCAGCGCGAAGACCGGGGAGAGGCTCGACGAGCTCCGGACCGCGCTGGGACGTGCAGCCGATCGCGTGGAGCGCGTGCGTGCGAACCGGCCGACGCGGTTGTATGTGGACCGCTCGTTCTCGCTGCGGGGGTTCGGCACGGTCGTAACGGGCACACTCTGGTCGGGCTCTATTGGAGAAGGCGACGAGCTGCGGATCGAACCCGCGGGTCGTTCGGTCCGCGTCCGCAGCGTCCAAGTCCACGATCGCGACGTCGAGCGTGCCGAATCGGGGCAGCGGGTCGCCGTCAGCCTCCCGGGTGTCGAGCGCCGAGAGGTGCGTAGGGGGGACGCCCTGGTGGTGCCGGGCGCGTACCCGACCTCGTATCGCCTCGACGTCGCCCTCGAGGAGCTCGAGCCGATTCCGCCCGACGCGCGCATCCTGATTCATGTCGGCACGGGCCAGTCCGCCGGGCGGGTCGTCCGCGTCGGTGAGCGCTTCGCGCAGCTCCGCCTTGCCGCCCCCGTCATCGCAGCCCGTGGCGACCGCGTGATCCTCAGGGGTGAGACCACCTTGGGCGGGGGGACGGTCCTCGATCCCGCGCCCCCACGGCACCGCGACCATACGAGGATGGAGCTCCTGAAGCGCGGTGATGTAGCCGCGACTATCCACGCGCCCGTCCTCGTGGAGTCGCTTCGGTTCGTGCTCGACGGAGAGCCCGAGGGAGTCGTGCGCGGCGGGCCGTGGGCGTTCTCTGGCCTGTGGCTCGCGGAGCTCGAGAGCGAGCTTCGAGCCAGCCTCCAGGCCGCCGATCCGATCGACCCCGGCATTCCACCGCCGAGCGCCCCGTGGGCAGTCGACGTGCTTCCCCTATTGGCGTTCGAGCGTCGAGGCGCGAAGCTCTACCTCCCCGGTGCGGAGGCCACGCTCGGGGCTCGAAGCGCGGAGGCCGAAGCGCTCGAGCGGGAACTGGCGGGTATCGGTGTTCGCGCGACGAAGGTTGAGGACAACGAGCTCGCCCGGTTTCTCGAGGCGAGCGGGCGGCTCGTGCGGCTCGGCGACGGGTACGCGATCGGTGCCGAGCAGTACGAGGTCGCGAGGGACGTCATGCTCACCGAATGCCGTAGCGCGGGTGAGATCACGCTCGCTCGGTTCCGCGACCTCGCCGGCACCGGGCGGCGTGACGCTCAGCTCCTCCTCGAACGGTTCGACCAGGACGGCCTCACTCGCCGGATTGGCGACCGCCGAGTGCTTCGCCGAGCCGCTACGAGCAGCTCGTCGTCGTGATCGGTGCGGTCGGTCCGTTCTTGAACCACGAGCGCCCGTCGACGGTGCTCTTCACGCAGTAGCCGGATCCACTCGCTGAGACGATCTCGATCCCCTGAACGCCCTTGCTGTATGAGCTCTGAAGGATCGCCAGTGTCATGCCCGTGAACTTGCCGTTGTCGAGGTTGTAGGCCTGAAGGGCAGGCACCGCGACGTCGATGTTCGACTTGGCGGCGGCGTCGCCAGCGCGGACGCGTGCGCTGGTGCTGAACCCGACGGCGATCGCGATGAGGACAGCCATGATGATCAGCACGGCGAGCATCTCGAGTAGCGTGAATCCGTCCTCCTTCCGCCGCATACGCTGTGCCTATCGGCACCGGCCATCACTCGCATGAGTGATGTCAGCTCGCCTCGCGAGCCCCGCGGCCGCGGGGCGGCCGCGCTCTAGGGATCTTCGTGCGACCGGAATTCCGCGCTAGCGCATTTCCGGTCTTGCGCACCAGTCCGGCTCGTCGTCGATCCCCACGCCGTCCGCCACGCGCGTCACGTAGTTGAAGTAGCCGATCACCTGGATCGCATCCGAGATCGCCGGGTCGTCCAGGCCCTGCATGTGCAGGGCGTCAATGTCCGCTTGGTCAACCTCCGACGCGAGATTGGTGAGCTTCACGGCGAAGTCACACAGCGCACGCTCCCGGGGCGAGAGATCCGCCTTGCGGTAGTCGTGCATGGCGTGATGCGCCACTTCGTTCTCGGCGCCCTCGGCACGGAGGTCGTCGGCGTGTGCCCGCGTTCAGTAGTGGCAGCTCTGCTCCGCGGAGGTCACTGTCGCCAGAAGCTCACGCTCGCGGCGCGAGAGACCGGACTCGCCGAACATGATCTCCTTGTAGAGCTCCATCGACGCCCGAAGCACACCGGGCCGAAGGCTCATCGCCTTCAGGATGTTGAAGATCTTCCCCGCGCGCTCGACTGCCGCGTCGTACTCCTGCTTGAGCGCGCCCTCGGCCTCGCTCTCGTCGATGAGCCTTATGTGTGCCACACCTATCGCGTTTGCGGGAAGCCGAGGTCGACCTTGCTCGTCGTGGGATCTGGCCAGCGGCTCGTGACTGCCTTCGTCCGCGTGTAGAAGTCGATCCCCTCCGGCCCGTAGATGTGCCGGTCGCCGAAGAGCGAGCTCTTCCAGCCGCCGAATGAGTAGTAGGCGACGGGAACCGGAATCGGCACGTTGATCCCGACCATGCCGACGTTCACGTCGAATTGGAACTGTCGCGCGACCCCGCCGTCGCGTGTGAAGAGGGCGACGCCGTTGCCGTACTGGTTGTCGTTCACGAGCCTGAGCGCCTCGTCGTACGTCTCGACGCGAACAACCGAGAGCACGGGCCCGAAGATCTCGTCGCGGTACGCGTCCATCTCTGGCGTGACGTCGTCGAGCAGCGAGACACCGAGGAAGAAGCCGTTTCCCTCCGGCGCCGTCTCACGCCCGTCGGCGACCATGGTGGCGCCTTGCGCTGGGCCGGAATCCAGGTAGGACGCGACCTTGTCACGGTGCTCGCGGGTTACGAGCGGCCCCATCTCGGATGTGGGATCGAGGCCGTCTCCGACCTTGACGTTCGGCAGGCGCTCCTTGATCGCCCCGACGAGCTCGTCGCCGACGCCTCCGACTGCAACGAGCACGGAGATCGCCATGCAGCGCTCGCCCGCAGAGCCGTAGCCCGCGCTCACTGCAGCGTCCGCGGCCATGTCGATGTCAGCGTCGGGCAGGACGATCATGTGGTTCTTCGCGCCTCCGAGCGCCTGCACCCGCTTTCCGGCCTTCGTCCCCGTCTCGTACACGTAGCGCGCGATGGGAGTCGAGCCGACGAAGCTCACCGCGGCGAGGTCCGGGTGCTCGAGGATCCGGTCGACGGCGACCTTGTCGCCGTTCACGACGTTGAAGACGCCGTCGGGGACGCCCGCTTCCTTGAGGAGCTCGGCCGTGAGGATGGAAGCGGAGGGATCCTTCTCGGACGGCTTCAGGACGAAGGTGTTCCCGCACGCGAGGGCGGGGGCCCACATCCACATGGGCACCATCGCGGGGAAGTTGAAGGGGGTGATCCCGGCGACGACGCCGAGCGGCTGGCGGATCGAGTAGACGTCGACTCCCGTGGAGGCCTGCTCCGAGTACTCGCCTTTCAGCAGCGTCGGGATGCCGCACACGTACTCGATGACCTCGATCCCGCGCTGCACCTCGCCCAGCGCGTCCGAGAGCACCTTCCCGTGCTCGGCCGTGAGCAGGCGCGCGAGATCCTCCCGATGCGCGTCCATGAGCTGGTAGATGCGGAACATGAGGTCGGCGCGCTTCGAGAGCGACCATGTGCGCCACTCCGAAAACGCTTCCTTCGCCGCGGCGACGGCACGGTCAATCTCCTCGACGGACGCAAAGTCGACCTCCCCCGACTGCTCGCCGGTGGCCGGGTTGTAGACCGGGCCTTTGCGCTCTGACTCGCCCGGCACGCTTTCTCCGCCGATCCAATGGCCGATCAGCTTCAGCTCTGTCGTCACCGCTGCATTCATGGTTGCCTCCCGCGACCGCCTGCTCTTTCGGCGTAGCGTACCGCCGCTAGCGTTAGTAGCCCGTGAGCGCAGCCATCGTCCTCTTCACACGCGATCTGCGCGTGCACGACAACCCGGCGCTCGACGCCGCGTGCGCTTCGGCCGAGCACGTGGTGCCGCTCTTCGTCCTCGACGACGAGCTGCTCCGGCGATTCGGCGCACCGAATCGGGTCGCGTTCCTGCTCGAGGCGCTGCGCGACCTCGACGGCTCGCTCCGCGCGCGTGGGGGCGGCCTGATCGTGCGAAGAGGCGACGTGGTCGCCGAGACCGTGAGATGCGCACGCGAGACCGACGCTCGGGTCGTCTTCCTCGCCGAGGATGTGAGCTCGTATTCGAGCCGGCGCGAGCAGGGACTCACACAGGCCGGACTGGACGTGCGCGTCAGCCCGGGTGTGGCCGTTGTTCCTCCGGGACGGATCGTCCCGTCGGGAGGCGGCGACCACTTCTCCGTGTTCACGGCGTACTGGAACCGGTGGCGTGCGGAAGCGCGGCGCCTGGTGTTGAAGCCGCCTACGTTGCTGCGGCTGCCACGTGCTCTCGAACCCGGCTCCGCTCGGGAGCTGGAGGAGTTGCCCGAAGCCCGCACGTCATCCACCCTGCCGCCGGGCGGTGAAGCGGAAGGGCGTCGCCGACTCTCGTTCTGGCTGGAGTCGGGCCTGGGCCGCTACTCGGAGTCGAGAGACGACCTCGCGGCCGACGCGACGTCCCGGCTCTCGCCGTACCTCCACTTCGGCTGCGTCTCGCCGCTCGAGGTCGTCGAGTCCGCAGCTGCTCGAGCCGGCTCGGAGGAGTTCGTGCGTCAACTGTGTTGGCGAGACTTCAATCATCAACTCGTCGCAGCGCGACCGGAGATAGTGCGCCAGGACCTGCGTCCGCGCGGCGATCGGTGGCGCGACGCCGAGATGGACCTCATCGCCTGGAAAGAAGGGCGCACTGGCTATCCCCTCGTCGACGCGGGCATGCGCCAGCTGCTCGAAGAGGGGTTCATGCACAACCGCGCGCGCCTCGTCACCGCTTCGTTCCTCACGAAGCACCTCTACCTCGACTGGCGCCTCGGGGCCGATCACTTCGCATCCCTCCTCGTGGACGGCGACCTTGCGAACAACACCGTGAATTGGCAGTGGGTGGCCGGGACCGGGGCGGACACTCGCCCCAACCGCATGTTCAATCCGACACGTCAGGCGCTGCGGTACGACCCGAGCGGCGTGTACGTCCGCCGTTACGTGTCTGAGCTCGCCGACATCGACGGAGGGGCAGTGCATGAGCCCTGGCGTCTCGGCATGCTGCGCCCGGCGGCGTATCCGGAGCCGATCGTCGATCACGAGGAGGCGGTGCTGCGCTTTCGGACGGCGCGCGGCGTCAGTCGGCTCTGAGGGCCTCCCGCACCGCATCGTCGAACGACGCCAGTGGTATCGGGACGAGCGATCGGATTCGGTCGTCGCGCACGACTGTTGGATTCCGAAGCCCGTCGATCAGCGGACGCGCGACGGAAGCCTTCACCGGTGTCACGAGATGCAGCCACCAGGAGGAGAGCCGGGGCGTGAGGACCGGAACTTCCACGATCAACGGATGTTTCCCGCGTATCCGCGCGATGCGATCGATCATGGACCGGTACGTCATCACCTCCAGCCCGCCGACGTCGTAGGTCTCGCCATACGTCGCCTCGAGCCCTATGACACCCGAGAGATACGAGACCACGTCCTTCAAGGCGATCGGCTGAGTTGGAACTGAGACCCAGCGCGGGCAGATCATCGCCGGAAGCCGATTGACGAGCGCCACGATCGTCTCGAACGCCGCACTGCCTGCGCCGACCACCATTCCGGCACGGAGCGTCGTCACCGGAACCTTTCCCCGGGCGAGCGCCTTCGCCGTCTCCAGGCGACTGAGCAGATGCTTCGAGAGAGCGGGTGACTCGTCGCCGAGGCCGCCGAGATAGACGATCTGCGAGAGCCCTGCCTGCTCGGCCGCACGAGCGACATTCCGAGCGATCGTGAGATCCAGGTTCTCGAAGTCGGCCGAGCCGAGCGAATGGACGAGGTGCACGGCGACGTCGGTGCCGGCGAGTGCACGTTCGGCGTCCCCTGCGTCTGAGAGGTCTGCACTGAGCCACTGAACGCCTTGGGCCGCTTGCCCGGGGCGGCGCGCAACCGCGACGACGTCGTGCGTACGCGCGAGCTCTGCGACGATTGCTCGACCGATGACCCCGGATGCGCCGAGGACGGCGATCTTCACGATCGACCCCGTGTCATGCGCTCGAGGTACCGGCGACCGACTGCAGCGTGCGCGCGCTCCTGGAGCTGTGCGTACAGGAAGCCGCCAACGCCCCGGCGCCCCAGACCGGGGTCGAGCCGCGGGGCATAATCCTCGACCGCGACGATCAGCTCATTCGTGGGCCGGGTGTGCTGAGTGATCGTGAGTGAGCCACCCGGGCGCGCGACGAGCAGGCCACCGCGGATCTCGAATCGGCATGCTGTGCGGTCGCCACCGGCGGTCAGTGCCGGCGAGTCGAAGTCGAAGAGTGTGATCCGACGTGCCAGCCGGAGCTCGACACCCTCGCGAGTCGCTCGTGCGCTGACGAGGCCGCGCGTTGCCCGACCGATCTCGCCCAAGTACTCGTCGCCGAGTTTTCTGGCGCCCGCCTCGGACCTGTCGACGACGATGCTTCCCAGTGCGATGCGCTGCTCCGCAGCCGTGCCCACTCTCGAGACGGTACAGTAAGCTGAACAAATAATGGACAGCGAAGGACGTAGACGATGAGAATCGTCGAGAACGTGAGGATCGAGTGCCCGCCGGCCGACGTCTGGTCCGTGATCGCAGATCTCGACACTCACCTGGAGTGGCGCCCGGCGTTGGTCGAGTTCCGGCAAGTGTCGGAAGGGCCTCTGGCGGTCGGCTCCGAGATCCGGGAGGTCCTGCGCTGGAGGGGCCGTGAGCTCGTCCTCGCCGATGTCGTGACGGTCTTCGATCCGGAACGGCACTTTGGGATTCGAGGCGGTTGGAAGGCGGCGGACTTCGATCTCGATCTGACGCTCGAACCGGCAGGCGACGGGGCGACGGTGGTCACGTTCGACTGGCCGCTCTATCCCAAGTCGTTTCTCATGAAGGCCGTCACGCCGCTCCTTCGGCGCACGATGGGCCGGGCGACTGCCGAGGAGGCCGCTTTGTTGAAGGCGTACGTCGAGGGGAGGGGCGCCGTCAGCAACTGAGTCCGTCTCAGGATCTCTGGACAGAGGTTTGACAGACGAGTCGAGAGATGGTACAAAATCTCTACGTTTCCTGTACAAACCCACAGAAGGAGTTGGCTCAGATGACACTTCGACTGCGTTTCTTGCTCGTCGCCGTCGTCGGCCTCGTGTTCGCAGGGCTCGCCCCGAATGCGCTCGCCGCGGCGAAGGTACGGGTGCTGCACAGCGCCCCGGACGTTCCGGCCGTCACCGTCTATGTAAACGGCTCGGCGGCCATTCCGAATCTCGACCCTCTGCAGTCCACCGACTACCTCGATCTCCCGGCGGGTACCTACAAGGTCGCCGTCTCACTCTCCGGGCAGCCCGAGTCAGCGGCCGTTCTCCGGACTGACCTCGCGGTTCAGGACGGGAAGAGCTACACCGCGTTTGCCACGGGCCTTCTCGCCAACAGCACGGTCAAACTCGGTGCTCTCGAGGATGTCGTGCGCGCCCCGTTTACCCGCTCATCGATTCGCATCTGGCACAACTCGCCGGACGCACCTGCGGTGGACGTGCTCGTCAACGGACAGGCTGTTCTCACGAACGTTCCCTACGAGACGACCTCCCAGTACCTCCCGCTTCCGGCCGGTACGTACGACGTGAAGATCAACGTCGCCGGAACGTCCACGACGGTCTTCTCGGCTCCCATCACTCTCGCTCGCGGTGAGTCGTATACCGCAGTTGCGATGGGCTCTGTCACCGGCAAGGGTGCTCCCTTCACGGCGCAGGTCCTGAAGGATGCGACCTCGGGTGCACTCCTCCGCGTTCTCCACGCGTCCCCGAACGTCCCGGCCGTCACCATCTACGTCAACGGGCAGGTCGCGGTCAAGCGTCTCTCCACCCTGAAGTGGACCGGATACCTCCCGCTTGAAGCCGGGACGTACGACGTCGCCGTCGCCGCCGCAGGTCAGCCCATCGGGAACGCCGTGCTCAAGACGAAGATCACGGTCGCCGACAAGACCCGGTACACGGCACTCGCTCGGGGCCTGGCTGCGAGTAAGACCAAGCGCAACATCCTCGAGCTCGCGCTTCAGCAGGACATCGCCTCGGCTCCTGCCGGCAAGGCGGCCGTCCGGGTCTGGCATCTGTCGCCCGACGCACCGAAGGTGGACATCTGGGTCAACGGCAAGAAGACCCTCTCCGGTGTTTCCTACAAGCAGTCGTCCCGCTACCTCAAGCTGGCTGCCGGGACGTACCGCATCCAGGTCGCAATCGCCGGCACCAAGAAGATCGTGCTCAGCAACAAGGTGTCCGTCCGGGTCGACCGCGCGTACTCGATCGTTGCGCTGGGCTCGGCCTTGGGCAAGGGCAAGAAGCTCACCGCTGCCGGGCTCGCCGACGCGTAGCCGACAAGCTCTCTTCTCCCTCCAGCATCGGCGGCCCTTCGGGGCCGCCGATGCGTTTGCGGGAACTCCTCAGGCGTTCGTCTTCGCTCGGCGCTTCGCCGGCCGGTGAACGACAGCATCCCCTGCGGGGAAGAAGATCGACTCGTGATCGTCCTCCCACCGAACCCGGAATCGCTGGCGCTCGGGCTCCCCGAGGACTTCGAGAATCACTGCCGTCCGTGGAGCATCGCCGACGGCGTGCCCCGTGATCACGATCTCGTCGCCGACCTGTGGCGGCGTGCCGTGAACGCTCTTCGTCATCGCTTCCTCCAATCCGTTCGTCGTGCGGCTTTCCAGGAATACGGCGCCGTCTCCTTCGTGGGGTTGTGGGATCTCGAGTCCGCGGAGGATTGCCGCATAGGGGTCGACGTCGTGCAGCGCATAACGGGTGTCGAAGTCCACGGCGCCGTTCAGCTCGAGCACGACCCAGCCCTGATCAGTGGGAAGGAGGTCGACTCCGGCGAAATCGATACCGACCGCCTCCATCGCCCGCGCCGCGATGTCTTCGGCTCCCGGTGGGAGCTCCGCCTTCACGACCGTGCCTCCGAGCGTGACGTTCGTCCTCCACTCGCCCGGCGCGGCGGTGCGTCGCGCGCCCGCAACCGCGTACCTCCCCGCGACGATGACCCTGATGTCGTAGTGAACCGGGCTGACGAGCTCCTGGAGGATTGCGCCGTGCCGTTTCCACCAGGCGCGGTTCTCGATCAGCTCGAGGATGCGCGCCAGATCCGCACCCGTGTTGCAGAGGAGCACGTCCTGACCCCAGCTCCCGAATCTCGGCTTGAGAACGCACGGGAACGAAGCCGCCGGGAGCGTGTGTCCGGCGTCGGCGTGCCTCGTCCAGGGATGGGGGATGCCGGCATCCTCGAGACGCTCGGCCGTCATGAGCTTGTCGTGGGTCGCGAGCAGTGCATCCGGGCGGTTGAGGACCCGCACGCCGCGTTCTTCGAGCACGTGGGCCAGCTCGAGCCCCGGCTCGATCCCGTCGAGCGTGGGTAGGACGTCCAGGCGGAGGATTGCCGTGTCGCCCTCACCCAAGGCTCTAACTGCCTCCGCCGGCCACAGAACGCGTGCGTCGAGTCCGATGCTCCGCCAGGCGTAGGCGATCTGGACGTTCGTCCGTGTGGGGCTCCCGATCAACGCGACGATCACGCCTCGATCTTCGTGTGCGTTCGATCGCACGGCATCCGCGGTAACCCCGATCTGGTCTGCGGACTTCAGGCCGGAATGATCAGGCTCTCGAGATCGCGAGGGTAGTAGGTGAGGATCTCGATCCCGTCATCCGTGACGAGCACGGTGTCGGAATGGCGGAAGCCGCCGAGGTCGGGGGCGTACAGGCCAG
Organism: Thermoleophilia bacterium; assembly: GCA_029865325.1. Lineage (GTDB taxonomy): Bacteria > Actinomycetota > Thermoleophilia > Gaiellales > Gaiellaceae > GMQP-bins7. The sequence goes on from JAOUHF010000014.1 coordinate 12,712, forward strand.
GCTCGACGGTGAAGACCATCCCAGGACGGACCTCGGTGTGGTCGCCGGAGTCGAGGAACGGGCCCTCGTGGTAGCGCAGGCCAATCGCGTGGCCCGTGTGGTGGCGCCAGCTCTCCATGAGATCGTGCTCGCCGAAGTAGGCGCGCACCGCCTTGTCGACGTCGGAGCCCGGTCGGCCCGGTCGAATTGCATCGAACGCGATGTCCTGGACGGCGACCATGTGCTCGAACATCCGCTCCTGCTCGGGTGTCGGCTCGCCGATCACCATCGTTCGCTCGAGCTCGGAGAGGTAGCCCCACACCGGAGCGCTCGCGCCCGTCACGAGCACGTCTCCCTCCTGGAACACGATGTTCCCTCCGAGCGCGTGGGGGATCGCCGAGTTCCGCCCGATCTGTCCGCGATAGCCGGCGTGGGCGCCGTGGACGAAGAAGCTTTGAGCACTGTAGATCTCACCGATCGCGTCGAGCATGGCGAACGTCGCCTCGTCGCTCGCGCGCTGGGAGACCTCGGTCTCGGTGACGCCGACCTCGGTGTACCGCTGGAGGAGCCGGTGCGCGAGATTGCCCCAGCGGACGCTCTCGCGGATCAGCGCGATCTCTCCTGGGGACTTGATCGCCATCTGTGCATCGAGCTGCTCGACGATCCGAACGACGGACGCGCCGGAGAGCTCGGAGAGCGTCGGGCCGCGGTAGCCGAGGATCCAGGGGTAGCCGTCCTGGTCCGCGCCGATTCTCCCCGACAGCTCCAGTGCCGCGAGGGCCTGTTCGATCGCGGTCTCAGCGCGCGGCTCGCCGGGGTACTCGAGGTAGTGCTCGACGCGGTCGAACATCGCCTTCGCCTCGGCATGCTCGACCTCGAGGCGCGGGACGACCAGAGCGCGTGTGCCGTCAGCGGCGAGGACGAACGCGATCGGCCGCTCGGTGGGGGCGAACGCGAAGCCCGCGTAGTAGAGGACGTAGTACGGGTCGAAGAGCACGACGCCCGAGAGGCCGTCTGCGCCCACCCGCTCGAGCAGGGCGTTGCAGCGGGCGCGGTGCTCTTCCGGCGTTATGGCGATTGAGGTGACCACGATGCGGAGCCTAGTGTGCGGTTAGCGTGTTGGCGTGCGCGGCCTTCCGGGTGCCCGCAAGTCGTCTCCAGTTGCATGCCGGGTCACGACGGGCCGCGGGACTTCTATCTCCGCCATGGCTTCGTCGAGACCGGCGAGGTCGAAGGTGGCGAGCGCGTGATTCGGTTGGCCTTGTGAACCCAAAAAGGGGCTGGCAACGGCCGCGAGCAGGTCTACATTCAGGGAATGAAGAAGTTTTTCGTCGCACTGGCGATCGCCGGCCTGATGGGCCTGCTGCTCCTGGTCGCCGGCACTGCACAGAACAAGGGCTGTTTCCCGTGGCAAACCGCCGTCACGACCGGGGGCGGCGCGTTCTCGGAGGGCGACCGCAGCCAGAGGTTCTGTCGCTGACCGGTCGCTGACGGAGCGGCGCCGGAGTCGAACCGACCGAGCCGTGGGTTGCACGACCGCACGAGTTTTGAAGACCCGCTGGGCCACCGGGCCCATGCCGCTCCGCCGCGCAGGCTAGCGGCGTTTCCTCGGGCGAGGACGCCGCGGTACGCTCGCTGGCATGTCACGGACAGCGCTCGTGGTGGGTGCACTTGCGGCGGCGGTCGCGCTCGGCGTCGTTGCGGTGTGGTCCGTCTTCCTGCGAGACACTGTGGAGCCGGTCGGCGTCGACGAGGCGGTCACGAGCTTCCGCACGGATACGGAGTCCACGCTGGATCAGCTGTCGCCCATTCCCGAGGGCGTGTACGTGTACGCGACGGACGGGTACGAGAAGACCGATGCGCTCACCGGTGTCAGGCACCGCTACCCGAGTCGGTCAACGATCACGATCACCGCGGCGGACTGCGGGGTCAGCTTGCTCTGGCGCGTGCTTGATGGCCGCTCGACCGAATGGATCTACTGCACGACCTCGGACGGCTGGGAGCTCGCGTCGCAGGACGAGCAGCACACATTCTTCGGCCGGACGGAGAGCACGACCTACGTCTGCGCGAACACGCCCATCAGGCCTGGGAGGGCCCTTCTACGCTGGCCCGTGGCGTGCTCTACGGACGCCGCCGAGGAGACGGGCTATGGACGCGTGGTGGCCCAGGAGCGCATCGCTGTTGGAGGCACGTCGGTCGCGACCGTTCACGTTCTCAAGACCACGTCCTTTACGGGCGAGATCCGAGGAACGTCGGAGCACGACATCTGGTTCGACTCGAAGTCGGGCATCCCCGTGAAGATGAACATGGTGAGCCGTACGACGAACGACTCGCCTGTAGGCGACGTGCACTACGAGGAGGACGTCACGCTGCGGCTCGCGTCGCTGAGGCCGCGGCGATGAGTACGCGAGACCGGCTCGACGCGCTCCGTCTGGCACCTGACGGAAAGCCGCGTCCCGAAGCGCCCTTCGGACAGGGTCCGCTGGCGGCCCGAGGACTTCGGGCGGCGATCGTGGCGGCGAGCGCGGTTGCGAGCCGCCTGCCCCTGGGTGTTATCACGCGGTTGACGGACGCAGGCTCGACGCTCGAGTGGGCGTGCCGTCCGGGGAAACGTCGCCGGCTCGCGTCGAACCTCTGCCACACGCTCGGACTTCCGCCGGATCATCCAGACGTCAAGGCGCTCGTCCGGCGGGAGGTGCGAAACGAGGCGCGCCGCTCGGCCGACTTCCTGTGGGCGCTTGCCAGGCCGGATGAGCTTCGCGCCACGACGGTGATCGAGGGCCGCGAGCACATCGATACTGCGCTGGCACGTGGACACGGCGTCCTGCTCGTGTCGACACATGTCGGAGGCTGGGAGGTGGCAACTGCACTGCCCAAGGCAATCGTGCCCGTCGCGACGACGGCGATCGTCACCGACGACTGGCTTGCGTGGGCGGTCGAGGGCCTTCGCGTGCGAGTGGGGCTCGGGATCATGTACGACTCCGAGCCGGCCACGAAGGCGGCGCGTCTCCTTCGCGACGGCCAGGCGATCCTTGTCATCGGTGACTACGCGAAGGACTGGATGCGGACGTATCCCGTCAGGCTGCTCGATGCCGTGGCCGAGCTTCCCGCGGGCGTTGCCTCTCTTGCGCGGCTCTGTGGAACGCCCGTCGTGCCGTTCAGCGTCCTTCCCGTTGCGCCAAGGCGGTGGCGGGTCGAGATCGAGCCGCCGCTCGACCCTCCGGCACGCGACGGCGGCGTCGCCGCGGAGCAAGCTCTCCTGCAGCAGGTCGCGGATCGCTGGACCGCCACATTGCGCACGAATGCTGAGCACTGGGCGGCCGTGTATCCGATGACCTGGCACGAGGGCGAGTGACGACGTTCTCGATCCGGCGCGAGGCGAGCCTCGCACTTTCCGTCTACGGGCTGTATCTGCTCGTTCGGGCCTTGGCGCTGCGCGGGAATGGCCGTGCGCGGGCGCGTCGCAACGCCGAGCGGATCGTCGCCGTCCAGAAGCGGCTCGGAATCGACGTGGAGCCGGCGCTGCAACGCGCGGTCCTGCGTTTCCCGCGCACGGTGCACGGGCTCAACGTCGGATACGCGACGTTCAACGTCACGCTAACCGTCGGCTGGTTGCTCCTTCTCTATCGTCGTCGCGATCCCGCGTACCACGAGCTGCGGCGCGCGTGCCAAGGTGCGTATCTCGCCGCTCAGCCCGTCTTCCTGCTGTTTCCGACAGAGCCGCCGCGAGCGCTCGAAGGGTTCGTGGACACGATGTCGGAGGTCAGCGGGTTCGACCTCGAGCACCCGATCCTGGTTCGGCTCTACAACCCAGTCGCGGCGATGCCGAGCCTGCACGTCGCGTTCGCTGTGCTCACTGGTGCGGCGATCGCAGAGCGAACCGACTCGCGGGTCGTCAAGGGCGCCGCGTACGCGTACCCGGCCCTCGTGTCGTTCATCGTCGCGGCGACGGGGAACCACTACGTGCTCGACGCGGTGGCCGGGGCGGCGCTCGGGTTGGGGGCGAGGCGTGTGTTCACCGGCGGCGGAAACTGAATCAAGTGAGTGCCAATCAATCCACAACACGGCCGATCCCTCCCGCTTGGAAAGTGGCGCTCGGGGTTGTCGTAGCCGTGCTCGTCGTCGTCGGCGTCGGGCTCCTGATCGCCCGTGCAGCCGGGTTCGCCGAGGTCCGGGATGCGATCGAGCAAGCCGATTCGACCTGGTTCCTCGTGTGCTTCGTTGCGCAGGTGGCTGCACTCGGCGGCTATGCGGCCGTCGTCCGCGAGGCACTGAGGTGGGACAATGGCCCTGATCCGGGCTTTGGTCTGGGCGCGCACGTCATGCTCGCGAGCATCGGAGCGACCCGCGTGTTCGCGGCCGGGGGAGCGGGAGCGATCGCCGCAGCGTATTGGTGTTTTCGCCGTGCGTGCTTTGCTCAGCGGGAGGCCCTCGTCCGTGTGCTCGGTTTCAACACGCTCTTCTACGTCGCGTTCGGCGTGGGCGCCTGGGTTGCAGCGCTCTTCTTGGCCCTGGGTATCTGGGGAGACGCCCCGCTCGCTCTCACCGTCCCCTGGCTCGCGCTCATTCCATTCTGCTTCGCGGCGGCGGCGTTCGTCACCCAGCCCGCGCGCGTCGGAGGCCTGACGGCCCCGGGTGGGTTGATGGTTCACCGTGGGCTCGCGTACGCGATTTCCGGCGCGGCCTGGGTGCGCGACGTGCTTCCGCACCCGGCGGGACGGCGGTCGCTTCTCTGGTCTCTCCTCTACTGGGCGGGGAACGTGGTCTGCCTCTGGGCGGCGCTCAGCTCGGTCGGCCAGTCCCTGCCGGTGCCGGAGCTCGTGCTTGCATTTGCCACCGGGCACGTGGCGACGATCCTCCCGCTCCCGCTGGGCGGCGTGGGAGGTGTCGACGCGGCGATGACGTACGCGCTCACCGTCGTCGGCGTTTCCCTCGCCCCAGCGTTGGTCGCCGTCGCCGTCTACCGACTCTTCGCGTTCTGGGCGCCGACGATCCCGGCGTTCGTCGCGCTCGCTCTGATGCCACGCGCGGGTCGACGGCTCGAGCAGGCCGCCGCCGCGCGGGTCTAGGATTCGATTGATGCGACGTGTCGGCCTCGCGGTTGCCGTGCTGGCGTTCGCGGCGTCAGCAGCCGCTGCGAACTCTGTCACAGCGACGATGACGTCGAGCTCGGCCAAACCCGTCGTCGATCAGCCGTGGCGCTGGACGGTCAGGGTGAAGAGCGGTGCGGGCAAGCCCGTTGCCGCGAAAGTGCGCCTCCAGATCCTACTCGGCTCGACCGTGGTGGGCTGTTGGAAACGCACCGCGATGACGCAGTGCTCGGGCGCGAATGCGGGAACGTGGATCGCCTTCAAAGGGAAGCGGACTGGCGTTATCAGCTGGCCGGCGCAGTCGGTGGGAATAAAGCTCACCTTTCAGGCGGTCGTCGTCGCGCGGACGCGTACGCTGCGGCTGCGCGCGCCGGTGACGGTCCAGCCTGCGAGCTAGCTCGATCTTCGCCACGACGTGAGGTCGTAGCGCTTCTCGAGGTGCTCGAGGACCTTCTCGGCGATGAGGTCGCCTGCCGGCCGCTCGAAGTGGACGCCGTCGTCGGCGCGCATTTTCACGAGCTTCCCGGTGTCGTCGGCGATGTACTCGGAGAAGCCGCCGTCGTCGCCCGCGAAGAAGAAGTACGTGTCGAGATAGGCGACATGACCCGGACGCTTTGCAGCCTCTTGCTGCACGATCGCGTTGATCGTGTCGTAGCGTTGTGTTTGAGAGGCGTCGCGCGAGATCGGCAGTCCGATCCAGACGACGAACGCGCCGCTCCGCGCAATCGTGTCCATGAGTCCGGCGACGCGGCGTCGGTACTCGGCCTGCCAGCTCGGGCTGCCGAACGAGCCGATCTGCGTCCCCTCGGGAAGGCCGGTCATGAAGCCGTGGTCGTCGTTTCCGCCGAACATGAGCACGACAGCGCCAGGCTTCTTCGAGCGCACCTCATCGCGAACATGGGTGAACCAGTTGAAGACGTCGGGGCGCTCCAGCCCGGTCGCGATGCGGCCGTCGATCTTGCCGACGGAGGTGATCGCACGATTTTCCGCCGCCGCCCGGAGCAGTGACTCGCCCGGGACGACCACAAACGAGTCGCCGGCGATCCAGAGGCGGAGCTTGTGCTTCGGAGAGACCGTCTCTCGCTTTGGGGGCGGCGCCGGCGCGGCGCCGATGGCCGGCTCCTCGGGCGCGAGGACGACAGCAGTATCGACCTGGTCGTCCTCTGAACGCCCGAACACGGCCTTGAGCGCGCGACGCGGGCGATCGAGCAGGAGCGCACCGCTCACGCTCTCGAGCGGCCCCGTGACGGCGAGCGCTGTGTCGCGCTTCCAGCCCGCCGGCTGGATCGTGGCCGACTTGTGCAACCCCGGCGCGTTCAGCAGCAGCGCGATCAGGAGCCCCGCGAGCGAGACGGCGATCGCCGAGCCGGCGGAGTGCAGGCGCCTGCCTCCCTCCGCCATCCGCGGCCGAGGCCTCCTTCTGGTCTCGCTCTCACCCATCCTCAGAACTGGAAGTAGATGAACGGTGCCACTCCTTCGGGCCCCATGGCGTGCGTGACGAGGAGTGCGAGCGAGAGAACGGCGGCCTGGGCCGGGACCGGAAGGCGTGAGAAGCGCGCCATGATCATCAGCGGGAAGCGGCGCGGGAGGTACTGCGAACCGATTCCGACTGCGATCGCGGCGAGGACGCCTCCCGTGACCAGCGGCGACGGCTCACCCCAGGCGGTGAACATGCGCACGATGAGATCCCACGCGTCCGCGAACGAGTCCGAACGGAAGAAGACCCATGCGAAGCAGACGACCTGGAAGGTCGCGAAGCGGTGCCAGGCGCGACGGCCTCGCGTCCAGGGCCGCTCGACGAAGCCCGGCCGTTCCCGCCACCAGCGCTCGGCGACAAGCGCGGCTCCGTGGATCGCACCCCAGGCGATGAACGTCCAGCCGGCCCCGTGCCAGAGTCCGCCGATGAGCATGGTCAGCATCAGATTTCGGTACGTGAAGAGCTTGCCGCCACGGTTACCTCCGAGCGGGATGTACAGGTAGTCGCGGAGCCAGCGGGAGAGTGTCATGTGCCAGCGACGCCAGAAGTCCGTGATGGACGTCGCCGAATAGGGGGCATCGAAGTTCTGCGGGAAGGTGAAGCCGAGCAGGAGCGCGATCCCGATGGCCATATTCGTGTAGCCGAAGAAGTCGGCGTAGATCTGCACGCCGTAGGCGTAGACGCCAACCAGCACCTCGAGCGACGAGTGCTGGTTCGGCGCGCCGAAGACTTCGTCGACGATGTTCGCCGCGAGAAAGTTCGCAACCACGACCTTCATGAAGAGACCGGTGCCGATCAGGAAGAACGCACGCGACGTGTCCACGTAGCGGGGGTCGCGCGGCGAGGAGAACTGCGGGATCAGTTCGCCGGGTCGCACGATCGGACCCGCAACGAGGTGCGGAAAGAAGGAGAGGTAGGCCGCGAACTTCCCGAAGCCCACGGGCTCGAAGTCGAGCCGGTACACGTCCACGACGTACGCGATGCCCATGAACGTGAAGAAGGAGATGCCGACGGGGAGGATGATCGAGCGCGCCTCGAGCGGAACGTCGATGCCACCGAACGCGAACAGGTTGTTGGTGGACGTGACGAAGAAGTCGTAGTACTTGAAGTAGGCGAGGAGACCGAGGTCCCCCGTCAGCGCGCCGGCGAGAAGCCACTTCCGGGTTCGCTCGTCCCGACGGTTGTGTAGCGCGATCGCGAAGACCTGGTTCCACACGATCGAGAAGGCGAGCAGGAAGCAGAACCGCCAGTCCCACCCGGCGTAGAAGACGAAGCTCGCGACGATCATGAACGGACGCCAGCGCTCTCCCCGTGGCATCAGGAGCCACGAGAGCGCAAGCACGACCATGAAGAAGATCGCGAAGGTGGCGGTCGGGAAAAGCACCTAAAGCTCAGTCGAGGATGATGACCCCCGCCGCGATGATCCACCGCGCGCCGAGTGGTCGGCTGATCATCTACCCGGGTGGAGGCGGTGGCAAGCGCGCCGGCGTGGTCTCTCCGACGTCGGTGATCTCGAGAGCCGTGCGCTCGACCGGCGGTGCAAACCACGAGGGATCCTGAGAGACCGCAGGCGTGCCGGACGTGACGATGCCGTACGTGAGCGCCTCGTCACGCCGTGCTGCCCGCGCCGCCGTCCACTCCGCGAGGGCGACGAGGAGCCAGGCCCCCACCATCACGGCGACGACGGCAGGAGCGTCGAGCCCAGCGGCACCGGCGAGGACGGCGACGACGACGAGGAAGACGATCTCGAGCGCGAGCCAGGGAACAGCGGCGCGTCGCGCTGTCGGCGTGTCGAGCGACCGCACCCAAGCAGCGCCTCCTGGTTGGGCGGGCACGCGGTCGTCCCAGCCGGGTCGCTCCTCGTCCGGAGCGGGCAGAGAGCGGGGCTGCGTGCGGAGTGCTTCCAGCTCTGACTGCAGCCCTCCCACCTGTGTGGCGAGCGCGCGCACAGCGGCGAGCACCTCCTCGCTTTCCTGGTCGGCCGGCTCCTGAGAGACCTGCGTCGTCTCGGACGGGTCGGCCATGGGAAGCCTGCTAGCCCTCGTCGGAGGGCTTCATCTCGTCGAGCGCGGCCTGGCCTTGCTCGTGGACGTCCGCGCGGCGGTCGTCGACCGACGCTTCGGGTCCCTTCGCAGGCTCGTCCGGCTCGTCGTCGTCCCGCGACTCGGCGAGCTTCCTGCGGAGCTCCTCTGCGGGGTCGTCCGCAGCGGGCTCGACGGGCGCAATCACCGCGGTCTCGCCGCCACGCCGCTTGAACCAGCGCACCGCAGCTGCGATGCCGATCGTGAGGATGATCCACTTGAGGAGCCTTCGCATTCACTCGATGGTACAGCCATCCGCGGCGCGCTTCGACCAGCATCCGATCACCGCGAGGCAAGCCTCGCCCCTGCAGGTACAATCTCGCGGCTTCCTGCCTCGCACCGGGCCCGACCGTTCCCGGCGGTGCCTTCACAGGCGAGGCCGATTCAGACCGAGGGAAGGAGTTGACGGGAACTGTGAACGAATACGAGATTCTGTTGCTGCTCGACGTCGAACTGGACGACGACCGCCAGGCCGAGATTGTGACGCGCGTCCGCGAGCTGATCGAGAAGGGCGGAGGCTCGTGGGACCTGCACGACGTCTGGGGCCGGCGCAAGCTCGCGTACGAGATCGGCCACAAGGGCGAGGGCAGCTACCACCTGCTGCAGTTCAGCTGTGACACGACCACGCTCGACGAGGCGTCCCGCGTGCTCCGCATCGACGACGGTGTGATGCGCCACATGGCGACACGTCGAATTCAGGGGAGTCCCGCGCGGCCCGTAGCGGTGGCCGCGCCGACGCGCGAGGATGCAGAGATCGCATCCGACGTCGTTGCAGAAGAAGAGGAGGAGTAGCCAATGGCTGCCAGCATCAATCGAGTCGTGCTCGTCGGAAACCTGACGAGGGATCCGGAGCTCAGGCACACCCCGTCCGGGACCGCTGTCTGCTCTCTCCGTCTCGCCGTGAACACGCGGCGCAAGGACGAGTCGGGCCAGTGGACCGACAAGCCGAACTACTTCGACATCACCGTTTGGGGTCAACAGGGCGAAAACTGCGCCCAGTACCTCGCCAAGGGCCGCCCGGTCGCGATCGACGGCCGCCTCGAGTGGCGCGAGTGGGAGGCGCAGGACGGCGCGAAGCGCCAGGCGGTTGAGGTCATCGCCGAGAGCGTCCAGTTCCTCGGTGGCCGCCAGGAGTCCGAGGGCGCGTACGTGCCCGCAGGCGCCACTGCGAGCGGAGACGACTTCCCGTCCTCGCCGGCCGACGACGACATTCCGTTCTAGTGCGCAAGACCGGAGATCCCGCTGGCGCGACATCTCCCGTCGCGCCAAGACCCCTAAAGGCGGCTGCTTCGCAGTCGCGTCGCAGCTAGCCCACGTCAATCGCAGGAGAACACGATGGCATCGAAGAAACAGCAACCACGGAGGCGCACCGGCCCGAGCACCGCGCCCGGCAGGCGGAAGAGCTGCCACTTCTGCCGGGACAAGGTCGCGGAGATCGACTACAAGAACATCGCTCAGCTGAGGCGCTACATCTCGGAGAAGGGCAAGATCCGCTCGCGCCGGATCACGGGCGCGTGCCGGCGGCACCAGGTCCAGGTGGCCTCGGCAGTCAAGCGTGCGCGGGAGATGGCTCTTCTCCCGTACGTCGGTTAGGAGAAGTGCGCTGATGCAGATCATCCTCCTCACCGACGTCGAGAAGCTGGGCCTGCGCGGGGACGTCGTCGACGTCGCCCGTGGGTATGCCCGCAACTACCTGCTTCCGCGTCGCATGGCCGAGACCGCGACGCCGGCTCGGGTAGCCGAGCTGCGCAAGGTCGACGCACAACGAGCGAAGCACGAGGCGCGGAGTTCCGAGCAGGCGTCCGAGATCGCGGAGGTGCTCGGGAAGACCGTGCTGCGCTTCGAGGTCAAGGCCGGGCCGACCGGCTCGCTCTTCGGCTCCGTCACGCCGTCCGATGTCGCCGACGAGATCTGGCGCGCCCGCAAGATCCGCGTCGATCGGCGTAAGATCGCGATCGATCCCATCAAGCGCATCGGTCGCTACTCGATCCCGATCGAGGTCTTCCAAGACGTGGACGTCGAGGTCAAGACGCTCGTCGTCCCGGAGGGCGGGGAGCTCCCGCCCGAGGAAGAGCTCGCAGCGCTCGAGGCCGCCGAGGTCGAGGCCGAGGCTGCGGCAGCTGCTCTCGTAGAGGCGAAGCACGTCAACATCGACAGCGTGCTCTCGGAGGACGACGCGCCGTCGCTCGAGGCTTCCGGCGAGCAGTCGGAGGCGGAGTCCGACGATGAAACGTCCCCCGAGGTCGAGGACTAACGGGCCGTACGCGAACGGGAAGCTCGGGCGTACAGTGGCTCTTGCCAGCGCGGTCGCCGTGTGCTGCCTCGTCGTTTCCGGCGCCGCGTCAGCGAATTCCTCCGCGAAGCCGCGGGTAACGCTTATCGGCGACTCGAGACTGCTTCGCCCGCTCGTGCTGAGGGCGATCACCGGCTCGTAGCCTCTCGTTGGCACTCGCCTCCGTCTGTACGTCACGCTCGGGCTTCCCCACAGGGCTGTTGACAGAAAGCGGAACTTCCCGCTGTGTGCGCATGTTTCCGGCTGGACAACTCCGCCTGTCCTGTCGACAGGCCATCCGGAGGCGGGGATAACCTGGGAACGTATGTTCCGATCTTCCTGCACGGGAGCCAACTTGCGCTCTCATTGGACGCGGCGGGTCCAGACGGCTTGACTCCCGCTCCGTGACGAACTCCTACCCAGAGGTCGATCGGTGAGCGCCGCCGGGCTCGAGCACGTCGCGGACCGCTTGAGTGCGATCGTCCCGCCCCAGAACCTCGAGGCCGAGGAGTCGGTCCTGGGCGCGATGCTGCTGTCGACGACGGCTGTGGGGACCGTGAGCGAGATTCTCGACGCGTCGGACTTCTATCGGGAGAGCCACGCCAAGGCGTACCGGGCAGCGCTCGCGCTGTGGGCGAAGGGCGAGCCGGTGGATGCCATTACCCTCAGCGACGAGCTCGACGAGCGCGGTGAGCTCGAAGCGGTCGGAGGGCAGGCGCGCGTTGCCGAGCTCGCGGCCCTCGTCCCGTCCACGTCGAACGTCGAGCACTATGCACGCATCGTCAAGGAGATGTCCACGCTCCGCGGGCTCGTTCGGGCCGGTCAGGAGATCACGCGGCTCGGCCAAGAGCGGCCCGGCGAGGTCACGGATCTCGTCGATCGCGCAGAGCAGATTGTCTTCGAGCTCGGGCAGCAGCGTGTCACGAGCGACTTCGCACACATCGAGGTGCTCCTCAAGGAGAGCTTCGAGCGGATCACGCAGCTCTACGAGTCGGGAGCCGACATCACCGGCGTTCCCGCCGGATTCCGCGAGCTCGATCTGCTCACGTCGGGGTTTCAGCCGGGGAACCTCGTGATTCTCGCCGCGCGGCCGTCGATGGGGAAGTCCGCGCTCGGCTTCTGTATCGCCGCCAACCTCGGCGTCCGCCACGGAACGCCGGTAGCCCTCTTTACGCTCGAGATGTCGAAGTCCGAGGTGACGCAGCGCATGATGTGCAGCGAAGCGAAGGTCGAGTCGCAGCGGCTGCGCACGGGGCAGCTCGCTCCGGACGACTGGCCGCGGCTGACGACGGCCTGCGACCGGTTGATGAAGGCCCCGATCTACGTTGACGACTCGGGCTCTATCACGATCATGGAGCTCCGCTCCAAGGCGCGACGGCTCAAGTCGAGAGAACCCTCTCTCGGCCTTATCGTCGTCGACTACATCCAGCTGATGACCTCGGGCTCGAACGCGGAGAACCGTGTTCAAGAGGTCTCGCAGATTTCCCGCGCGCTCAAGGTGCTGGCGCGCGAGCTCGAGGTCCCGATCCTCGCGATGTCACAGCTCTCACGTGCCGTCGAGCAGCGCCACGACAAGCGTCCGCTCCTCTCCGACCTGCGTGAATCGGGATCGCTCGAGCAGGACTCGGATCTCGTCTTCTTCGTCTATCGCGACGAGTACTACCTCGGCGAGGAGTCCGACCAGCAGGGTATAGCCGAGATCATCCTGGCGAAGCACCGCAACGGCCCGACGGGCACCACCAAGCTCTCGTTCCTCCGCCGCTACGCGAAGTTCGCCGATCTAGCCGCCGCGTAGTCGCCGAACCGCGCGGTCCGGGGCGACGCGACCTCACGCTACGGAGGGGTCGTCATGGGGACATCCACGTTCGGGGGGCCGCAGGGCCAGCCGGCAGGCGTGAGTCCCTACGCTACGGCGCGTGGCCGTTGTCGCCGTGACGGTTCCCCCCGAGAGCCGACGCGTTCTCGCCGGCTACTTCACCTTGGCAGGGCTGTACACGCTCTCGGCAGCGCTGATCTGGGGCGTGAACACGCTGTTCCTCCTCGACGCCGGGCTGAGCTTCTTCGAGGTGTTCGTTGCGAACGCCGCCTTCTCCGCCGGGATGGTCGTCTTCGAGGTTCCGACCGGCGTAGTTGCCGACACACTAGGACGGAGGGTGTCGTTCCTGCTCTCGGTTTCGGTGCTCGCGATCACCACGCTGCTGTACGTGGCACTCGCACAGATCGGGGCCGGTGTGGTCGCGTTCGCGTTCGTCTCTGTCGGGATGGGCCTCGGATTCACGTTCTACTCGGGCGCGACGGAGGCGTGGCTCGTGGACGCACTCGCCGTCACGGGGTACCGAGGCATCCTCGACCGCGTGTTCGCGCGCGGACAGCAGATCACCGGCGGCGCGATGTTGGTGGGCGCGATCGGGGGCGGGCTGCTCGGCCAGATTGACCTTGCGATCCCCTACCTCGTGCGCGCGGTGCTCCTCGTGGCGGTCTTCGTGGTTGCGTTCGTCGTGATGCACGATCTCGGGTTCGCACCCAGGCGCGTGGCCGCGGCGGGCCTTCCGGGCGAGATAGCGCGGAATGCCAAGGCAGGCGTCCAATTCGGCTGGGGGCAGCGGCCGCTGCGGCTGCTCATGCTCGCGTCGCTCGTCCAGGTGGGGTTCTTCACCTGGGGGTTCTACGCTTCGCAGCCATACCTCCTCGAGTTGCTCGACAGCGACGCGGTCTGGATAGCCGGGCTCGTCGCTGCGGGGATCGCGCTGTCTACGATCGTGGGCAACCAGGTCGTCAACATTGCGTCTCGCCACGTGGGTCGACGAACGACGCTCCTGCTCGGCGCAGCTGCACTCCAGACGTGCGCCGCCGTCGCTCTCGGCTTCGCCGGCTCGTTCTGGGTGGCGCTCCCAGCGTTGCTCCTGGTGACGGCTTCGATCGGCGTAACGAGTCCCGTTCGCTCCGCCTACCTTCACCAGGTCGTTCCGACAGAGCAGCGCGCAACGGTCGTCTCGTTCGACTCGATGGTCTCGAATGCGGGTGGATTCGGGGGACAGGTCGGACTCGGGGCGCTCGGCGAGGCCCGGTCCATCGGAGCTGCGTTCGTCGCCGGTGGTTTCGCCACGGCTGCGGCGCTACCGCTTCTCGCCAGGCTGCGGTCGCTCGGCGGAGCGGCCGATTCCATCGTCGGCGAGCAAGCAGGTGCCGAGAGCGCGTGCGCTGGTGTAGGCCTCCCGGCGGTCGCGGTGGTCGAGCCGGCTCCGCTCGAAGAGCCTGCGCTCGCCGCGGCTGCGCACGTCTGACTTCGGATATTTCGGCTTCGTGCAAGACTGGCGCGCGTGCCTGCGACTGTCATCGTCGGTGCGCAGTGGGGCGACGAGGGCAAGGGGAAGATCGTCGATCTGCTCGCCCAGGAGTCGGATCTCGTCTGCCGCTATCAGGGCGGTCCGAATGCGGGCCATACCATCGTCGTCGCGGGCGAGACCTACAAGATCAGGCAAATCCCGACGGGAATCATCGCCGCCAAACGAAGCGCCATCGGAGCCGGCTGCGTCGTCGACCCCGGCGTTCTCGTCTCCGAGCTCGACGAGCTCGAGGCGCGCAGGCACGAGACCAGAAACCTTCTGTTCGTCTCTGGCAACGCCCACCTGATCATGCCGTGGCACGTCGCGCTCGACGGAGCGCGGGAGCGCAGGCTCGGCCGCCTGCAGATCGGCACGACACGGCGAGGTATCGGACCCGCATACGCGGATAAGGCAACCCGCATCGGGATCCGCGTCCAGGACCTGCTCGACCCCAAGATCCTGCGGCAGAAGATCGAGCTTGCCGCCGCCGAGAAGAACATCTGGCTACAGCGCGTCTACGAGCTCGAGCCGTTCGATGCCGAGGAGGTCGTGGAGGCGCACCTCCACTTTGCGGAGCGGCTCGGCCCGTTCGTCGCCGACACGTCGCTCTTGGTGGACCGGTCGTTGCGCGCCGGCGAGCGCGTGCTCTTTGAGGGCGCCCAGGGCACGCTGCTCGACCTCGACCACGGCACCTACCCATTCGTGACTTCGTCGAGCCCGATCGCCGCTGGCGCGGCGGTGAGCTTCGGCATTGGGCCGAATCGAATCGACGAAGTGCTCGGGGTGTCGAAGGCCTACGTGACGCGTGTGGGCGAGGGGCCGTTCCCGAGCGAGATCGAGGGGGCAGATCACGCCCGCGTGCAGACGCTCGGCCACGAGTTCGGCACCGTGACCGGACGCGAGCGCCGGTGTGGCTGGCTGGACTTCGTGGCTCTGCGGTTCGCCGTCCGCGTGAACGGCATCACGTCGCTCGCGCTGACCAAGCTGGACGTGCTCTCCGAGTTCGCGGAGATTCCCGTCTGCGTGCGCTACCGGCTCGAGGACGGCACAGAGATCGAGGAGTTCCCCGCGCACCAGAGCGACTTCCACCACTGCAGGCCGGTGTTCGAGACGCTGTCCGGGTGGGAGGCCCCGATCGAGGAGGAGCTCCCGGACGCGGCGCGCGCGTACGTCGCGTTCGTGGAGGCGGCGCTCGGGGTTCCCGTGACGCTCGTCGGCACCGGAGCCGAGCGCGAGCGAGTGCTCGCGCTCGGCTGACGTCATACGGTCGCCACGCGCCTCGGCCGGGCGAGAAGCTCGGGTTGCACCACTAGACTCGGCGCGATGCGCGTACTCCTCGTGGGCTCCGGTGGCCGTGAGCACGCACTCGCCTGGAAGCTCGCGCAGTCCTCTACTCTGACGGAGCTTCATGCGGCACCGGGAAACCCTGGGATGGCGCGGCTTGCGCATTGCCACCCGATCCGTGCCGAGGACGCCGAGGGCGTCTTGGGTCTGGCAACGTCCGTGGACGCCGACCTCGTCGTCGTCGGACCCGAAATCCCGCTCGTCCTGGGCCTCGCCGACGTACTGCGCCGATTCGGCTTTGCGGTCTTCGGCCCAGGAAAGCGAGCGGCGGCGATCGAAGGGTCGAAGTCGTTCGCGAAGGAGGTCATGGCCGCCGCCGCGGTGCCGACGGCCGAGCAGCTTCCGATCGCGCGTCCGCCCTGCGTCGTCAAGGCCGACGGACTCGCCGCAGGGAAGGGGGTTCACGTCTGCCGGTCGCAGGAGGAGGTGGATGCTGCGTTGCGCGCAGTTGCCGGCCTGGGAGAGAGGGTTGTAGTCGAGGAGTTCTTGGAGGGCCCTGAGGTCTCGCTCCTTGCGATCTGCGACGGGCGGCAGGCGCTTCCACTCGTCTCGGCGCAAGACTTCAAGCGAGCGCGCGACGGTGACGAGGGGCCGAACACGGGCGGTATGGGCGCCTATGCGCCTGTCCCCGGTATCGGGCCAGCTGAGGTCGACGAGCTCGTCTCGGCCTCAATTCGTCCCGTGCTCGCCGAGCTGGATCGGAGGAGGACGCCGTTCATCGGGTTGCTCTATGCCGGTCTGATGCTGACGCCGGGTGGGCCGCACGTCCTCGAGTTCAATTGTCGGTTCGGCGATCCGGAGACGCAGGCGGTTCTTCCCCTCCTCGAGGGGGATCTTCTCGAGGTTCTGGCCGCAGCATCGAGCGGGGAGCTCGCCGGTATGGCGATGGAAGCGAGCGCTGACTCCGCAGTGACCGTCGTGCTGACCGCGCATGGGTATCCGGTGGAGGGGAGCCGTGGAAGCCAGATCACGGGTGTTGACGACGCGGAGGCTCTAGGGGCTCTCGTCTTCCATGCGGGCACTGCGCTTCATGGTGAACGACTGGTCACGAACGGCGGGAGGATCCTCGGTGTCACCGGCCTCGGCGACACCGTCGCCGGTGCAAGAGCTGCGGCGTACGCGGCCGTGGATCGCATCGAGTTCGAAGGCATGCGCCACCGCTCGGACATCGCTCAGGCGGCAGCGGACGGGCTCGTGTTGGGCCTCTCCGGGTCTCCGGAGGGCTGATGGTCACGCGCGCGCTTGGGGCCACCCCTCGCCTCCACCCACATTTGAGCCTATCGTCGAAAGTCGTACGAGTGGTGGACGGGCTGTGCCGAGAGCGTGACAACTGACCCTCAGGCACGCCGACTAGAATCGACTCAGTGATCTCCCGCTACGCCAGACCGGCCATGGCGCTCGTCTGGTCGGAGGAGGCAAAGCTCGAGCGCTGGCTGGCAGTCGAGTTGGCTGCGCTGGACGCGTGGGCCCAGGTCGGGGTCGTGCCGTCCTCCGTGGCCCGGGCTTTTCGCAACAGTGCTCGCGCTCCGAGCGCCGAGCGTGTTGCCGAGCTCGAGCGTACGACGAATCACGACGTCGCCGCGTTCGTCGATGCGGTTTCCGCCGACCTTGGACGCGACGGCCGCTGGCTGCACTACGGCCTCACGTCCTCCGACGTCCTCGACACTGCGCTCGCCCTCACGATCCAGGACGCGGGGCGGCTTCTGCTCGATGGACTAGAGCGTGCTTTCACCGTTGTGGCGGGCCGTGCCGAGGAGCACCGAGAGACGCTCACCATCGGACGGACCCATGGCGTCCATGCCGAGCCGACGACGTTTGGGCTCAAGCTCGCTGGCTGGGCATTCCAGCTCGCGCGGGATCAGGTGCGCTTCGAGCGGGCGGTCGCGGGGATGCGGGTCGGAAAGCTCTCCGGCGCCGTCGGCACGTATGCGACGACGACCCCGGACGTCGAGCGAATCGCCTGCGACGCACTCGGGCTCGAGCCTGCTCCGAGCTCGACTCAGATCCTGCAGCGTGACCGCCACGCGGAGCTCTTGTCCTCGCTCGCGCTCATCGCGTCCTCGCTCGACCGCTTCGCGCTCGAGATCCGCCATCTCGCCCGGACGGAGGTGCGTGAGGCCGAGGAGCCGTTCGGGCGCGGACAAAAGGGCTCGTCTGCGATGCCGCACAAACGTAATCCGATCGTGTCCGAGCGGATTTGCGGCCTCGCGCGTGTCGTGCGTGGATACGCCCTCGTCGGGCTCGAGAACGTTGCCCTCTGGCACGAGCGTGACATCTCGCATTCGTCGGCGGAGCGCGTGGTGCTGCCCGATGCGTTTCTTGCCGTCGACTACATGCTCGACCGCTTCGCGTGGCTCGCCGAAGGCCTCGTCGTTCGCCCGGAGCGGATGCGAGCGAATCTCGAGGCGACCGGCGGGCTGTTCTTCAGTCAGAGGCTGCTGTTGGCGCTCGTCGAGTCGGGCCTCGACCGGGACACGGCATATCGTGCCGTCCAGCGGCATGCGATGCGCGCGTGGGACGAGGGCCTCGACTTTCGCAATCTCGTTCGTGCCGATTCGGAGATCACGAGCCGAGTCGACGTCAGCGAGATCTTCGACATGAGCGCGTTCACTCGGCATGCGGACGTGGTATTCGCACGCCTTCGAGCTCTGGTCGCAGAAAGAGAGGAAGTGAGCACATGACGGTTGACGCGGTGCACATCGCAAGCGGCAAGGTGCGTGAGATCTACGCGGTTGGTGACGACGCCCTCGCTCTCGTGGCAAGCGACAGAATCTCGACCTTCGACGTCGTTCTTCCGACGCAGATTCCGGACAAGGGACGCGTGCTGACCGGGCTCTCGGCATTCTGGTTCGCCCGGACGCGCGAGATCGTGCCGAACCACCTGCTCGAGATTCGCGACGACGGGCGGACGATGATCTGCCGGAAGCTCGAGATGCTCCCGATCGAGTGCGTGGTTCGAGGGTACCTCGCCGGATCCGCGTGGAAGGACTACCGCGAGACGGGGGCTGTGTGCGGTCACCAGCTGCCCGCTGGGCTCGAAGAATCGGCATCCCTTCCCGAGCCGATCTTCACACCCGCGACGAAGGCGGCGGAAGGCCACGACGAGAACATCGATGAGGAGCAGGCCGCGGCTCTCTGTGGTGAGGCGCGGTATTCGATTGCGAAAGACGCCTCCCTCGAGCTCTATCGATTCGCATCGAAGCGCGCGGAGGCGCGCGGGATCATCCTCGCCGACACGAAGTTCGAGCTCGGTGTCGACGCCGGCGGGGCGATCGTCCTCGGTGACGAGGCGCTGACGCCCGACTCGTCGCGCTTCTGGCCCGCTGACAGCTATGCCCCGGGACGACCCCAGCCGTCGTTCGACAAGCAGTTCGTTCGGGACTGGTGCGAGCAGACCGGGTGGGACAAGACCTCGCCCGGCCCCGAGCTCCCTCGGGACGTCGTCGCCGGGACTCGCGCCCGCTACGTCGAGGCGTTCGAACGGCTGACGGAGATCCGGTTCGACGACTACCTCGCCCGGCCGGAGGTCGTCCTGTGAAGGCGACCGTCGTGGTTCGGCCCAAGCAGGGCATCCTCGATCCGCAGGGGGATGCCGTGCAGCGCTCTCTCGCAAAGCTCGGGTTCGACGTCTCCACTGCGCGCGTGGGCCGAGTCATCGACCTCGACCTCGCTGCCGACGACGCGGACGACGCCCGTTCCGCTGTGGAGAAGATGTGCGCCAACCTGCTCGCGAATCCGCTGATCGAGAGCTTCGAGATCCACGTCGACGACTCGTGAGCGAGCGCCCCGTCGTCGCGGTCGTGGTCTTCCCAGGGTCGAACGATGACCGCGATGCGGCCTGGGCGCTCGGGGCGGTGGGCGCCGAGCCGGCCCTCGTGTGGCACGAGGAGCCGGAGCTGCCGCTCGAGACGGGGGCGGTCGTGCTGCCTGGCGGCTTCTCCTACGGCGACTACCTGCGCACGGGGGCAATCGCCAGTCTCTCGCCGGCGATGGACGCGGTCCGCAGATTCGCGAAGGACGGCGGCCCCGTCCTCGGAATCTGCAACGGGTTCCAGATCCTGTGCGAGTCGCGGTTGCTCCCCGGCGTGCTGCGACCCAACCGTCAACTCGAGTTCGTCTGTCGCGACGCGCGCGTGAACGTCGAGAACGCCGACACGATCTTCACTCGACGGTGTGCCCCCGGCCAGGAGCTCGTCATCCCGATCAAGCACGGGGAAGGTGCCTGGTTCGCGGATCAGGGAACCTTCGTGCAACTCGCGGCGCGCGGCCAGATCGTTCTGCGCTACCTCGAGGACGTGAACGGCTCGCTCGGAAATGTCGCAGGCGTGATCAACGAGACGGGCAACGTCATGGGCCTGATGCCTCATCCCGAGCACGCTGTCGACCCGTTGCTCGGCTCCGCAGACGGAGGACTCCTGCTCGCCGCGCTCGTCGACGCGGCGGCTGCGCACGCGCTCGCTCTCGCCTGACGCATAGCGCGCTCGCCGCATTGGCGACGTGGCCACGCTTCGTTTGCGCGCCTACTGCTCGCCGAGCGTGCCAAGGGCTTCTTGGAGGACGGGCGCGCGCTCGAGCGCCGCCCGCAGTCGCTCGAGGTCGCGCGCCCGCATCGTCACGGGACCGCGCCGGGCGGATCCCGCAGTCGCGTACGCGAAGCGAACGAGACGCTCGCCGGACCGCGTCTCGAGAAGTTGGACGATGACCGAGAAGCGCTTGTCCCCCGTGCGCTGGGGCACGGCGACTTCCTCGACCACCACGGCCGCCCCCCACGGAGTTGCCGCTGTCTGGGGCTTCGCCGTCGCCAGTGCCATGCCGTCGAGCCTAGGACGAGAACCATCACGCGTGGGGAACGCCTTCGTACGGAGAGCGTCACGGTCGCATCCTCCGTATCCTCGGCGCGTGCACGACGTCGTCATCGTGGGTGCGGGTACTGCGGGCTGCGTCCTGGCGTCCCGGCTCAGCGAGAACCCGGACCTCTCGGTGCTTCTCATCGAGGCCGGCCCGCGCTCGCGGAAGCTCGAGATCAAGATTCCCGCGGCGTTCTCGCGTCTGTACCGCACCGACCTCGACTGGGGGTTTGCGACTGCCCCGCAGTCCGCGCTCGATGGCCGAGAGCTGGTCTATCCGCTCGGCCGCATGCTCGGCGGGTGCGCCTCGATGAACGCGATGATCGTGGCTCGCGGGAATCGGCTCGACTACGACGACTGGGCTGCCGCCGCGCCCGGCTGGGCCTGGGCGGACGTCGAGCCCTTCTACGCGAAGAGCGCACGCGGCCCGTTTGCGATCGTTGACCAGCGCGACCGTAGCCCGCTCAGCGACGCCTTCGTGGCGGCTGCCCAGGCCACCGGCATTCCCTTCCGGGCCGATCTCAACGACCCCGACAACGAGGGGGTCGGGGTCGTGCGCGTGTCGCAGCGGCGGGGGGCGCGCTTCAGCGTGGCGGACGGCTACCTCCGCCCGGCGATGCGGCGCCCCAACCTGACGGTGCAAACCGGCGCCCTCGCCACGCGCATCCTGCTCGAGGGGACACGCGCAGTCGGTGTCTCGGTCCGGGTCGAGGGCGACGAGGAGCACGCGTTGGCGTCGCGGAGCGTGATCCTCACAGCGGGCGCCGTCAACACGCCGCGCTTGCTCCAGCTCTCGGGGATCGGCCCCCGAGATGTGCTCGACGAGGCCGGTGTTCCGCTCGTGCACGAGCTCCCCGGCGTCGGAGCCGGCCTGCGCGATCGCATCGCGAGCGGCGTCGTCGTCCGAACGCGACCCGGCGTGGGGACGCTCACGTCGGCGGGATCGACGTGGAACACCTTGCGTTGGCTGCTCCTCCGGCGCGGACCGTTGACCTCGAATCTCGGGGAGGCGCTCGCGTTCGTGCGCACGAGCCCAAGCCTGGCGGCACCCGACCTCGAGCTCGTCTTCGCGCCCGTCCCGTTCGAAGAGGAGGGCCTCAAGGAGCCGACGGAGCACGGCGTCACCATCGGCGTCGTCCAGCTCCAGCCGCGCAGTACGGGATCGGTGCGGATCCGAAGCGCCGACCCGGACGTTCCTCCCGTGGTCGATCCCGCGTTCCTGCGCGAGCCCGAGGACCTCGAGTTCCTGCTCCACGGATTGCGGCTGGCCCGACGGATCGCAGCGGAGGAGCCGCTGGCCTCCTTTCTCGCCGACGAGATGCTCCCGGGCGACGAGATCCAGGACGACGAGGGCCTGCGCGCCCACATCCGCGCCCGCTCGCAGACGCTCTACCACCCCGTCGCGAGCTGCCGCATGGGGATCGACGACGCCGCAGTGGTCGATCCCGAGCTCCGCGTGCGAGGGGTCGACCAACTTCGGATCGCCGACGCTTCCGTGATGCCCTTCCTCCCGCGCGGCCACACGAACTGGCCGACGGTGATGATCGCCGAGCGCGCCGCCGACCTGATTGCCGGTGCGACGCCGACGCGCGGCTAAGCGGCCGTCTGCAGGTGCTGGCGCCAGCTGCGCAGCAACGCATGCACAGCAGCCGCGCCGACGAGCGGCTCGTCCGGGAGGGGGAGGTCGGCGGGAAAGAGGATGAACGGGCGCGTCTGCGAGCCGCCCATCCCGCCGTGGAACGAGATGAGCTCCTCGAATGCGCAGCCCTCGTCCAGCTCGGGGTCGTAGAAGCTTCCGACCATGAGGTCCGCGACGTGCGCGAAGCCATCGGTGCGCCGCAGGTGCTGCGCGGCATTGGGGGAGAAGTGGGCGAGCGGATCTTCCCCCTCGACGCGTCCGTGCACGAGGTAGTGGGCACCGCGCCCACCGAGCGCGACGGGCCCGTGTTGCGACGAGCGCACCAGCACCCATCCGACGTGGGGATGTTCACATAGCGCCGGAATGAGCCGAGGGTGTCGCGCCTCGATCTCCTCGAGCGTCAGGCGCCGGTTCTCCTCCATGAGGTAGATGAGGCCGAGGTTGCCCGAGCCCATGACCACGACGTTGCGGTCGGAGACGTCGTTCTTGGGACGCTTCTTCGCCTTCTTGTCGTCGTCAGCGCCCGTCGCCTCGCTGAACGCGTGACCGACCATCGAGCTCTGCTCGTCACCACCGGAGAAGTCAGCCACCTCGCCGCTCGTCAGCGAGCGCTCGACGAGGTCGTCGAGGCCGTAGCCGTTGCGCTGTTTGAACGTGGCTCCCTGCGTCTGGCCGTGATCCGAGAGGACGACGATCTCGTACGGGCGCGGTGCGTACTTGCGCGCGCGCTCGATCCGCCCGAACTGCTGGTCGAGCTTGCGCAGCGCCTCGAGCGTGTCCGCCCGCTCGAGGCCTGAATGGTGCGCGACCTCGTCGTAGCTCGAGAACGTTGC
>JAOUHF010000098.1 GCA_029865325.1 Thermoleophilia bacterium
TCGCGGCCAACCCTTTACTGGAGCCAAGCCCTCTGACGGACTCGAACCGTCGACCCCCTCCTTACCATGGAGGTGCTCTACCGACTGAGCTAAGAGGGCGAAGCTCGGACTGTAGCCCAGGACGCGGCGATGCAGGGGGGAGGATTCGAACCTCCGAAGGCTGAGCCAGCGGGTTTACAGCCCGCCCCCTTTGGCCACTCGGGAACCCCTGCTAGGGCCGGCCATTGTAGCCCGGACGCGCCGCGCGTTCTTGCGGCCACCGCGGAGCTGAACGTGAGGTCGGATCAACCGTCTCGCGTCTCGAGGATCCGCTTCAGCTGCGCGAGGTCCTTGCGGTTCGCGCGACGCGTTGCGCGTGCCATCAGCGGTGCGCCGACGCTCGCGAAGCCCGACGGCTCTCCTCGGTTGCGCAGGGTCATCGAAGTGGACCCGGTCGGCGTGTCGGCCCACGTGTACGTCGTCTCCATCGGGAACAACCCGTCGGCGGTGCTCATCTCGAGACGCTCGCCCGGTATCAGTTCGCGGATCTCGTAGACGTACGCGAGCCGGCGGCCAAGAAAGCGGGCGACGAACGCGAGGCGCGATCCGACCGCAAGTGGCGGCGGAGTCTCCCACTCCACGCTCTCGATGTTCTCGTACCAGGCCGTGGCGTTGTCGGGGTTCGCGGCGTAGGCCGCGACATCGGTTCGCGGAAGGTCGATCTCGATCTCGGTGTGGACGTCGACGGGCATCGACTAGTTCCCGCATCCTACGATCGAATCCATGGAGCGATTCGACGTCCTCGTCGTGGGAGCGGGACCCGCCGGCTCGGCGACGGCGATCCACCTCGCCCGCGGCGGCGCGCGCGTACTTCTCGCCGACAAGGCCCGGTTCCCGCGCGACAAGCCATGTGGTGGCGGCGTCACGGGTCGCGCCGTCAGGCATGCACCGTGCGATGTCGAGCCGGTGGTCGAGCACGTCGTCGACCGGTTCGTGCTTCGTGCGCGCTACGGCCGGCCCGTCGCGCGCACGAGCCGCGAGCCGTTGATCCTGATGACGCAGCGCCGCCGGCTCGACCTCCATCTCGCGGAGCAGGCCGCTGCGGCCGGAGCCGAGTTCCGGGGCGGCGTTCGCGTCGAAGGGCTCGACGTTGACGAGGACGGCGTCTCGGCGGTTGTCGGCAGCTCACCCGTGCGGAGCTCGTTTCTCATCGGAGCCGATGGCGCCAACGGCATCATCGCTCGGGCAGCAGGCCTAGGTGACGGGATCTTGCGTGGAGTCGCGCTCGAGGGAAATGTGCCTTGGGAGGTTCTCGACCCCGAGCGCTACCACGAGACCGCCTGGGTCGAGCTCGGCGTGGTTCCCGGCGGGTACGGTTGGGTGTTCCCGAAGGGCGACCACGCGAACCTGGGAGTGGGAGGCTGGCTCGGCGAAGGCCCGCGGTTGCGCGACCACCTCGATCTGCTTGCGGGAGCACACGGCCTCGCCCCGGGAGCTCTCACCGACGTGCGGGGCCATAGGCTCCCCATGCGGCGGCTCGGATCTCCGGCCGCGAGCGGACGCGTTCTACTGGTCGGCGATGCGGCAGGGCTCGTCGACCCGTTGTCGGGAGACGGGATCTACGAGGCGTTCGTCTCAGCTCGACTTGCCGCCGAGGCGGTTCTCTCTGGCCAGCCCGAGACCTACGGGGCTGCGCTCTCCGCCTCTCTCGACCGGCACGCGTCGGCGTCGTGGAAGGCCAAGCGCGCGGCCGATCGCTATCCACAGGCGTGTCTCTGGGCAATGCGAGCTCCCGCGGTATTCGATGTGGTGGCAGGACTTCTACGCGGCGACCTGGCTCACCCGAGTGACGCCCGGCTGCTCGCGCAGCCGTCGATGCGGGCTCTGTCACGGCTCGCACGCATCGCGCCGCCGGTGCGCTGACCTAAAGCAGCCTCGAGCTCGTGCCGATGCACGAGTTGTCCATGGATCTCACCGCTGTGCTCCGGCATGCCGTTGCAGCGGGCGCCAGCGACGTCCACTTCAAGGTTGGACAGCCGCCGGTGCTCCGCTCCGACGGCGAGCTCGCTCCCGCCACGGAGTTCCCTGTCCTCGGGGACGCGGACGTCGAGGCCGTGCTCGATCGGGTCACGGTCGCCGTCCCGCGCCGGCGTGAGCTCTTCGACTCGACGGGCGACCTCGACGTCGCCTACTCCGAGCCTGGTCTGCCTCGCTTCCGTGTGAACGGATTTCGGCAGCGGGGAGCCATCTCTTTCGCGTTCCGCGTCATCCCGGATCAGATAGCGGGCTTCTCCGACCTCCACTTGCCAGCCGGGGTCGGACGACTTGCTGACGAGCAGCGTGGGCTCGTCCTCGTCACCGGCGCGACCGGGTCGGGGAAGACGACGACGCTCGCGGCGATGCTCGACCACATCAATCGCACCCGGCGGCAGCACATCGTCACGGTCGAGGATCCGATCGAGGTCCTTCATCGAGACCGAAGCTGCATCGTCAACCAGCGCGAAGTCGGTCTCGATACCGAAAGCTTCGATCAGGCATTGCGGCGGGTGCTTCGGCAGGACCCCGATGTCATCCTCATCGGCGAGCTTCGCGATGCCGAGACCGCGCAGGTCGCACTGCAGGCCGCCGAGTCGGGGCACCTTGTCTTCTCGACGCTGCACACGCTCGACGCCGCGGAGACGATCAGCCGCATGGTCGAGTTCTTCGCGCCCGAGAAGCAGGCACAGGTCATCTCGATCATGGCGGGCGTTCTACGTGGCGTCGTCAGTCAGCGCCTTCTTCCGGAGCTCGGCGGCGGCCGCGTTCCCGCGGTCGAGGTGATGGTGACGAACGCGCGGATCGCCGAGCTCATCCGCGAGCGCCGAACGGACGAGATTCCGGACGCGATCGCAGACGGCGAGTTCTTCGACATGCAGACGTTCTCGAAGGCGCTGATCGAGCTCGTGCTGGGCGGTAACGTCGACCGCGAGACGGCGGCGAACGCAGCGTCGAACAGGCACGACTTCGAGATTGCCCTTGCTCGTGCAGAGAAAGCTGCGATCGTCACTGCGGCGAACGCGGCCGCGTCCGGGGTGGTCGTCGAGCGACCCAAGGACGACGGCCTGCCGACGTTGCGAGTAGCAGGAGCCTGAGGTGTCGACTGCAGTGAGGCTGAGAGACCGCCTTCGCAGCGACGAGCGGGGCTTCACTCTTATCGAGCTCGTCACCGTCCTCGGAATGCTCGTGATCGTGATGACTGCGCTCTCGTACGCGCTCATCGCGGCCTCGAAGGCGGAAGAGGAGATGAACCGCCGCTTCGCCTCGCAGATCAACGCCAGAATCGCCCTGGATCAGCTTCGACGTGAGATCCACTGCGCGAGCGCGGTTACGCCGACAGGCGCCTCGGCGACTATCACCATCGTTCTCGGAAACCGGTGCCCGACGGCGGGCGCAGGAACCACTGTCAGCTGGTGCACGACGGGCAGCGGGACTCGCTTTGCCCTCTACCGGCTCGTCGGCGGAACGTGCGACGCAACGGGGAAGAAGGCGGTCGACTACCTGACGACAGGCACTGTGTTCTCGTTCGCGCCTCAGTCAGTCACCACCCTCGCGGTCCTCTCGGTGACGCTGCCGGTGAACACGAGGCCCGCGAGCGGCCTGCCCGGTTACCGCCTCACCGACGACATCGTCCTCCGCAACTCGAGCCGCACGTAACCATGCGCGTCGTGGAACCCCCCTCGACGGGGGATGCGACACCACTCGACCTCGCGTTCACTGCGGCAGGGTCTTCCGAAGGAGCTGCGGTGCTCGAATCTCCCCTACATGCGGTGCGGCGCGCGCTCGCCGACGAGCGCGGCATCGCGCTGCCGTTTGCGCTCGGCGTCATGGTCATCCTCTCGGCGCTCGCGGCGGGGATTTTCACGTACGTGACGATGAATCAGGGGTCCACGCGGCGCGTTCAGGCTGATCAACGCGCGTACGGCCTGGCCGAGACTGGCTTGAGCTACGCGTTCTCGAGGCTCAAGACCGCGGCCGATCCATACTCCGCAAGCTCGGTACCGTCGACGACGGTCACGCTGCCGACCGGGACGGTGACGTACGTGGGCACGCTCTCCGGCACGACGTGGACGCTCACCGGTACGGGATCGGCGAGGAATCCCTCCGGGCCTCATGCCGCGAACGTCGTTCGCACGGTGAGCGCCCAGGCGCAGGTCACGACCTCGACGGTCCCGGACATGCGGCCGTACAACTACCTCTTCATCGATCAGCCGGCTGGTTGCATCAACATGGGCAACAGCGTGTCGATGGACGTCGCGCTCTACGTCCGCGGTGATGTCTGCATCAACAACAACGCCCAGATCGATAGCAGAGCCGTTCACATCGTCGGAAACCTCTACGTCAACAACACCGCGCAGATCGGAAGCCCGGGCAGCCCGATCGCCGAGTTCGCAGCGACTGGTGCATGCCACTATGCCGGTTCGCCGGTCGCATGCGGACCGGCTAGCCGCGTCTACGCCGCAGCAGTCAGTACGACTCCGCCGACGATCACGAAGCCGACTCCAGACTTGCCGTACTGGTACGCGAATGCCCAGCTCGGGCCACAGTCGAGCTGCACGAGTGGAGTGTTCCCGGGCGGCTTCGACAACGACTCGACGCTGAACGTGAGTCGCGGCGAGGTCGACCTGACGCCCGCCTCCGCCTATGACTGCCGAAAGCTCGACGGCGCGGGCAACATCGTCGCGCAGCTGAAGTGGCAGCCCGGCTCGCCGGGCACGTTGACGATCAAGGGCGTCATCTACTTCGACGGGCACCTCACCTGGTCGAACCTGAACCTGATCCAGTACGACGGGCGCGCGACGATCTACGGGTCTGGCCAGGTACGGATCAAGAACCGGGCCGACATCTGTGGAGTTCCCGCCTGCGACGCCAGCTGGGATCCACGCGTCGACCTCCTCGTCATCGTCGCAGGCTCCTTGGTGGCGGAATACACGAGCGGCTCGGTTGGAGGAGAGATCGGCAACCACGTCAACTTCCAGGGTGCGCTGTTCACCGTGAACGACTTCGTCATGGACAACAACACGGCGATCTGGGGGCCGGTGATCACCCGAAGCGCGACGATCAACAACTCGGCATTGATCCACGCGCCTCCGTTCCCGATCGACTTCATGCTGGGCATGCCGGTAGCCATGCAGACCGTTACCAACGTCAATCCCGTCCAGGGGAGCTACTCGGGGTAGCAACGACGGTGAACGTTGCTGCCGCCGCCCTCGTCCTCGCCCCTGCGCTTGCGCTTGGGAGCTTCCTCAACGTCGTCGTCGCGCGCGTACCTGCTCGGCGGTCGCTGCTCCGGCCTCCCTCATCATGCGGCAGCTGCTCCCAGGAAATCCTCTGGCGCGACAACATCCCCGTCCTTTCGTACCTCCTTCTGAAGGGCCGGTGTCGCCACTGCGAGGCGCCGATCCCGATCTTCTATCCCCTCGTCGAGTTCGTGGCAGCGGCGCTCATCGTGGCGTGCGTCGCCGTCTTCGGGCCGACGTCCGAGGCCGCTCTCGCTGCGGGCTTCTGTGCCGTTCTGGTGACGCTTTCGGCGATCGACGTCCAGCTTCGTATCGTCCCGAATCGAATCGTCGTTCCGGCGGCTGCGGTCGCGCTCGTGGTTCACACGGCGATCGCACCCAGCGCCGAGTGGCTACTTGCGGCGCTTGCAGCGGCCGGGTTCCTCTTCGCTGTCGTGCTCGTCTACCCGAAGGGCCTCGGCATGGGTGACGTCAAGCTCGCTCTCCTCCTCGGAGCGGTGCTGGGTGCGTCGGTGTCTGTCGCACTGATGCTGGGGCTGTTCGCCGCTCTCGTGCCCGCTGTCGTTCTCGTCTCGCGGCACGGAACCGATGCGAGAAAGATGGGTGTTCCACTTGTTCCGTTCCTCGCCCTGGGGGCCGTGGTGACGCTCTTTCTCGGCGAGTGGATTCTCGACGCCTACCTCGGTCTGTTCTGACACCACGGCAACGTCAAGAGGCCGAGGACGCGTGCCGATAACCCCTTCGAGGGATAGCCGATGAAGATCATGCGCGCAACGACAGCCGAGGAATCCGAGGCCACGGAAGCGGGGGTCGCCCAGCCTGCCCGGCAGCTGGCGACGCCGTTCGGCGTCGATGAGACGGCCGAGCTCGTCCTCGATCTTCTCGGGCACACTGCACTCGTCGGCTCCGATGCACTGGCGCTCGTCCGCGGTCGAGCGGCCAACGGAACCCCGGTCACGCAGGCGTTGATCGACGAAGGTGTCGCAACGTCAGACGGCGTCGCACGCATGCTTGCCGTCCGCCATCACCTGCAGATCGTCGACCTGGGCATGGGTGTCGCTCTGGACGCGGCGCAGCTCATCCCGGTACAGACGCTCGAGCGTGCAGTCGCGGTTCCGTATGCGCTCGAGGACGACGTGCTGAAGGTCGCCGTCGCGGATCCCGGAAATCTCCACGCCATCGACGAGCTCCGGCTCGCGACGAAGCACTCGCTCGAGCTCGGCGTCGCGTCGCGCGACGACATCCTTGCGGAGCTGCGGCGACTCGTGCGTACCGCCGAAGCCATTGGCTCGGTCGTCGTCGAGATGGACGAGGCCGATGACCACGGCGACGACCTCGAAGCCGACGACGGGATCTCCGACGGCCCTCTCGTCCGTCTCGTGAACGCACTCATCTTTCAAGCGGCGGAGGAGAACGCATCCGACGTGCACTTCGAGGCCCAGGAGGACGCGCTCGTCGTCCGGTTCAGGGTCGACGGCGTTCTTCGAGAGGTCCAGCGCATCCCGAAGAAGATGGCCGCCGGCGTCACCACTCGACTCAAGGTGCTCGCCAAGCTCGACATCGCCGAGCGCCGAAAGCCCCAGGACGGCCGCCTTTCGCTCTCGACCTCAGCGGTCGGCCGGATGCTCGACATCCGCGTCGCGACCCTCCCGACCGTCGAGGGAGAAAAGGTCGTGATGCGTCTCCTCGACAAGTCTCGCAAGCCGCCGACGATGATCGAGCTCGGGCTCTCGGAAGCCATGAGGGCGGACCTCGAGACGATCGTGGGAATGCCCACGGGGGCGCTCCTCGTCACGGGCCCGACCGGATCGGGCAAGTCGACGACGCTCTACGGGTGCCTCGCGCAGATCAACCGCCCCGAGATCAACATCATCACCGTCGAGGACCCGGTCGAGTACCGGCTCACGGGCGTCAATCAGGTGCAGATCAACGTGCGTGCGGGCCTGACGTTTGCCTCGTCTCTG
The DNA here is from genome assembly GCA_029865325.1 of Thermoleophilia bacterium. Lineage (GTDB taxonomy): Bacteria > Actinomycetota > Thermoleophilia > Gaiellales > Gaiellaceae > GMQP-bins7. Next base: position 7,220 of record JAOUHF010000098.1, read on the forward strand.
CGCTCGATCCTTCGCTCGGATCCCGACGTCGTCATGGTCGGCGAGATCCGCGACGTCGAGACGGCCAAGATCTCGATCGAGGCTGCTCTGACGGGGCATTTCGTGCTCTCGACGCTGCATACGAACGACGCGCCTTCGACGATTACGCGACTCGGGGAGATGGGGGTCGAGCCGTTTCTCACCGGCGCGGCTGTGTCGGCGGTCCTGGCGCAGCGACTCGCGCGCAAGCTCTGCACGCACTGTTGTGAGGCGTACCAGCCAACAGACGCGGAGCTCAACGAAATCCGGATGTCACCGGACGTGCAGCGCGTGCTCGACGGGACGGTCTTCTACCGGAAGAAGGGATGCCCTCGGTGCAACCACACGGGGTATCGAGGCCGAATCGGCGTCTTCCAGTTCCTTCGGATGTCCGAGGAGATCGCCGCCCTGGCCGTTCAGCACGCAAGTCGCGACGAGATCGCACGGGCCGCGACAAAGAACGGCATGCGCCCGATGTGGGACGACGGGTTGGAGAAGGTCGCGTCGGGGCTCACGTCGATCGAAGAGCTCGCCCGCATCCTCTCCTGACGCTGGGGTCGCTTGAGGACATGCCCGGGGTCTGACCCCGGGTCAGACCCCGGGGGGTCACGACGCGCCGACCTCGCAACCGAGCGCGATGAACGCCTCGACAACGTGCGTGACGAATCGTGTGGCCTCGACCGGCGTCGGAAAGCTGTATGGGCCGGGGTGCACCGGATCAGCGTCGGGCCCGTTCGGCCATACCGCGGTCTCCACGACGCACCGGTCACCCTCGTCGACTGCGCGCAGCACGGCCACGGAGCCGCCGTCGATTCGTGCGTGTCTCACATAGAGCTCCCGGCCCGACCCCGTCTGAGCTGCAACCTCGCTCATCGCCGGGCCTGGGCGACTGCCTGAGCGATCGTCTTCCGATCGGTCACGCTGAGCGTCGCCGTTACGACTCCGGGCCGCTTGATGACGAGGACGGCTGGATCGGGAAGAACGCCCGTCTTCGCGACCAGTGAGCCCACGAGGCGCTCGTTCAGAGCGCTGATCGCAACGTAGCCGACACGAGAGCGAACGGCTGCAGCGCGTGCTTCTGCTCGCACGACTGCATCGACGGCCGCGCCTGGCATGTAGATCGCGACGACGACAACTCCGCGGCGGCGAAGCGCGCGGTCGACTGGTGCCGGGAAGCCGCTCTTCGGAATGACGACCTTGGGCTTCAGCGTTGGCGTCCG
>JAOUHF010000099.1 GCA_029865325.1 Thermoleophilia bacterium
GTGCCGGCTTCTTCGCGGTCGCCCCGCCGACGACAACGAGTGCCATGACCCCGACGAGGATCGCCGGGACCACGAGTCGTATGCGTTTCATGTGCATCCCTCCCTCTGCGCAGAGTTGCACAAAGAAAGATGCCCCGGTGAGCGCTTTCTTGCGGGCCGACCCGTACGGAATGCTAACTCGCTCGTCACAAATCGCTGAACGAAACCGAACGGCTCGGTGTCTGACTTCCTCTCGGTTTGCAAATCAGAGGGAGGGAAAGACAGTGAGAGGGATCGGCTTGATCGCAATCGGGGGCCTCGTGCTCGTGCTGGCAGCCGTGCTCGGGCCCGCGGCTTTCGCGGGTGACAAGCCCAAGACGGGAGACGAGCGCGCCGCCGTCTCGCGCGCCGACCTCGCCGGCGTGAACTTCATCGAGAACTGCCGTTTCAGCCATCAGGCGCCGGACGACCCGATCGTCTTCCCGGGGAAACCCGGCGCCTCACACCAGCACACGTTCGTCGGCAACCGCTCGACGAACGCGTCCTCGAGCTTCGGATCGCTCCGCTCGAGCTCGACAACCTGCATGCGCAGCGATGACACGGCCGCGTACTGGGTGCCCGCGCTGTATCAGGAAGCGAACACGGTGCTTCCGCAGGGGGCCACGATCTACTACCGCCGTGGCACCGTCGCCGAGGTCAGCCCGTTCCCGAACAACCTGCGCATGATCGCGGGCGACTCGACCGCCACCAGCCCGCAGAGCAGGGGTGTGACGTCGTGGAGTTGCGGCGCGGACTCGGGAGTCGACCGCTCGAGCTCAGTGCCGACATGTCCGGACGCGCGTGGCTCGTTCCTCCGGCTGCACATCCGCTTCCCGGAGTGCTGGGACGGACGGAGGCTCGACAGCGCCGACCACAAGAGCCACATGGCCTACGCGACAAGAGCCGGGTGCCCATCGACACACCCGGTCGAAGTTCCGCAGATCACGCAGATCTATCGCTACCGGACGCTGGGCGGCGAGGGCTTCTCGCTCGCGTCGGGCGGCGTCTACAGCGCGCACGCGGACTTCGTGAACGCCTGGAAGCCCGGCGCGCTCCGCAAGCTCGTCGACGACTGCCTGAACGCGCTCGTCCACTGTGGGCGCGGCTAGATCTCGAACGGCGATCTCTCGTAGGGGCCGGGCCGCGGTCGGCCCCTACGCCACGCCGTCGAGCAGGAAGGCGCGCGACTCCTTCAGCATCTCGCGCGCGATGACGAGCCGCTGGATCTCGTTCGTTCCCTCGTAGATCTGCGTGATCTTGGCATCGCGCATCATGCGCTCGACCGGGTACTCGCTGATGTAGCCGTACCCGCCGAGGATCTGCACCGCCTCCGTCGTGACGTCCATGGCCGTGTCGGTGCAGAAGAGCTTCGCCATCGCGGAGGCCTTCGTCAGCTCGACATCGTCGGCGCCCTCGTCGACCATGCGGCCGAAGCGGTAGAGGAGCCCGCGCGCGGCTTCGCAGCGAGTCTCCATGTCCGCGAGCTTTCCGGCGATGAGCTGGTGCTCGGCGATGGGCTTCCCCATCGTCTCGCGCGTCCGCGCGTACTCGAGCGCGTAGTCGGTCGCTCCCTGCGCGATGCCGAGGCCTTGAGCCGCGACACCCGGCCGCGAGCGGTCGAGGATCTGCATCGCGATCCGGAAGCCCTCGCCCTCCTCCCCAAGTCGGTTCGTCGCGGGAATTCGAGCGCCCTCGAAGACGAGCTCACCTGTCGTGGAGCCAGCGATTCCCATCTTCGGCTCGACGCGGGCGACCTCGAAGCCTGGTGTGTCCGATTCCAGGACGAACGCCGAGATGCCCGAGTGGCCTGCCTCCGGGTCGGTCTTGGCGAAGACCGTGTAGAGGCTTGCGACGGACGCGTTCGTGATGAACCGCTTCGAGCCGTCGAGGACGTACTCATCGCCCTCCCGCCCTGCAGTCGTTCGCATCGCCGCCGAGTCGGAGCCCGAGCCAGCCTCGGTCAGGGCGTACGCCGCCAGCCACTCGCCCGTTGCAAGCTTCGGCAGGTAGCGCTCCTTCTGCTCGTCCGTGCCGGCGACCTTGAGGCCGAGTGAGCCCAGCTCTTGCACCGCGAGGATCAGGCCGCTCGTCGCGCAGACCTTCGATACTTCCTCGATCGCGATGAGCGAGAGGAGCGTGCCGGTGCCGGTGCCTCCGTGGGCTTCGTCGAAGAAGAGCCCGAAGATCTCGTGGTCGCGGTACAGCTGAACGACATCCCAAGGGAACTCGTGGGACGCGTCGATCTCAGCCGCGCGCGGGGCGATGCGCTCGCGTGCAAGGGTCCGGACGAGCTCGCGAATCTCGAGTTGGTCGTCGGACAGCGGCTCCCAGGACATGGTCGAAGTCTAGGCCGAGTCGCTTGGCGCCTTGTGGCAGACAGCCTCGATGTTGTTGCCGTCTGCGTCGTGAACGAACGCGGCGTAGTAGTGCTGGTCGTACTGCGGACGCACCCCGGGAGGGCCGTTGTCGACTCCACCCGCTGCGAGCGCCGCCGCGTAGAACCGGTCGACGGTCGCGCGTTCGGAGCACTCGAACGCCACGTGCGCTCCACCGACAGGGTCGCGACGGCCGATCCCGAAGTCGAGGCCCGCCGCGTCTGCAAAGTAGGCGAGGGCATCCTCCTCTTCGTAGACGACCCGATAGCCGAACGGCTCGAGTGCGAGCGCGTAGAAGCGCTTCGCGTCTGCAAAATCGGTGACGTTGACAGCGACGTGGGCGAGCATTCCGGGTCCTCTCCGACGGTTACAGTCGTCACCATGATCCTCGAGAACGGCGTCGTTCGCACGATGGATCCGTCGCTCCCTCTCGCGCGCGCGCTCGCGATCGCGGGCGACCGGGTCGCCGGCGGCGTCGGAACGCACGAACGCACGCTCCCCACGCCTGACGTCGTCGATCTCGGCGGCCGCTGCGTCCTGCCGGGGTTCACGGACTCCCACGTTCACTTCCCGACGTGGTCGTTAGCACAGAACGACGTGAGGCTCGAAGGCGTGGCGGGTGTCGAAGAGGCGCTTGAACGGGTGCGGACACATCCCCGACACGGCTCGTGGGTCCGCGGAACCGGCTGGCGCTCGACCGAGTGGGAGGTCCAACCGACGAAGGAGGCGCTCGACGCCGTCACGGGTGAAGCGCCCACCGCACTGTTCTCGAAGGACTTCCACTCACTTTGGCTGAACTCGGCAGCGCTCGCGAGGGCGGGCGGGGATCTCCAGGTGCCGGGGGGCGTCGTCGAACGCGACGACTCGGGCGAGCCGACGGGGATCCTGCGCGAGGAGTCGGCGTGGCAGTTCCGTGAGCGCTTCGCCTCCCCGTCGGAGGACGAGTTCGTAGACGCAACCCGTGAAGGAATGCGCCTCGCGACGAGCCGTGGCGTGGTCGCGATCCACGACAAGGACGGGTGGCTCGGGGCACCGCGTATCTTCCAGCGGCTCGCGGAGCGGGAGGGACTCTCGCTTCGGGTCTGGCAGTCGGTGCCGCATGAGCGGCTGCCCGAGCTCGAAACCCTCACGGTTCGCTCGGGCATCGGTGACGACTTCCTGCGTATCGGCTACCTGAAGGCGTTCATGGACGGGACGCTCGGCTCGCAGACGGCATGGATGCTCGACGGCTCAGGCGTACAGATCACAAGTGGCGAAGAGCTACAGGAGATCATCCGACGAGCCGCTCGCGCGGGGTGGCCAGTCGGCGTGCATGCGATAGGCGACCGGGCGAACCGAGAAGCGCTCGCCGCCTTCGAGGCGACCCGCGACGAGTGGGCGCCGCTTGGCCTGCGGCAGCGGATCGAGCACGCTCAGTGTCTCGCTCCGGAGGACGTGGCTCGATTCGCCGCGATCGGGGTCGCCAGCTCCGTCCAGTTCAGCCATGCGCCATCGGATCGCGACCTCGCCGAGCGCTTCTGGGCGGATCGAACGGAAGGCGCCTATGCCTTCCGTTCCCTCTGGGACTCGGGAGCGCTCGTCGCGAACGGCTCGGACGCACCGGTCGAGGAGCTCGACCCACTCGCCGGGATCCGCGCCGGGGTTCTCCGGACGATCGACGAGCGACCGGCGTGGAGGGCCGACCAGTGCCTGACGGTCGAGCAGGCCTTGGTCGCCAGCACCGTCAACCCGGCCTGGCTCTCAGGCGACGAAAGACGGCGCGGGAAGCTCCTCCCGGGCTACGTCGCGGACCTCGTCGTGCTCTCGCGCGACCCATTCGAGTGCCCGCTCGACGAACTCGAAACCGTCGAGGTCGTCGCGACGATGGTCGGAGGCCACTGGGTCCACAACGCGCCCCCCTGGCAATAGCCGCCTACAATCAGCTCATGGCTGCACGCACCATGCTTCCCGTTCACGCGGCGCCGACCTGTTCGGTAGCCGGTGCTGCCGAGATCGTCGGCTCGAAGTGGACCGTGCTTCTCGTTCACGACCTCTCTGAGGGACCACGCCGCTTCACCGCGCTCGAGCGCTCGTGCGAGGGCATCAGCCCACGAACGCTGGCGGAGAGACTCCGCTGGCTCGAGACCGAAGGCATCGTCGTTCGCCACAGCTATGCCGAGTCGCCACCGCGTGTCGAGTACGCACTGACGCCGAAGGGGCAGGCGCTCCTCCCGGTAGTGCGCGAGATGCGTCGCTTCGGCCACGACTGGCTCGGTTGCGGCGTCCACGAGACCTGAGAGGCGATGTCAGTCCGTGAGGGCCTTCGCCAGAAGGCGATCCCGCACGCGCGTAGGCAAACGCTCGATCCAGGAGCGCATGTGCGCGTCTCGGCCAACGAGGTAGCGCGCTTTCGGACGACGTGCCGTGAGCGCATGCTCGACCGCCTTCGCAACCGCGTCGGGATCTCCGCCCGGCCCACGCGAAAGCGCGACCTGCTTGAACTTCTCGATGGCCGAGGCATAGAGGAGCTCGGACTCGCTCGATAGCTCCGCCCGCAGCTCGTCGGCATGAGACGTGCCCTTCGTCCAGATCCCGCTCTTGATGCTTGCCGGCTCGACGATCGAGACCGCGATCCCCCACGGGCGAAGCTCGACGCGAAGGGAGTCCGCGATCGCCTCGAGCGCGTGCTTCGAAGCCGCATATGGCCCGAGGAACGGAAGCGCGCTGCGTCCACCTATCGAGCCCATGAGGACGATCCGGCCCCGAGCGCGGCGGATCGCCGGCAGGAACGCCTGTGCTACGGCCACCTGACCGACGACGTTGACCTCCAGCTGATGGCGTAGCTCATCGATAGGAACGAGCTCGAGCGGCGCCGCGATCGCGATGCCAGCGTTGTCGACGAGCGCGTCGAGGTCGTCTCCGACCGTTTCCACCGCGGCTGCGATCTGCTCGGGATTCGTGACGTCGAGCTCGAGAGGCTCGACGCCGTGCGCGCGCAGGGAGTCGCCGGCTTCGGGGGATCTGACGCCGCCGTACACCCGCCAGCCCGCCGCCGCCAGACGCAGCGCACACGCCTCGCCGATGCCCGACGATGCCCCAGTGACGACGACAGTCCGCCCCACGTCGCCGATGGTCGCAGTCAACTCGCGAGAGAGCAACGGCTCTGGAGGCTCTCGACGCCGGCTAGCACCTCGTCGTCCGTCCCGGCGACCCTCAGGTCAACCGGAGTGCCGGCCCCTTCGACACAGCGGCCGGTGCGGTCATACGTGAACGCGGTACTGACTGTCAGGGTCAATCGGGGAAGGGGGCGGAGCGCCCTAGCGGCAGAGTTTGAGGTCTCCCGCGCACGCTTCCGAGTTCGTGTTGCTCGACCGGACGGCCGCCGAGGCCACTCGGGTCGTCACGTTTTGCCGCACAGGCCGTAGCCGAGGCACAGCGTCCGATCGATCTCGACTCGGTACCTGTCTGGAACCTTCTGTCGCAGGGGGGACGAGCGCTCGCCAGCCAGTCGCGGCGCTGACGGCACCGAAGGCGCCTCCGTACAGCGCGAGCACCCACGTGCGCGTGCCGTCGGTACCGGCCGCAAGGCCGTGCAGGGTTGCGAGCGCGAACACTCCGTACGTGAGCCAGTGCAGCCGCCGCCAGGCCCGCACGCCGATGTGTCGGCGCAGGGAGAACGATGCGTACACGAGCACCATCAGCTCGGCGGCGACGACGCCGAGCGCAGTCCAGAGCGGCCGATACGGCACGAGCCCGGGCACGACGAGAGCGAGCGGTGAGATCTGCACAGTCCGGTCGAGGACGAGCGCCGTGCCGTGAAGCGCGATCGCGCCGAGGCCGAGCAGGGCGATGAATCGGTGAACGTCGGCGACCGCAGCCGCCTTCAGCGAGCGTCCGAACGGGCGCGCCTTGAGGACGATTCCGGCCAGTATGGAGCTCGTGAGGAGCGCGTATGCGAGCAGGCCGCTCGCCCGCGCGAGGATCCAGAACGTCGGATCGCTCTTCACGCCAAGCCCCCGGCGAGCAATGTGCGGCCGTCTCGGGTGACCAGGATGGTCGGCGCACAGCGTTCATCGGCCTCGACCGCCGCCGCCGCCGCGTCGGCCCGCAGGAAAAGCGATTTCGCGAGCACCTCGGCCTCGGTCGCCGTCCGCGCAACGGTCGTCACCCTCAGGAGCTCGCCCTCGGCCGGCTTTCCCGTGGACGGGTCGATGACGTGATGCTGACTCGCGTCGCCTTGGCGCCAGCGCCGCCGGTCACGTCCCGAGGTAGCGAGCGCTCCCCCGTCGAGCTCGAGCGTGATCTCGCCGTCGGGCGTCTCCACGCCAATCGGCCATGCTCTCCCGGCGCTGGCGATGTCCCCGCCCGCGTTGACGAGTGCTGGGCCGCCCCGCTCGAGAAGCGCGAGAGCGCGGTCGGCGGTCCAGCCCTTGGCGATGCCACCGAAATCGAGGCGGAACCCGGACTCCAGGACGATGGTCGATGAGGCTACGTCGACGGTGACGTGCCCGGAGCAGCGGGCGGGTTCCGCCGCAACGACTGCGGTAGCCGCCACGAGCTCGAAGCTTCGGTCGTAGCCGGCCGCGACGAGCGCGTCGTAAACGGTCGGGTCGAAGCGTCCACCGCTCTGATCCCGGGCCTCGAGTGAGAGCTGTGCCAGCTCGAGCAGCTCCGGACCAACCTGCATTGCTCTCGTTCGGTTGAGCCGTGAGAGCTCCGAGGCGGGACGGAAGCGCGAGAGCAGCGACTCGACTCGGTGGAACTCGTCCTCTGCCTCGGCGAGAAGCGTGGTGGCGTCCGTGGAATCGAGGAAGAGCTCGACGTCGGTGCCCATCGCCCTGAACGCGCGGTGCACCATCACGAGGTCCTGGTCGTCGTCAGAGGCGGCAGGGTCACGATTCGCACACGCGGGGTAGGAGCCTGCACGCTCTCGGGGACTGTGAGCTTCCTCACCAGAGCAGCGTCGAGCTGGAGACGCTGTTGGTACTGCGCGAGCGCCTGCGCCTGCGCGCCTGCGGCACTGCTCTGTGTCTGGGGCCAGGGATGAGCTGCGATTCCGGCCCAGGCGAGAAAGAGCCCGAGCACCGAGGCCGACGCGATGTAGAGGCGGACGATGTGCCTAGTCATCGCGCCCTCCGTCGTCGGATCCTTCGGCCTCGTACGCGTCCTCGCGTTCAGGAGCAGAGCCAGTAGGAGCAGCCGGGGCGCGTCGGTAGACGGTGATCTGCTGCTGGACAGGGCGGGCGTCTGCGCGCTCGGCCAACTTCCGCTCAAGTGATGCCTCGAGTCGATCTAGCTTCTTCAGACGAAAGACGATCGAGGCGTCGGGGCCGGTCGGCGCGCCCGCGGAAGATCCGAGATCGGTCGTGCGAGTCAGCGCGAGCGCGCCGGCCGCGAGTCCGGCGACGAGCAGGACAACGATTGCGAATGTGTGCTTGCGGGGCATGCAACGACCTCCTCTGGAATCGCTGCTCACGGTAGAGCCGACGACGTGAAACGCGGGAACGCCCGAGGTAAACCATCGCCAACGCACGGTAAAGATTCGGTTTTCCCCGGAGGGAGCTCGGCGGCGCTCGTGCGAGGATCGGGCCGTGCAGATCCTGGTCGTGGAGGACGAGGACGAGATTGCGGACCCTCTCGTGGAGGGGCTCCGCCGTGAGGGCTTCGAGGTCAGTCGCGCAGCCACCGGCCGGGAGGCTCTCGACGCGCCGCTTCCCGACCTCGTCCTGCTCGACCTGCGCCTGCCGGACATCGACGGCATCGAGGTCTGCCGAGAGCTTCGAAGCCGCTCGGACGTTCCGATCATCGTCGTGAGCGCCCGGGGGGAGGAGGTCGATCGGGTCGTCGGGCTCGAGCTCGGCGCCGACGACTACGTCGTCAAACCCTTCGGCTTCCGCGAGCTGCTCGCCCGGATCCGAGCCGTCATGCGTCGGACGCGGCCGGAGGCGGGCGACGATTCCCTGAGGGTCGGGACCCTGGAGATCGACCCGCGCGCCCGTCGCGCGAGTCTCGACGGACGTGAGCTCGCGCTCACGACGAAGGAGTTCGACCTCCTCTCGCTTCTCGCGTCG
>JAOUHF010000015.1 GCA_029865325.1 Thermoleophilia bacterium
AAGTGCATCGGTGGAAATCCGAAGGCATCGGCGGGCTCCGACGACCCGTTGGGCGCTCGGCAACCAGGTAACTGGCTGTTACCTGGTGTCGGCGTGGCAAGATCGTTTCGCCGTGGAGACGATGCGCGCCATTCGCAAGAACGAGGCCGGGCCGGGGCTCGTGCTGGACGAGCTTCCCGTTCCCACACCGGAGCCGGACGAAGTCCTCATCCAGATCGAAGCAGCGAGCATCTGCGGCACGGATCTCCACATCAGTCGCTGGGACCAGTGGTCGTCCGAGCGCGTCCACCCCCCGCTGACTCTCGGCCACGAGCTGTGTGGGACGGTCGTCGCGATGGGGAGCAGCGTTCGCGGGGTCGCGGAGGGCGACTACGTCTCTGCCGAGAGCCACGTCACATGTGGTACCTGCTTCCACTGCCGGACCGGAAAGGCCCACATGTGCGAGCGAACCCAGATCCTCGGCGTCGACCGAAACGGCGGGTTCGCCGACTTCGCGGCGGTTCCCGCCTCCGTGATCTGGCAGAACGATCGTACGAAGCTGCCGCCAGAGCTCGCCTGTCTCCAGGAGCCGTTCGGCAACGCGGTGTTCGCGACCGCAACGCAGGAGCTCGCGGGTCGCGCCGTCGCCGTTCTGGGGTGCGGGCCGGTGGGCCTCTTCGCCATCGCAATCGCACGGGCGTTCGGGGCCGGCCGCCTTCTCGCGTCCGATCACGTGCCCTACCGGCTCGAGTTGGCACGAACACTGGGTGCGGACGAAGTCGTCAATGTCGACGAGGTCGAGAACGTGCCGGAGTGGTTCCTCGAGCACAACGAGGGCGTCGGCATGGGGATCGTGTTCGAGATGTCGGGCGCGCTGCGGGCGATCGAGGACGCGTTCGGAATCGTCCGTCACGGTGGCAACGTCGTCCTCTTCGGGATTCCGTCCAAGCCCGCGACCATCGACATCGCCGAGTCGCTCATCTTCAAGAACCTGACCGTGAGCGCGGTCAACGGGCGCGAGATCTGGGAGACCTGGTACACGACTCGCTGGCTGCTCGAGCACGGCGTCGTCGATCTGCGCCCTCTGATCACGGCCGAGCTCCCGCTCGAGCGCTTCGAGGAGGGGTTCGCTCTGCTCGAGACGGGCCAGGCCTGCAAGATCGTCCTACGACCGAACGGAGCTGGTGGATGAACGTGACGATGAACCAGCAGCTCGGAGCGGAGCTCGACGCGCTTCGCGAGGCGCGGACCTACAAGCGGTTCCTGACCCTCGAGTCGGCGCAGGGCGCGGTCGTACAGATGGCGGGGCACGGTGAGGTCATCGTCCTCTCCTCGAACAACTATCTCGGGCTCGCGGCTCATCCCGAGGTCGTTCGCGCCGGCATCGAGGGGCTCGAACGCTACGGAGCCGGGACGGCGTCCGTTCGCTTCATCTGCGGAACGTTCGAGCCACACCACGAGCTCGAGCGCGCGCTCGCCGATCTCTCGGGGACGGAGGCTGCGCTGACCTACGTCTCCTGTTGGAACGCGAACGAGGCTGCGATCCCGAGCCTCACCGATGACACGACGGTGATCCTCACGGACGAGCTGAACCACGCGAGCTTGATCGATGCCATTCGCCTCTCCAAGCCCGCGAGGAAGGTCATCTACCCGCACTCGGACATGACTGCGCTTCACGACGGGCTCGCCTCGTCGCCGCGTGAGGCTCGCAAGCTGATCGTCACCGACGGCGTGTTCTCGATGGAGGGCGACCTCGCGAAGCTGCCCGAGATCGTGGAGCTGGCGCGCGAGTTCGACGCGGTCGTGATCGTGGACGACTCGCACGGGGTCGGTGTGCTCGGAGAGACGGGCCGCGGGACCGTGGAGCATTTCGGCCTGCTGGGCGCGGTCGACGTCATCACGGGGACGCTCGGAAAGGCACTCGGCGGAGCCGCCGGGGGCTATGTCGCGGCGTCGGAGGAGGTCTGCGACCTGCTCGCGCAGCGCTCGCGGCCGCAGCTCTTCTCGAACGCTCTACCCCCGACCGTCGCGTGCAGCGCGCTCCGCGCGATCGAGGTCATGCTCGAGCAGCCCGAGCTCCTCGTTCGTCTCCGCGAGAACACGCGGGTCTTTCGCGAGATGCTCGTCGAGTCCGGCTACAGCCCGCTCGACGGCGAGGCGGCGATCATCCCGATCATCGTCGGCGAGACCGCCGAGGCGATGGCTCTCTCAGCGCGGCTCCTCGACGAAGGCGTATTTGTAACGGGCTTCGGCTTCCCGGTCGTGCCCGAGGGAACGGCGCGCGTTCGCGTTCAGATGTCTGCGGCGCTCGAGCGCGACCACCTCGAACGAGCGATCGACGCCTTCAAACGCGTTAGCCCCGAATAGGGGGCGAGGGATCGGTGACTAACGCCGAATATCAGCTCATGCCTATCAATCTCATCGGCCTCGGCCTCATCATCGCCGGAGTCCTGTTCATGTACTTCCTGAACTTCGTCGGGGTCGCCATCGGCCTACCGATGGTGCTCGGCGGAATCGTCGCGCTCTTCCTCACCTACCGGCGCAAGAAGCTCGCGACCTAGCCGGCTCGCGGGCCGGAGCTAACGCTTCGTGAAGACGTAGTCGTTCGCCTTCGCCTGCGCGTGGCAGGACTGACAGAGCTGACCTTTCGCGAGCACGGTGTAGCGCGACTTCGGGTTGTCTCGCGTGTACTCGACGTACTGCCACCGCCCCTTCACCTTGCGCATGACCGCGACTTTGCCCACGTACTTCGTGCCCTGGTCGACGATCGACTTCACGATCACGGTGCCGTTCGGATACTTCTTCCCGATCTTCTTCCTGCTCGCGTAGACGTTCTTGATGCCCCCGTGCGCACACGGGGGTCCGCATTTCGTGAACGGCTTCTTGTTGATCTTCGGCCACTTCTGGTAGCCGTTCGTGTAGGCGGGAAGCCCCGCTGCTGTCGTGGACGCAAAGGCGACGACCGCTACCGACGCGGCCACGGCCACGACACCTACGACGGCGATGATCCTTCGGCGCGCTCGCATCTCTCGATCATGCCGCACTCGGCGCTCCCAGAGAAGCGTCGGCTCGTGAAGTGTTCCTTAACAAGGCCGTCAGCCTGCGTCGCGGTGTGCAGCGCCGGCGGTCGCCTGTCGACGACTGCCCGACCGTCCCGGTACAACGTCCAGCATGGGACTCGCGCATAGCCACGAAGCCGGGCCAGGGCACCGTCGTGCGCTCGCTCTGGCTCTCGCGATAACCGCGTCGTTCACCGTCGTCGAGGTCGTTGGTGGGGTTCTGACCGGGAGCCTGGCCGTTCTTGCCGACGCGGTCCACATGCTCTCGGACAACGTCTCGATCGCTCTTGCGCTCGTCGCCGTCTGGTTGGCGGCGAAACCGGCGACACCCGAGCGAACCTTCGGCTACAAGCGGGCCGAGGTGCTCGCCGCCCTCGCGAACGGCGTCACCCTCGTGGCGCTCTCGATCTGGATCTTCGTCGAGGCAATCCGGCGCCTCGAGAGCCCGGAGGACGTCCTCGGTGGGTGGATGCTGGTGATCGCGCTCGTCGGGCTCGGAGTCAATCTTGCCGCCGGGGCGATCCTCTATCGGGCGCGCGGGAACAGCCTCAACGTCGAGGCGGCACTACGTCACGTCTTCGCCGATCTCCTCGGCTCGATAGGTATCGCCGTTGCGGCCGTGGTCATCCTCGCCACAGGATGGCTCCAGGCAGACGCGCTCGTGAGCATCCTCATCGGCCTGCTCATCCTGGCCAGCTCCTGGTCGATCCTCCGCGACGCGACGACGATCCTGCTCGAGGCTGCGCCGAAGGGCATCGAGACACGCGCGGTCGGCGGGCGCCTGGCCGGGGCGCCCGGTGTCGTCGAGGTGCACGACCTCCACATCTGGACGATCACTTCGGGCTTTCCGGCACTCTCGGCGCATGTGCTCGTCGGTCGTGGCGAGGACTGCCATCAGCGGCGCCGCGAGCTCGAGCGGCTCCTCGCTGAGGAGTTCGGTATCGCGCACACAACGCTGCAGGTCGACCACGCCGGGGACGCAGGCGGCCTGGTCGAGCTCGGCCGCTTCGGCAGGATGGAATCGTGAGCGCGTCCGACGTCGCCGTCCCGCCGACTGCTGCTGACACGTATCTAAGGAACGAGAACCGCCGCGCCTCGAAGCGCGCCTCGACGGAGCCGGTCGAGCGCCTCGTCTGCCTCCTCGAGTCGGAACGTCTCGACCTCCGTGCGCACGGGAACGGCAGGAGCGAGCGCGAGGAACTCTTCGCCGTCGGCTCTGGTTAGGTTTGCGACCGAGCGGATGCTCCGTTCGCCCCACAGGAGCTCGTACGGGAAGGATGGGATGTCGCTCATGTGGATCCCGGCGCAGATCACGGAGCCGCCTTTCCGCACGTGGCCGAGAGCGGCGGGAACGAGCTCGCCGGAGGGGGCGAACACGATCACGGCGTCGAGCTGCTCCCGCGGGCCGACCAGAGCGTCGCCCGCCCAGGCAGCACCGAGCGACCGCGCGAACGCCTGTGTCTCCTCGTCCCCCCTGCGAGTTCCCGCGAAGACCTGACGCCCCTGGGCTACCGCGACCTGACAGACGATGTGCGCCGACGCGCCGAAGCCGTACAGGCCCACCCGCTCGGCATCGCCGGCGAAGCGGAGCGAGCGGTATCCGATCAGCCCGGCGCAGAGGAGCGGTGCCGCCTGTTCGTCCGGGTATCCAACGGGAACAGGGAAGCAGTAGCGCTCGTCGGCGACTGTGATCTCCGCATATCCGCCATCGATGTCGTAGCCGGTGAAGCGGGCGCGGTCACACAGGTTCTCGTCACCCGCCAGGCAGTAGCGGCAATCGCCACACGTCCAGCCGAGCCACGGCACTCCGATCCGTGCGCCCGGCTCGTACCGCGTTCCGCCTGCGAGCACCTTGCCCACGATCTGATGCCCGAGGACGAGCGGGAGCTTCGGCTGTGTGAGCTCGCCGTCGACGATATGCAGGTCGGTGCGACAGACGCCACACGCGAGCACGCGGAGCAGTACCTGGTCGCGTGCCGGCTCCGGGTCGGGAATCTCCGCCAGACGGACCGGCTTCCCAGCCGCCTCGAGCACCATCGCCCTCATCGGGTTGGGAACACTAGTACGAGGCCGTAGAGTCCTGACGGCGTTGAGGGATCAGAAGCACGCGCACGACCACGATCACGACGACGGGCACGACCATGCTCACCACCACGGCGGAGAGCACGGTCACTCGCACGGACTCGTCGATCGATCGATCATGCGCTCGCGCGCCGGCCTCCGGGCCGTGGGGTGGAGTCTCGCGATTCTCGGCGTCACGGCCCTCGTTCAGGTAGCGATCTTCGTCGTCACGGGCTCGGTCGCGCTCCTCGCCGACCTGATCCACAACTTCGGCGACGCCGCGACGGCGATCCCTGTCGGCATCGCCTTCCTGATGCGCTCGTTTCGCGCCGAAAAGGTCGCCGGCCTCTTCGTCGTCTTTGCCATCTTCGTGTCGGCCTGTGTCGCGCTCTACGAGACGATCCTCCGCTTCATCGACCCTCAGCCGCTCTCCCATCTCGGCGCGTTGGCGGCAGCGGGCGTCATCGGCTTCCTCGGGAACGAGGTTGCGGCGCAGGTACGGCTCCGGGCGGGGCGGACGCTGGCTAGCCCCGCGTTGATCGCCGACGGAAACCATGCCCGCGTCGACGGCTTCGTCTCGCTGGGAGTCGTGATGAGCGCGATCGGGGTCGCGCTCGGCTTCGATCTCACAGATCCGATCGTGGGGCTGGCCATCACGCTCGTGATCCTCAAGATCACGTGGGACTCCTGGCGGACGGTGCGAGGCGCAGAGCCGGGCGATCCGGCTCACGAACGCTAGAGCACGAGCTCTGCCCGAACAGTGCCGGCGCGCTCGTGGCGAGCAACGACGCCGACCCGTTCGCCCGCGGCGGCCTCGATGACCCACTCGACCTTCGTCCGCTCGTTTGTCGAGTGATCAGTGCCCCACCACGTCACGGTGCGGCGCTCCACGCGGCCGTCGAGCTGGCCTGCCTCCTCCCGCGCTTTCCCGCTCGCGATGCGAGCGCTCTCGGGTAGCTCGAGTGAGACCTCGATTGGTCTCACAGCCTTCCGCTCGAGCGCCTTTTCGGAGACGTTCGTCGGCAGCCAACCCCCGTTCTCGAGCACCAGCCGGATCTTGAACGCCCCGTCGCCGACCGGCTCCGACTCGAACGAGCGCACCTCGAGGTGTGGCGAGACGAGCGCGAGGAAGAGCGCGAAGTCGGCGTGCGGCGCGACCTCCGCTTCGAGCCTGGAAAGTGGCGGGTTGAACCAGAAGCGCACGATGTCCCAGCCTCCGAGCTCGACCGGGCCGAGCTGGGGGTGCTCGAACGGGTACCAGTCGACGTAGCCCTCTCCGAGCTCGTCGGACAGCTTGATGAGCGCGAGGTCGTCCTCGGGGGAGTGCTCGCGGAGCCAATCGATGAAGTGGTAGTCGGAAAGCCCGGCCGCCCGTTGAGGACTCCAAAACTCCGTCACCCAGGCGTAGGTCCCGAGGTGGTCGTAGATCCAGTCGACATCACCGCCCTTGATGACCATCTTCGGGTGGTACTTGAAGTCATGGAAGATCGAGATCGCGGGGTAGCCGGTGAGCCGCGTCGCCTCCTCGCCCATCAGCTTGAACGCGCGGAGATCGGGAACCGGGAAGTCGTCATCCGGGCGCCCCGACCAGGGGCGAAGATGCACGCCCGAAAAGGTGTGGTAGCCGACGTAGGACGTGATGTTCGGCCGGTCGACGATCGCCTGGACGAGTGCACGTACCTCAGGCTCGGAGGTGGGATACGAACCGGCGCCCTGCTGCTCGCTCTCCGGTGCCCAGTCGGCGGGCCAGTTGCGGTTCAGGTCCAGCCCTTCGAGCGGAGGCGCGATAGGGATCGTGACGCCGTCCCAGTTCTGGATCAGGCCCTCGGGGAGGACGCGGTAGAAGTCGCCGCTCACGTCATCGGGCGCGCGCGCGATGAGGAGTCGCGGCTCGCCGGGGTGAGGCTTCCACGAGCCGTTCGCGTCGGGCATTCGCATGAAGAGCACGCGCCCGTCGCCGTCGATGTCGTCGCGGTGGAGGCCGTCCTGCGGCTCGTCGCGGGGATACGGGCGTACGCTCGAGCGGCGGAACCGCCCGTCGGTGAGCCCGGCCTCCGCACCGTCCGGGTTCACGCGCGGGACGACGTAGAACGTCCGGGTGTCGAGAGCATGCGTGATCCGTTCGTCGTCTCCCTGAGCGTGCAGGAGACGGTCGAGGAGGTGGAGCGCCGCTGTCGTGCCCGTGAACTCCATGGCGTGGATCTGGGCGTGGAGGAACACGGCGGGCTTCTCGTCTCCCGGTCCGGTGTCGAGATTCGTCACCGTCGCGATCGGGATCTCCCGACCTTCGTACGACCGGCCGATCGAGCCGAGCTGAAAGAGGCGCGGGAACTCGGTCGCCCACGCCGCGAGCGTCTCGGACAACTCGGCGTAGCTGTAGAAGCGGTCGAAGCGGACGCGCACGGTCGGCGAGCCTAGTCGATTACCCTCAGGCCGTGCGCGAGCTATCGGACTATCGCGACGAGTTCCCGATCCTCTCGGCGACGACGTATCTCGCGAACCACACGCTCGGCGCGATGCCGCGGAAGGCTGCCGACAGGCTGGCCGATTTCGCACGCATGTGGGCGGAGCGCGGCATCCGCTCGTGGGCCGAGGGCTGGTGGGAGGCGCCGATGCGCGTTGGTGACCAGATCGGCCGGATCATCGGCGCGCCGCCGACCTCCACCGTGATGCACCAGAACGTCGCCATCGCCGAGGCGATCGCGCTGTCGTGCTTCCGACCTGTCGACCCGGCGCGAAACCGCGTCGTCTACGAGCGCGGAAACTTCCCCTCCGTTCGCTACCTCTACCAGGCGCAGCCCGACCTCGAAGTGGTCGTGTGCGAGGACGATGCGGAGATCGTCGAGCGAATCGACGAGAGGACGCTCCTCGTCCCGATGAGCCATGTGATCTTCAAGCAGGCCGAGATCCAGGACGTCGAACCCATCGTGCGGCGGGCGCACGAGGTGGGCGCCCACGTGATCCTCGACTGCTATCAGTCCGCGGGGATCGTTCCGCTCGACGTCACCGCGCTCGACGTCGACTTCGCCGTGGGCGGCTCGGTCAAGTGGCTCTGCGGTGGGCCGGCGAATGGCTGGCTGTACGTCCGACCCGATCTTGCCGAGCGCCTCCAGCCGACGTACACGGGCTGGCAGGCGCATGCGCGACCGTTCGGGTTCGAGGAGGAGATGGACTACGCGGCGGGCGCGACCCGCTTCCTTACCGGCACTCCGAATCCCGCCGCCCACTACGCCGGGACGGCCGGCTATGACCTGATCGAGGAGGTTGGAGTCTCTCGGATCCGCGAGAACTCGTTGCGCCAGACGCAGCTGCTCATCGATCATGCGGACGCAGCCGGGTTCGAGCTTCACAGTCCGCGAGATCCCGTCCGTCGTGGAGGCAGCGTCACGATTGCCGTTCCCGAGGCGGCTGCGGTCTACGCCGAGCTCGAGACACGTGGCGTTCTCGGCGACTTCCGACCGGGCGCAGGGATTCGGCTCGGACCGCACTTCTTCAACACGGATGACGAGATCCGGTTCGCGGTCGAGCAGATCGCCGAGATCGCCGAGATCGGTGCCTACGAGCGCCAGGTAGGCGCCTCAGCATCTCACTGAGCGGCCAGCTCCAAGGTCTGGCTTCAGCCAGACCCTGGACTTGTCGATGCCGGACGTCATACGATCACGCTCGATGTCGCTGCAAACGAGCGAGAAGTTCCTGCACGAGATCGTCTCGACAGTCTCGTCGTCGCTCGAGCTCAAAGAGGTTCTGCGGTCCGTCGTGCGGCTGATGTCGGAGGCCAGCGGTGTCCACGCGTGCTTTGCATACCTGGTCGAGGAAGACGGTACGCGGCTCGTGCTTCGTGCAGCATCGTCTCCGTACGAGCGTCAAGTTGGCAAGGTCGCCTTCGAGCGGGGCGAGAGCCTCGCTTGGTGGGCTGCGGAGCACGGCGAGCCGGCCTTCATCCGTGACAACGCACTCGCAGACCCACGCACGAAGTACGTCCCGGAGCTCGAGGAGGAACGGTTCCAGTCGTTGCTCGCGGTGCCGATCGTCGATCGTGCCGGAGAGGCGATCGGCGTGATCACCGCCCATACCGAGGCTCCGCGAGAGTTCTCGGACGACGAGGTCGACTTCCTCGTGACGTCTTCGTCGCTCGTCGCGGGAGCGATCGAGAACGCTCATCTCTACGAGGAGACGCGGCGGCGTGTGTCCGAGCTCGAGCAGCTCACGGAGCTCGGGGAAGCGATCGCGCGCGCGGAGGTGCTCGGCGACCTGTTGGAAGCGGTTGTCGCCGACGCTCGCCCACTTCTCGCAGCCCGCGCCTGCCATGTCTACCTCCTCGACCCTGCGCGCGAGGAGCTGTACCGGAAGGCAAGTGACCCCGAGGGGGGGAATGCACGTCAGACACTCGGACTTGCCGAGCTCGGCCCGGAGCTAGCGCGGGGCGGCCGGAGCACGCGTCTCGCAATCCCGCTCGTCGTCAACGATGAGCTCATCGGGCTTCTCGTGGCGGAGGGCAGCGCGCGGGTTGAGCTCGGTCGCGCCGTCGCCAGCCAGGTCGCCGTCGCCGTCAAGAAGATCCAGGTGATCGAGCAGCTCGCGGAGAAGAACCTGATCAAGGACTTCTTCGAGGAGCTCGCCGGTGGTCGGCCGCGCGGCGACCTCGAAGGTCGGGCTGCGCGCCTCGGCTGCGATCTCGACCAGCGTCACGTCGTTCTCGTCGTGGAGCCGTCGAGCGAGCCGCTCGAGCGGGCGCTTCGGAACGCAGCGCCGGGATCGCTCTTCGATCGCCGGGACGATTCGCTTCGCGCGCTCGTCAAGCTGGCGAGCGCGTCCGGCGACGCCTTTCTCGAGCGTATCCGCCGCGCACATGCCGAGATCGAGCCGCCTGTCTCCGTCGGCGTCTCGAGCGTCTGCCAGGGAGAGGCCGCGTTCGCCGACGGCTTCGCCGAGGCGCAGCAGGCGCTCCTGGGCACGGTCGTGCTCAAGGGGAAGCCCGCTGTCCTCAGCTACGAGGAGCTCGGCGCATACAAGTACCTCCTCCGGATCGCGGTCGACGGCGGCGTACGAGACGCGACCGTAGACGCGGTTTCGAACCTCGCCGAGTACGACGCTCAACGCGGCGCGCAGCTCGTGGCGACGTTGGAGGAGTTCCTCCGCCGACACGGTTCCATCAGCGCGACGTCCGAGGCGCTCTACGTCCATCCGAACACCCTTCGCCAGCGGTTGCGGCGGATCGGAGAGCTCTCTGGCCTCGACCTGCGCAAGGACGACTGGCTGCTGATCGAGATCGCCGTGAAGATGGTCAAGCTCCAACAAACTCTCGGAGCAGCCAAAACGCACACATAGCGGCTGAGAAGGTGTGGAACCCGCACCTTCATTCCGGGGTCGCCGGATGGTAGGCGTATGCCTTCGACGTCAGAGGGAGGCGCAGCAATGGGTGGTACGGCGACAGCCGACTCGATCTGGAAGGACATGGAGAAGCGGGGCGTGGAGTTCGTGTTCGCGCAGTTCGTCGACATGTCTGCGCGGCCGAGCGCAAAGCTCGTACCGGTGGGATCGCGCGAGGCCTTCGACGGCCTGCTCGAGGACGGTGCCGGCTTCGCGGGCTTCGCCGCCGGCGAGATCGGTCAGGTGCCGAGCGATCCCGACATCGCGGCGATACCGGACTTGGCGACGTATACGCCGGTCCCTTGGGAGGGGAACCTCGCCCGCTTCGCGTGCGACATCACAGTGGAAGGCGAGGAGTGGCCGTATTGCCCTCGCACGATTCTTCGCCGCATGATCGCCCGAGCGAAGGACAAAGGGTTCGAGTTCAAGATGGGTCTCGAGCTCGAGTACTTCCTCGTCAGGCAGCGCGATGACGGGTCGATCGAGATCGCGGATCCGTACGACACACTCGAGAAGCCCTGTTACGACATGGCCGGCCTGACGCGCCGCTACGACTTCCTGACCACCGTCTCGCGCTACTGCAACGGCCTCGGCTGGGGCAACTACGCGAACGATCACGAGGACGCGAACGGCCAGTTCGAACAGAACATGACCTACGACGATGCCCTCGTGAGTTGTGATCGCGCGATCTTCTTTCGGTACATGGTGCACACGCTCGCGGAGCAAGACGGGATGATCGCCACGTTCATGCCCAAGCCGTTCTCCAACCTCACGGGCAACGGCTGCCACTTCCACATGTCGCTCTGGGACGGCGAGACCAACCTCTTCCTGGACGAGTCGGACCCGCGCGGGCTCGGACTCTCCGACACGGCATACGGGTTCATCGGAGGGCTGAAGACGCACGCGCGAGCAACGAGCGCGCTCACCGCCCCGACCGTCAACTCGTACAAACGCCTGAAGGTGGGGACCACGGCGAGTGGTGCGACGTGGTCACCGGTCTGGATCTCCTACGGCTACAACAACCGCACCCAGATGCTGCGGATCCCCGGCCCGGGTCGGATCGAGGATCGCACGATCGACGGCTCCTGCAACCCGTATCTCGCCGCAGCCGCCGTGCTCGCGGCCGGTCTGGACGGGATCGAGAACGGCCTCGACGCGGGTGAGCCCAACTCCGAGAACCTGTACTCGATCCCGTACGACACGCTGAAAGCTCGGGGCCTTGAGACGCTGCCGTCGAACCTCCTCGAGGCCACGACTGAGCTCGCGCAGGACGAGGCGCTTCGCGCCGGGTTGGGAGCGGTGCGAGACGAGGACTACGTCGACTACTTCATTCGCGTCAAGCTCGACGAGTGGAACCGTTATCACGAGCAGGTCACGCCTTGGGAGATCCGCGAGTATCTGACCCGATTCTGAACGTATGGAGAAAAGCTCCATATACGCAGGGGTGAATTCGTGACAAGAAAGGCTTTTCAAGTAGCTGTCATATGTAGATTCTTTCCATAGATGTGTGGGATCGTCGGACTCTTCGCGAAGTCGCCTGAGGTCGAGGAGCACCTCGGCGCGCACCTCGGCGCGATGCTCGTCCAGATGTCGAGCCGCGGCCCCGACTCGGCGGGCGTCGCCGTCTACCGCGACGCGGCCCCGAGCGGCTGGAGCAAGCTCACGCTCTACTCACCGAATCCGCACGAGCACTGGGGCGCGGTCATGGACGGACTCCGCGACGCGTTCGGCGGCTGCGACGAGCCCTCGATCCGCGCCAGCCATGCCGTTCTCGTGGTGGAAGCCGACGCAGCCGGAGCCGAGGGCTGGGTGCGGTCGAATCGACCGGACCTGCGCGTGATGAGTG
Organism: Thermoleophilia bacterium; assembly: GCA_029865325.1. GTDB lineage: Bacteria > Actinomycetota > Thermoleophilia > Gaiellales > Gaiellaceae > GMQP-bins7. The sequence continues at coordinate 12,316 of JAOUHF010000015.1, forward strand.
CAGGCGAGGTCATCGAGATCTACAAGGAGACAGGCCTGCCGGAGGAGTTCGCCGCCGCGTTTCAGCTCGAGGACTTCAAGGGCACGCATGCGCTCGGGCATACGCGCATGGCGACGGAGAGCCGAGTCACCACGGAGGGGTCCCACCCGTTCTCCACCGGGCTCGACCTCTGCCTCGTCCACAACGGCTCGCTCTCGAATCACAACCGATTGCGCGAGAACCTTCGACGAGAGGGCATCGAGTTCCAGACCGAGAACGACACCGAGGTTGCGGCCGGGTACCTCGCGTGGCGACTGCGTGAGGGCGCGACGCTCCAGCAGGCGCTCGAAGGCTGTCTGACCGATCTCGACGGCTTCTACACGTTCGCCGTCGGCACCGCGGACGGATTCGCCGTGTTGCGCGACCCGATCGCGTGCAAGCCGGCGGTTCTGGCCGAGACCGGGGACTGGGTGGCGATGTCGTCTGAATGGCGCTCGATAGCGGTTCTCCCCGGTGCAGCCAGTGCACGCGCGTGGGAGCCGGAGCCCGGAGTCGTCTACGCCTGGGAGAAATCGAGGGTCTGATGGCGGTGGTCGCCTCCGAGACCGCCGAGCTCGAGGTCGTTGACCTCTCGACGACATCCGTACGCGAGCTCAACCAGCGTCTGCACCACCTCGCCGGCGGAGCCCCCGGGCCGCGGGGCTTCCGGATCCTCAACCCGAGCGGCGCGCATGCACTTGCGTGTGGACTCGACGCCGAGATCGACGTCGAGATCGAGGGTCACGTGGGCTACTACTGCGCGGGGATGAACAAGCTCGCGACGGTGCGAGTCCACGGCAACGCGTCCACCGGGATCGCCGAGAACCTCATGTCGGGTCGTGTCGTCGTGGAAGGGAACGTGAGCCAGTCCGCGGGCGCGACGGGCCGGGGCGGCCTCCTCGTCGTTCGCGGTGATGCGTCATCCCGCTGCGGGATCTCGATGAAGGGGATCGACATCGTCGTGGGGGGCTCGGTCGGCCACATGAGCGCGTTCATGGCGCAGACCGGCTGTCTCGTCGTCTGCGGAGACGCGGGCGACGCTCTCGGTGACTCGATCTACGAGGCGCGGCTCTACATTCGCGGCTCGGTCGCTGGCCTCGGCGCCGACTGCATCGAGAAGGAGATGCGTGAGGAGCACGTCACGCAGGTCGCGGGCCTGCTCGAAGCTTCGGGGATCGACGCCGACGCGTCCGACTTCCGGCGCTACGGCTCGGCGCGCCAGCTCTACAACTTCAAGATCGACAACGCGGGCGCGTACTGATGTCCATCGAGGACAATTCAAGGGTCAGACCCGGGGTCAGACCCCGGGGCATGTCCAAGATCGACAACGCGGGCGCGTACTGATGTCCATCGAGGACAATTCAGGGGTCAGACCCGGGGTCAGACCCCGGGGCATGTCCGATGCGGACCGCGAACGACCCTGGGGGCTCCGCGAGTCGTACCTTTTCGACCGGAACGTCATCGCGGAGATCCAGCGAGCTGCGCGCGAAGGCATCTACGACATCCGCGGGTTCGGCGCCAAGCGGCGGCTCCCGCACTTCGACGACCTCCTCTTCCTGGGCGCCAGCGTCTCTCGTTATCCGCTCGAGGGGTACCGCGAGAAGTGCGCGACCGACGTCGTCCTCGGTACCCGCTTTGCGAAGAAGCCACTCGAGCTGAAGATCCCGGTGACGATCGCCGGCATGAGCTTCGGCGCGCTCTCCGCGCCGGCAAAGGAGGCTCTCGGGCGCGGCGCCACCGAGGTCGGCACGTCGACCACGACGGGCGACGGCGGGATGACGAACGAGGAGCGCGAGCACTCGAAGACGCTCGTGTACCAGCTCCTCCCCTCGCGCTACGGCATGAACCCGGACGACCTCCGGCGAGCTGACGCGATCGAGGTCGTCGTCGGTCAGGGCGCCAAGCCGGGCGGCGGCGGAATGCTCCTCGGCCACAAGATCTCCGATCGCGTCGCCGAGATGCGCAGCCTCCCCAAGGGCATCGACCAGCGAAGCGCGTCGCGCCATCCCGACTGGACCGGTCCGGACGACCTCGAGATCAAGATCCAGGAGCTCCGCGAGATCACCGATTGGGAGAAGCCGATCTTCGTCAAGGTCGGCGCGACGCGGACGTACTACGACGTGCAGCTCGCCGTGAAGGCGGGTGCTGACGTGATCGTGGTCGACGGCATGCAGGGCGGCACCGCAGCCACGCAGGACGTCTTCATCGAGCACGTCGGGATCCCGACGCTTCCCGCGACTCGGATCGCAGCCGACACGCTCCAGGAGCTAGGGATGCACCGGAAAGTGCAGCTCATAGTGTCAGGTGGCATCCGGGGTGGGGCGGACGTCGCGAAGGCGCTCGCTCTCGGTGCCGATGCCGTGTCGATCGGGACGGCGGCACTCATCGCGATGGGCGACAACAGCCCCGAGTACGAGGAGCAGTATCGAAAGATCGGGAGTTCGGCCGGGTTCTACGACGACTACCAGGCGGGTCGCGACCCCGCCGGGATCTCGACGCAGGACGACGAGCTCGCTGCTCGCTTCGACCCGGTTGTCGGCGGGCACAAGGTCGCGAACTACCTGCGCGTCTTGACTCTCGAGGCGCAGACCCTTGCCCGCGCGTGCGGCAAGTCGCACGTCCACAACCTCGAGCCGGAGGATCTCGTCGCGCTCACGGTCGAGGCGGCGGCGATGGCCAAGGTTCCCCTGGCCGGAACCGACTGGATTCCCGGCTCTAACGGCTCGTTGTAAGCGGAGTGCGCCCGAGCTACTGATCGGGTTTTGGGGGTCATGTGAGCGCGTTCCTCAGCACCTCGCGCGGCACGCCGCCTTCCGCGTAGCAAGACGTTCCTTCGCCGGCGAGCTCACGCGCGCCGGTCAGCAGCGCCCCGTATGCGGCGGCAGCCAGCCAGCTTCCGGTCGAGACGCGTCGCACCCCCGCCGAGGCGAGCTCGGCGATCGTCGGGCCCTTCGGCAGCGCGAGGGCGTTGACGGGAATTCCGATCGCCTCGACGACAGCCGCGATCTGCCCCAGGTCACGGAGACCCGGCGCGTAGACCGCATCCGCTCCGGCATCGCGATACGCGATCAGCCGAGCGATCGTGTCGTCGAGGTCGTCGACACCATGAACGTGGTTCTCCGCGCGGCCGGTAAGCACCATGGGCTCAGAGAGCCGATGTGCCGCTTCCGCGGCGATGGCGACCCGATTCGCCGCCATCCCGATGTCGTCCATGCCGCCTGTTGCCGGGTCGTAGTCCTCGATGGAGAAGCCGGCGGCCCCGGCGTCGGCTAGCTGAGCCACGGTCTCGGTCACGCCCCCCGGGTCGTCTGGAAAGCAGCGCTCGCTGTCGACATTGAGCGGCAGGCTCGTCGCCTGCGCAAGGCTCGCCACGTGCGCAACGAGCTCGTCGCGAGAGACGGTCTGGTCGAGCTTGCCGAGAGACCAGGCCATGCCCTCGCTTGTCGTCGCGAGCGCTTCGAAGCCGCACGACGCGAGCAGCCGCGCGGAGCCGGCGTCCCACGGGTTGGGCATGACGAACAGCTGGTCTCGCTCATGCATGGCCCTGAAGCGGGCGCGACGATCGGCGACGGACATGTGCTCTCTCCTCTGCCTCGATGATTCGCCCGCCATCTTGCACGAGCTCCGCCGATCAGGCGGGGCGCCAGCCGAGCTCGCGCGAGATCGCTTCCGCGCGCGCGAGGAGGAGCGGCACCGCGGCCTCGACGGCTGCGGCGTCGAAGCGGGAGCTCGGCCCCTGTAATGCGGCGATCGCCTCCAACTCTCCGCGCGCAGATCGGATTGGAGCGGCAATCGCGCTCAACCCGGGCTCTCGCTCGCCGGTCGCTTCTGCGTAGCCGCGCTCCCGCACGGTCTCGATCTCCCGCGCGAGCACGTGTGGATCGGTGATCGTTTTCGGTGTGTACGCGCGAAGCGGCCCTTCGGGGAGCTCCCGGCCGAAGAACGCGAGCATCACCTTTCCCGCCGAGGTGGCGTGCGCGATCGACGGCCGCCCAAGTCGCGAGACTGGCTGGATCTGATGCGAGCCGGGGACGAAGTCGACGGTGATGGCATCCTCGTCTCCCGGAACCGAGAGCGTGGCCGTCTCGCCCGTCGCCTCGACAAGCGAGATGAGGTGCGGGCGCGCGACGTCGCGGATGTCGAGGCGCGCGAGGACCGCGTTTCCGAGGTGGACGAGGCGAATGCCGAGCCGGTAGCGGCCCGAGGTCGCGACGCGCTCGACCAGACCGGACGCGGCGAGCGTGCCGAGCTGGCGCGATACGGTGCTCGGGGTCATGCCCGTACGACGCGCCACTTCGTTCGTTCCGAGCTCACCGCCGTCGGCGAGCGTGTCGAGGACGGCGATCGCTCTTTCGGCGGCGCCAATTCGGCGGGTAGAAGGTTGACGAGTGCGCGACATCCGTGTAGGTTCGTTGCGGATTCTGGCACAGCGTTGCTGAGAGTGCAATTCGCAAGGTAGATGTCTTTTCTCCTCTCGTGCCCCTTCTGTGGCCCACGACCGGTGGACGAATACGCGTACTTCGGCGAGGTCACGAAGCGTCCAGGTCCGTCGCCGACGCTGCGTGAGCTGACCGACTACGTCTACTTCCGCGACAACGTCGCGGGCGTTCAGCGCGAATGGTGGCAGCACCGCTCAGGGTGCGGCGAGTGGTTCCTCGCCGAGCGCGACACGCGCACGAACGAGGTCCTCGAGGTCATCCTCCCCGAGCCAGGACGGAACTCGCCCGCATGAGGTTGGAACCACGGAGCGGCGAGCGAATCGACCGCTCGAAGCCAGTCTCGTTCTCGTTCGCGGGCTGGAAGGTTGCTGGGTTCGAGGGCGACACGCTCGGCTCGGCGGCGTTCGCAGCCGGAAAGCGCGTCTTCTCGCGCTCGTTCAAGTACCACCGGCCGCGCGGCCTGCTCTGTTGCTCGGGGCACTGCCCGAACTGCTTGATGACGGTCGACGGCGTACCGAACGTCCGCGTCTGCACCGAGCCGATTCGCGAGGGCGCGGTCGTCGAGGGTCAGAACGTCCGCTGGTCGCTCGACTTCGACTTCATGTCCGTGACGGACAAGGTCGGCGGTCCGTTCACTCCGGTGGGCTTCTACTACAGGACGTTCATCCGCCCGCGCCGGCTCTGGCCGTTCTACGAGAAGTTCCTGCGAAGCGCCGCCGGGCTCGGAGAGCTCGACGAGCACGCCGGGTACTCCCGTCGCTACGACACAGAGCATCGCAAGGCACGCGTCCTCGTGGTGGGCGGTGGCCCGGCTGGTCGTGCCGCGGCGCTTGCTGCCGCGGCTTCCGGCGACGGCGTCGTTCTCGTCGACGAGGACGCGAGTTTGAACGGCATGCAGCTCGACGGAGTCGAAGTGCTCGCTCCCGCCCGCGCGCTCGGGATCTGGGAAGGCGGCCTCGTTCCGGTCGACGCGGGCACGGTTCTCTACCGCTTCCGCGCCGCGAGGATCATCGTCGCCACCGGTGCGATCGAGCAGCCGCTCGTCTTTCCGGGCAACGACCTTATCGGCGTGATGCTCCCCGGCGGTGTGCGCCGTCTCGTCAACGACTTCTCGATCAAGCCGGGCAACCGTGCGATCGTCGTCGCGGCCGACGACGAAGGGTTCGAGGTAGCGGACGACCTGAGCGAGGCCGGGGTCGCGGTACCGCGGGTGATCGATCTTCGCGAGACAAGACCTCGCGAGCTCGTCGCGCAGGGTGGCAAAGGGCGCGTCCGACGTCTCGTCGTCGACGGCGAGAGCTTCGACTGCGACCTGCTCGTGGCATCCGGCGGTCGGCAACCCGCGTACTCGCTACTCGCACAGGCCGGCGCGCGTATCGAGTTCGACTCCGAGCTCGGCGTTTTCGTTCCAACCGAGCTCCCCAGTGGGGTCGAAGCTGTCGGAAGCGTCACGGGCGACGGTCTCGGCAAAGTCGACCCCGAGCCGGCTTACGGGGGCAAAGGGAAGTGCTTCGTCTGCGTGTGCGAAGACGTGACCACAAAGGACATGAAGCGCGCGATCGCCGAGGGCTTCGACTCGATCGAGCTCGCAAAGCGGTACACGACTACGACGATGGGGCCCTGCCAGGGAAAGCTTTGTCACCTGCCGAGCATCCGGCTCTATTCGAAGGAGACCCGGGTGTACGAGGCGGCGATCGGGACGACCACCGCACGTCCGCCGTGGGCTCCGGTCGAGCTCGGCCTGCTCGCGGGCCGCGAGCTCACCCCGGCACGGCGCACGTCGATGCACTGGTCTCATGCGGAGGCGGGAGCGACGATCCAGTGGGCGGGCCCGTGGAAACGACCCTACGCCTACGGCGAGAAGCCCGAAGACGAGGTTCGCGCCGTCCACGAGTCGCTCGGTGTGATCGACGTTTCGACACTCGGCAAGCTCTTCGTCGAGGGGCCCGAGGCTGTCGCGCTCCTCGAGCGCCTCTATCCGAACCGCTTCGGCGATATGAAGTCGGGCCGCATCCGCTACGGCGTCCTCACCTCAGACGCGGGGCGGATCATGGACGACGGCACGATCGCGAGGCTGGCCGACGATCTCTACTACGTGACGACGACCTCGACCGGCGCGGATGCCGTCACCGCTTGGTTCGAGTGGTGGAACGCGGTCTGGGGGTACGAGGCGGAGATCGTGAACGTCACGGGGGCGATCGCTGCCGTGAACCTCGCCGGCCCGCAGTCGCGCGACGCGCTTCAACGATTGACCGAGGCGGATGTCTCAGCCGAGGCGTTCAAGTACCTCGACGCACAGGAGATCGACGTCGCCGGCGTCCCGACTCTCGCTCTGCGCATCGGCTTCGTCGGCGAGCTCGGGTACGAGCTCCACTTCCCGAGCCCGGCGGGCGAGTACCTCTGGGGCCAGCTCGTCGCGGAGGGCGCGCGTCCGTTCGGGCTCGAGCCGCAGCGCATCCTCCGGCTCGAGAAGGGGCACGTCATCGTCGGACAGGACACGGACTCGGAGTCGAACCTCTACTCCGCCGGGATGTCGTGGCTGCCGAAGCTCGACAAGGACGACTTCGTGGGCAAGTACGCGCTCGAGCACTTCGCGGAGCGCGAGGAGAAGGAGCGCCTGGTCGGCTTCACGATGGAGGAAGACGTTCTTCCTGCTGAGGGCGCCCAGATCGTCGTCGAAGGCTTTCCTGCCGGACGCGTTACGAGCGCGCGCAGGAGCGAGGCGGTTGGTTCAGTCATCGGCCTCGCGTGGGTTCCGACGGATCGGGCCAAGAACGGCACCCGAGTTGAGATTCGCGTCGATCGATTGCTGCGCGGCGCGCGCGTCACACACGGTGCGTTCTTCGACTCTGCCGGGCAGCGGATGCGCTCATGAGCCGGGCGTTTCTCTCACCCTCGCGCTGCGACGCCGGGACGCTGACGTCGCCGCTTCGCCGTGCGCTCGAAGGCGCAAATTCTGCGGCTGTTCGCGACCTCTCGCTCGAGGGTGTGGTGGAGATCCGCGGCGATTCCGACCTGGTTGAAGTTGCGGAAGGCGAGGACCTTGTGCGGCTCTCGCCGCAGCGCGGTTACATCTTCACGGATGGCGATCCGGCCGATGTCGCCGAACGGCTTCGGGCCGGCGGTGTTCTTGCCTATGACGCGACCGGTGCGCTCGCCGGGATGGCGATCGAGAGCGAGCAGGTCGTGCGCCGTCTCACGGACCTCGACCTCGACGAGCTTCCGACTAGTGGCCCGTTCGCGCATGTCACGGCGATCGTTCGTCGCGCCGACGACGGTTGGGTCGAGGTGTACGTCCAGCAGGAGTACGGCCACTACGTTGCGGAGGCGGTCGTGGATGCACTGACTGGTTTGGACACGTCCCGGGGTCTGACCCGGGGTCAGACCCCCGACGTGTCCGATCCGGACGGGTCGCCCGCATGAAGGACATCTTCTTCCCCAAGCGGATGTGGCGCCCGCGGCCGGAGCTCAAGCGGAGCTACGAGGTCGTCATCGTCGGCGGCGGCTCGCACGGACTCGCGACGGCCTACTACCTCGCGAAGAGGCACGGCATCCGCGATGTCTGCATCCTCGAGAAGTCGTACATCGGCTCTGGCGCATCGGGGCGAAACACGACGATCATCCGCTCGAACTACCGCACGCCCGAGGGCGCGGCGTTCTACGGCGAGAGCGTCAGGCTCTACGAGAAGCTCTCCTCGGAGCTGAACTTCAACCTCATGTTCTCGCAGCACGGACACCTGACGCTCGCACACTCGGACAGGGCGATGATCACGATGCAGGAGCGCGCGGAGGTCAACAAGCTGCTCGGGATCAACTCGAGTGTCATCGGTGTCGATCGGATCAGTGAGCTCTGTCCGCCGCTCGATCTGACCGACCGTCCCGCGTATCCGATCATGGGCGCCCTCTACCACCCGCCGGGCGGGATCATCCGCCACGACGCGGTGGTGTGGGGGTTCGCGCGAGCGGCCGATTGGTTCGGAGTCGAGATCCACCCCAACACTGAGGTGACCGGGTTCGAGCGCAGCGGAGACCGCGTCACGGCCGTCGAGACCACGCGAGGCCGTGTCGAGTGCGGGCAGGTTGTGAGCGCAACCGCCGGTTGGTCGTCACTCGTCGGTGGGCTCGCGGGCGTTCGGCTTCCGATCACGACCCACATCCTCCAGGCCTTCGTCACCGAGCCGGTGAAGCCGTTCCTCGACGTCGTCATCGTCTCGTCGCAGCTCCACGTGTACGTCTCGCAGACCGATCGCGGCGAGTTCCTGATCGGGGCGGAGATCGAGCCCTACACGACGTACAAGAGCACCGGGACGCTCTCTTTCCTCGAGGTCTCCGCCGCGCACGCGATCGACCTCTTCCCGCAACTCGAGCGGACGAGGGTATTGCGAACGTGGACCGGCCTGTGCGACCTCTCGCCGGACTACAGCCCGATCCTCGGGAAGACGGAGATCGACAACTTCCACGTCTCGACCGGCTGGGGTACATACGGGTTCAAGGCGGCACCGATCGTGGGCGTCACGCTCGCGGAGCTCGTCGCGACCGGGAAGACACCAGACTTGATCGCCCCTTTCGCACTCGACCGATTCCACACCGATACCCTCGTGTCCGAGTTGGCCGCGGCCGCGGTGAGCCACTAGCGTTCTCGACGAACGGAGAGAGATGTCGACCGTGATGCCCTCGAGTCTCGAGATCGCCCAAGGAGCCACGCTGCGCCCCATCCTCGACGTCGCGGCCGATGCAGGGCTGCTCGTCGAGGAGGTCGAGCCGTACGGGCGGTACAAAGCAAAGGTCGACCTCTCCGTCATCGAGCGGCTCGCCGACCGGCCCGCTGCGAAGCTGATCAACGTCACCGCGATCACGCCGACACCTGCGGGCGAGGGGAAGACGACCACATCGGTCTCGCTTGCCCAGGGCCTCGGCGTACTTGGCCGGAAGCCAGTCCTGTGCCTGCGCGAGGCATCGCTCGGACCGGTGTTCGGCGTGAAGGGAGGCGCCGCCGGCGGCGGCTACGCGCAGGTCGTACCCATGGAGGACCTGAACCTCCACTTCACCGGTGACCTGCACGCGATCACGGCCGCAAACAACCTGCTCGCCGCGATGATCGACGCACACCTCATGCACGGCAACGAGGCCGGCCTCGACCCGCTGTCGATCTCCTGGCGCCGCTGCCTCGACATGAACGACCGTTCGCTGCGCGAGGTGATCACGGGACTCGGCGGGCGTCTGAACGGCGCTCCGCGCCAGACCGGATTCGACATCACTGCTGCGAGCGAGATCATGGGGCTCGTCGCAGTCGCCCGCGACCTTGCCGACCTTCGGGAGCGGCTCGGCCGGATCACCGTCGGCCAGACGTTCGATGGCGAGCCTGTGACAGCGGAGCAGATCAAGGCGGCCGGCGCGCTCGCCGTCGTGCTCAAGGAGGCAGTCAAGCCCAACCTCGTGCAGACGCTCGAAGGGCAGCCGGCATTCGTGCACTGTGGCCCCTTCGCCAACATCGCCCACGGCAACAACTCGCTCGTTGCCGACCGCGTGGCGCTGAAGCTTGGTGAGTACGTCATAACCGAGTCCGGCTTCGCCTCGGACATGGGGATGGAGAAGTTCTTCGACATCACCTGCCGCATAGGCGATCTGCGGCCGAGCGCAGTCGTGCTCGTCGCCAGCATCAAAGCACTGAAGCACCACGCCGGCCAGCCGGACGGCGGTCTCGACGCGATCGAGGTCGGTGCGCAGAACCTCGCCCGGCACGTCGGCATCATCAACGGCTTCGGACTGCAGGCGGTCGTGTGCGTCAACAAGTTCCCGAGTGACACCCAGGACGAGCTCGAGCTCGCGAGGAAGTTGGCGCTCGAGAACGGGGCGTTCGCCGCCGAGGTCTGCACTGCCTTCGAGAACGGCGGCGCTGGGGCGACCGCCTTTGCAGAGGCAGTGGTCGCAGCTGCGGACGAGCCGAATACCTTCGACTTCGCATACGGACTCGACGCGCCGATCGAAGAGAAGATCCGACTCATTGCCACTCGGGTCTACGGGGCCGACGGCGTCGAGCTCCTGCGCGCCGCGAAGAAGAAAGCCGCCGAGTGGGACCAGACCGACCTTGGCCGGCTGCCTATCTGCATGGCCAAGACGCACTTGTCGCTTTCGCATGACCCGGCCTTGAAGAACGCACCCACCGGGTTCACGGTGACCGTGCGCGACCTACGGCCCTACACGGGAGCGGGCTGGATCGTCGCTTTGTGCGGCGAGATGATGACGATGCCCGGGCTCGGGAAGAAGCCCGCCGCGTTCGCGATCGACATCGACACCGACGGTGAGACCGTCGGATTGTTCTAGTGCGCCAGACCGGAATTCGCTAACGCGGATCCAGTAGCTGGTTGATGCTGGGGGAACCTCCCGGTTCCCCCAGACCCCTTCCACTGGTCCGCTCCGCGGACAAGGCGCTCCGCGCCTTCCCTAGAGCGCGTCCGCTTCGCGGCCGCGGTGCTCGCTTTCCGTCGCCCGCGCGGTGACTCAGTCAATGCACGATCAGCACGTCGCAGTGAACCATTCGCTGCACGCTTTCCGACACGCTGTGTCCGAGCATGCGCTCGACCTGGCTCGGCTCCCTGGTGCCGAGGACAATCAATCCCACCCCCCGGCTTTCCGCGACCTGCACGATGGCCTCTGCGATCTCGCCGATCGCTTCGACGAGCTCTGCCTCGATCCCGAGCTCGCGCAGGCGCTCGTCGGCTCGTCGGAGCTCGGGCCCGGGGCCGGTCTCAGGCGGAGCGCCGATGAGCACGGGGGTGATGCTCGTCACAACGAGCTTGGCGTCGTACATGCCTGCGAGCTGTGCGGCGCGTTCGAGCGCTCGATTCGAGACGTCGGTGTCGTTGTAGGCGAGAAGAATGTTCATCGGGCCTCCCTGGTCACAAGGTCGTCGGCGATCGTCGTGCCGGTTGTCCGCCCCACACATCAGCGGATGCGCGGCTTTCCGATCCGGATTTCTACTGAGCTGCCTCCGCGCGTAGCTGCGACGGAGCCGTCAGCCCGAAGGACTCGAGGAGGCTCGCCTCCCAGTCAGGATGCCGCTCCATGCAGGCCGGGCACACGCGGAACATGGAGCCCTTGAGCGCCGGATGCTCGATCTCGGCGCCGTGGGGTAGCTCGAGGCGGCCCCAGGTGGCACCGGAGATCAGACCATCCGCCTGCTGTCTGCTGCAGCTGGCGCAGCGAAGGTAGAGCCTCGACATAAGCGGTGTTGCAGGCTACCTACCCCCAGGGGCCGATGAACGGCGCCTCGAGATCCGAAAGCAGAATGATGACGACGACCGCGATGCAGGCCAGCGAGAGCACGAACATGACAGGTGCGATGCGCGCGTTCTCCTTCTGCATTGGCGGGAAGTCGATTTGCTTGCCAGCCATCGTTCCTCCCTCCTAGGCCTCGGGGCCCGTCGTGGTCGAAGGTCGGTCGAGCGCCCCGGATGCCTTCAGGCGATCCGCCTGATGCGCGAGCTTGCGGTTCTCGAGGATGAAGAAGCCCCAGAACGCGACGAGCATCACCGTGAAGCCCAGAACCGTCAGGATCCACGTTCCGGTCGAGTTGTGGCCGCCGAACGTCCAGAAGTCGGCGACGTCCTCGCCCCACTCGTCGTACGGGAATGCGTCGAACATCGCCTAGCTCCTTTCGCCGACGCCAACGGGCGTCTTCGGAGTGCCGTTGGTCTGCCAGTACGCGTCGAGTAGCACCGGAGCACTTTCGACCTCGCGGCCGTCCGGCTCGATGATGATCTCCGGAACACGCTCGAACTCGGGGTAGAAGTCCTGCCCGAACTCGGCCAGGTCGAGGCCCTCGAGCTCGACTTCCGCCGGTACGCGCAGCAGGTTCATCTTCTTCAGGATCCAGCTGATGGCATAACCCGGCAGAAACGCGAGCGGTAGGAAGGCCATCATCCCCATCAGCTGGCCGCCGAAGGACGTCGGGACGTTGTTGATGCCGGTCGGATAGCCGCCGGCGAAGATCCCGACGAGGAGTACCCCGTAGAAGCCGCACACGCCGTGAACCGCAACGGCTCCAACCGCATCGTCGACCCGCAACTTCTTCTCGATGTAGCCACCGGCCCAAACGGCGAGCATTCCGCCCGAGATCGAGAGCAGGTACGCGAGGGACGGGTGGTAGACGTCGGCGCCTGCAGACACGGCGATCACGCCTGCCAGACCGCCGGACAACGTCCAGAACGGATCGCCCTTGCTCGCGAACCAGCCGCCCGTGAACCCGCCTGCGAAGCCGATGGTGATCACGAAAGCGATTGCGCCGAGCGTCGTCGGCGAACCGTAGATGTTCAACCAGCCCGGGAAGATCGTGGACTGGATGACGAGACACGCCGCGTAGAAGCCGTAGAAGCCGGTGAAGATCAGCATCAGACCCATCAGCGTGAGATGGGTGTTGTGCCCTCGGAAGGTCCGCGCTAACCCGTCCGTCGTGTACTTGCCGATGCGCGGGCCGAGATTGAGGAGAACACCGAACGCGAATGCTCCTGCGACACCGTGGACAACGAGCGACGCGATCGCGTCATGGAACCCGTAGCGGGTGGTGAGCCAGCCGCCGGAGCTCCAGCCCCAGGCGGCATCCAGGATCCAGACGACGGAGCCCAGCACCGCGGTCAGAACCAGGTACGCGGAGAGACGCACGCGCTCGATCAGTGCACCCGACATGATCGAACCGGTCGTCCAGGAGAAGAGGAGGAACGCGAGGAAGAAGACGGCGCTGACGTGATCCTGGAGGTTTGGCCCCATCTGGGCCGACCACGGCGCGGTCGCACCACAGAAGCCCTCGAACGCGTCCGGGCTCGCGTGGCCGGACTTGGGCCAACCCTCCTGGAAGCAACCGTAGATGTACCAGCCGAAGTAGTAGAAAGTCGGGGTGACGACCGCGATCGTGAGGATGTTCTTCATCGCCGTCGACATGATGTTCTTGCGTCGGGCGGCGCCCGCCTCGTAGGCCATGAAGCCGACGTGGATCAACCACATGATCACGACCGTCCAGAAGTAGAACGTCTCGGTCAGGATCTGCGTGTCGAGGGCCAGCTTGGAGTCGAGCTCCTCGATCGTTGGAGATTGGGCGAGCCAGGTCGGGATCAGCGACGAGATCATTCCACCCTCCTCGGGCGTCAGCTACCGCGGTCGACGTCGCGGGGACCGTATGAGGACTGGCACGCGGTTTCCATGTCCGCCTGTACCGACGTTGCCGTCGAGACTGTGTAGGGAGCGGACACATGGCGCTTCTAGGCTCGGGTGATCGCGCCCGTCTCCATGTCGATCAGGAAGTTCTCAAAGCGAACGGGATTCCCGTTCGGATCGATGGCCTGCGCCAGGCCGACGAGCCAGAAGAGGCGCACGGGAATTCCTTGGTTGACAGCGCGGATCAGGACGCACTTCTGCTCGTCGCACGGCTTGAAGGAGGCGTTCTTCGTGGCGATCGCGATTGCCTCGTCTTGAGAGATCCTCTGATCGGGTGCGCCGCATGTGCGCGTGAAGGCGAGCGCCGCCACGAGCACCACGGCGAGAAGGAAGATGCGTCCGAGCGTGCTGTCTCGGAGCCCGCGCCTCGGCGCCGGCTCAGGCGGGGGACGGCCGTTACTCGGTTCGCGCGTGCCAGCGTCGGTAGACAGCGTAGGCCCTCAGCAACAGGTAGCCGATGAAGTGGGTCATGAAGACGAGGAGGATCCACCAGATCCACCACGCGTAGTGGAGATCCATTTCTCGAAGCTCGATGACGGTCAAGTACAGCGCGACCGCGAGTGTGAGCAGCAGCAGCCAGGGCGCGAACCCCAGCAGGAGGAAGATGAGCACGGGGGGGATCGTCTACGAGTGCTGGAGGTTGCGCAAGTGACGCTCGCTAGAAGGGGCCCGTGAACGTGGTCTACAGTTCCGGCCCCGTGGGCATCGACTTTCCGGAGGTACTCCTTCTGCTCGGCCTGCTCCTCGGCGCGGCGGGCGCGCTCTCGGGGTGGCTGCAAAACGCCGTGCTCTCGATCTCGGTTCTCTCGGTTGTCACCGGTATCGCTTTGGCAGGTGCAGGCGTGATCGACCCCTCGCCCTCGAGCGAGGTCGTCGTGATTGCCGTCGAGCTTGCGCTCATCCTCACGCTCTTCGCCGACGGACTCGTCGTGGAGCGCGAGCTCCTCCTCTCGCACTGGACGCCGGCGGCCCGCGCGCTCGTACTCGCGATGCCGATCACCCTCGGCCTCATCGCAATTGCCGGAAAGGCGCTCTTCCCGCAGCTGAGTTGGGCCGAAGCTCTATTGCTCGGTGCTGTTCTCTCTCCCACGGATCCCGTGGTTACATCCGCCGTCGTCACCTCGGAGCGAATCCCCGCGACCGTCCGGCACACGTTGAATCTCGAGTCCGGGCTCAACGACGGACTTGCGCTCCCATTCGTGTTGTTTTTCATAGCGCTCGCAACCGGTGTGGGAGAGCCCGTCACGGAGGCCGGTCGCCTTACGCTCGAGGCAGGTATCGGAGCAGTCATGGGGATCGCCGTCGCCGTGCTCGCCGGACGATTGCTGGCCCGCCTCCCCCCGGCGGCCGTCTCGCCGAAGTTCGAAGGCGTCTACGCGCTGGCCATCGCGATCGCGAGCTTTGGCCTCGCTGAGACGACGGGGTGGGGCAACGGGTTGATCGCCGCGTTCGTTGCCGGCATCGCTCTCGCCGTCTCGCGCCACGAGATGCCACAAGCCTTCACCGAGTTCAACGAGTCGGTGAGCGCGATCTTCCAGATCAGCGTGTTCGTCATCTTCGGGGCTCTGGTGGTGACGACGGGCTGGGACGGAAGCGTTGCTCGCCTCGTGCTTTTCGTCGCGTTCGCACTTCTCATTGCACGACCGACGGCTGTGCTCCTGAGCTTCACAGGCGTGCAGGAGCCACGTTCGAACAAGCTGTTCATCGCGTGGTTCGGCCCGAAAGGTGTCGCCTCGATTCTGTTCGCGCTCCTCGTTCTGGCGTCGACCGAGTCGCACCGCTCGCTCATCTTCGACATCGCGTCCTTCACGATCGTGACATCGATCATCGCGCATGGCCTGACAGACACGGTCGGTGCATCGTGGCTCGAGCGCAGGCTATCCGGAGGCACAGAGCTGTAGGACGTCGAACGACCGGAGATCATCCCACGATGTGAACCTCGCTCAATTGAAGGCGATGAGCACGACGTACGAGAGGAGATAGAGCCCGAACAGCACCGGTGCGCTCACGCGGTCATGTCTTCGGCGCACCATCAGGAGCAGTCCTACCGCCGCAATCGCAGCCGCGGTGTAGAGCGAAGCGACGACTGCGAGGTCGGCCGTTACGGCGGCAGGATTCACGATCGGGCCGATCCCGATCGAGAGGGTTGCGTCGATCAGCGAGCTTCCCAGGGCATCGCCGAGTGCGATTGCCGGCGCGCCTCGCATAAGCGCGGTGACGTCGACGGCGATCTCGGGTGCGGAGGTTCCGAGCGAAGCGCCGAAGAATGCGAGCAGGAACTCCGGCACGCCGAGCTTTTCGGCCAGCTCGACGAGTGCGCGCACGGCGACCGTGGCGCCGACTCCCACAACGGCGAGCGTGGCGAGGATCACGCCGACTTGCGGAAGGCGGCCATTCACCCGCACTCGAGGAGGAGCCTCGGGAGCCGTCGGAGGCAGAAGCCGTGTCACCGCAAGCATCGCAGCTGCCCACGCGACGACGAGCACGATGCCTTCGAGCCGCCCAAGCCAGCCGTCGGCGACGAACAGGGCCGTCAGCCCGAGCGCGCCGACCGTCAGCAGTGTGACCAGCCCGACTTGCCGGCGAGAGATTGCGATCACCGCGACGATCAGCGGGAACAGCCCGAGCACGAACGTGTACTGCGTCAGGGTCGAGCCGATAGAGTCGCCGACGTTGACGTCGCCTTCGTCTTGAAGGTGCGAGGAAATCGAGTTGGCGATCTCCGGTAGATCCGTGCCGAGCGCAACAAGGACGACCCCCACGACGAAGGGAGGCGCACCGAGGACGGCCGCGAGCGAGCGCGTATACGCCACGGCAACGTCACTCGCGACGATCGCGAGGGTTAGCCCGACGACGAGCAGCACAATCTGAACGACGACGTCCACGGACGACGCAAGGCGCTCGGAAACACTCGGCCTCGCCCGTGGACGGCGACAGTCTAATCGTGCGCTCCCGACATGAGTACTGTTACGCCGGTGGACACGCCATTGAGCGGTTCAGCCCGTGGGTCTGACCCCACTACGACCATGGATACGGCGAGCTCGAGACGGGGTGAAGATCACCCGTCGCGAATCGCTCGAACCGGAACGGATGCAGCAGGCCCGAGTGGCCGCCGAGGAGCACGCTCGCGACCTCTTTTCCGACTCCGATCATCTTGTAGCCATGGTTCGAGTCGAGGATCGCGTACACGTTCGGCTTGACGTAGTCGAACACCGGGAAGTTGTCGGCCGTGAACGCACCGACGCCGCCCGAGCGGGCGATCTTGTATCGAGCCCGGCAGCCCTCGAAGCGGCTCATCGAGTGCGACAGGGCCGCGCACCACATGTCCGGGAAGCTCGGGTCGATGTCCGTGGTCGAGGGGTACGGGTCGAGCTCGACGTCGCCGTCGACGACGAGCGGTGAGGCGCCACCTTGGACGCCGCGCCGGTCGCGCTTGAAGTAGATCCCCCAGAGCTCGTCGGTGACGAGGTCACCGTCGTCGGTGTAGAGGGGGGCATCCGTGTCGAGATGGATCACAGGCGGGGCGCCGCCGTCGGCGGTCGCGAACATCAGTGGATCGACCGTGATCTCGCCCTCCTGGAGGTTCCAGTACGTCCACATGGGGCGGTCGTGGACGACCTCCCCGGACGGCGTGGTGATGTCGATCGTCTCGGGGAGCCCGAGCATCACCCAGAAGCGGCTCGCCCACGGTCCGGGCGCGATGACCACCTGTTCGCCGACCTCGATCTCACCGGCGCTCGTCTCGACCGCGGCGACCGTGCCCTCCAGACCGAAGCGGAAGCCGGTGACCTCGGTGTGGGAGAGGATCGTGACGCCCTCGCTCAGGCACTTGTCGCGAAGGCCGAGAACCGACTCGACATTGAACGCGAAGCCGCCCTGGTGCTCGTGGAGACAGATCGTCACTCCCTGCGCGCGCCAGTCTGGGAAGAGCGCTTTCATGTGCCCATCGACCTCTGCCTCGCCGACGACCAGCTCGGAGCGGTAGCCGATCCGCTCCTGACGCTCGAACGTGGCGGTCAGGTCGGATTCCTGCACTCCGGCACCGAGCGCGACATACCCCACGGAGTTGTAGGCATAGGCCGTGGGGTCGGACTCCCACACCTCGACGCAGGCCTGCATCAGCTCGCTCATGGCGGGCTGGAAGTAGTTGTTGCGGACGACGCCGCAGGCGATTCCGCTGGCCCCCGCCCCTGGGGTCGCCTTGTCGACGACGACGATCTCGGTTCCGGCATCTGAGCCACGTCCGCGCAGCTCCTTCGCGAGGTGGTACGCGGTCGAGAGCCCGTGGATGCCAGCGCCGACGACGACGTACGAAGCTCGCTTCAGGGCAGCCCTCACAGTTGCCTCCTCGACAATGGCATTGCATACACGTCTACGACACGGTAGCACGGCCCGCTCATCGATTTATCCCTACACGGTGTGATCTTCTTTTGTCGCCCCGGCCGTGGTTTCGGCTCGGGAGCAGGCTCTGCTCCCGAGCCGGTAGTCACGACGTCGCCGCGAATTCCCGATCAAGCATCTGGGTCTCCCGGAAGTAGCCGGAGCTGCTTCAGCACGAGTCACTCCTCCGCCGGACGGGTCTCAAGGATGCGCTACGCCGTCCTCCGGCACGAGGAGTCCGGCGTCACGCCGCGTACACCACCCGGCCGTCGGCGATGGTCTGCACGACGCGGCCCCGAAGCGTCTCGCCGAGGAGCCACGAATTGACCGAAAGCGAGCGGAAGCCTTCCTCGGTCACCGTCCACTCGGCATCGAGGTCGAGGACGACGAGGTTGGCTCTGGCGCCGACTTCGATCCGCGGCTCGTCGAGGCCGAAAGCCCGCGCAGGCCCGGACGACATCCGCTCGAGGAGCGTCTCGAGCGTCAGCTGCCCGGAGAGCACCAGGTGCGTGTAGAGAGCCGAGAACGCGGTCTCGAGCCCAGTGACGCCGAACGGCGCGTCCTCGAACGGGACGTCTTTCTCATGCCGGGCATGCGGAGCGTGATCCGTCGCGATGCAGGAGATCGCTCCGCGGCGCAGCGCATCGACGAGCGCTGATCGATCCTCCGCCGACCGCAGTGGCGGATTCATTTTCACGTTCGGATCGAGCGACCGAACCGCCTCGTCGGTGAGGACGAGATGGTGCGGCGTCACCTCCGCGGTGGCGGGGACTCCAGCTTCCTGCGCCCGCTCCACAGCCTCCACCGACTCCCGTGCGGAGAGGTGCATGACGTGAATCGGCCGGTGCTCGAGCTCGGCCAGGGCGCAGTCGCGCTCGACCATAACGCTCTCCGCCGCCGAGGGGTACGGGCCGAGCCCGAGCTCGGCGGAGACGGCTCCCTCGTGCGCATGCCCTCCCCGCGAGAGGCTCGGCTCCTCGCAGTGGAGCGCAAGCGGGAACTTCGTAAGCGCCCCGTACTGCAGCGCACGCCTCATGAGGCCGGCTGAGGTCACCGGCTTTCCGTCGTCCGTGAACGCAACCGCTCCGGCGCGGGCCAATTCGACCATTTCGGTGAGCTCCTCACCCTGCTGGCCCTTGCTGATAGAGGCCATGAACCCCGTGGGTATCGCCGCCTCCTCGCGCGCCCGTTCGACGAGTGCACCGAGCACCGACGCGGAGTCGACTATGGGATCCGTGTTGGGCATCGCGAGGATGGCGCAGTAGCCCCCCGCGGCGGCGGCCTCCGTTCCCGAGCGCAACGTCTCCTCGTCCTCGCGGCCGGGCGACCTCAGGTGCACATGGGGGTCGACGAACGCCGGAGCCACGACCGCGCCAGCGGTGCCGGTGCCTCCGGATTCGATCGCGCTGATAACGCCGTCCGTGACCGTGATCCTCAAGGTGTCGTCGATGCCCTGCGCGGGCGCGACGACGCGCCCCTCTAGTACGAGCGAGTCGCTTCGCCCGTTGCGGCATGCAAGAGTCATGAGACCTCCCCGTGTGATGAACCGGCGAGAGCTGGGAAAAACTCCCCTTCTCCCGACACGTCGACCGTTGTTCCGCTGGCGCTGGCGGGGCGCTCCACGACCAGGTCATAGAGCACCGCCATTCGTACCACGAGACCGGCTCGCACCTGGTCCGCCACGAGAGCTACGTCGGAGTCCGCGACACGCGGATCGATCTCGACGCCGCGGTTCATCGGTCCTGGGTGCATGACCACCTGGCCGGGCCGAACGCGTTCCGGGGTGACCCCGAACTCGGCGGTGTACTCGCGAAGCGAGGGGACGAACGCCTCCCCAGCGGCCATCCGCTCGGCCTGCATGCGAAGGACGTAGATGACGTCCGCATCACCAATCGTGGCGATGTCCGTGGAGACCTCGCAGCCGAGTGCCTCGATCCCGCGGGGGATGAGGGTCGGCGGGCCTACGAGGGTCGAGCGGGCACCGACGATTCGCAGCGCCTGCACGAGCGATCGCGCGACCCGCGAGTGAAGCACGTCTCCGACCACGGCGACGTGGACGCCCTCGAGGCGTCCGAGCGCCGCGTGGATCGTGTAGAGGTCGAGAAGCGCCTGTGTCGGATGTTGGTGCTTCCCGTCACCCGCATTCACGATGTGTGCGTCGGTGTTGCGCGCGACGAGCTGGGGCGCACCGATCGACGGGTGCCGGATGACGATTACGTCGGGGTCATACGCCGCAAGGGTCAGCGCCGTGTCCTTCAGCGACTCCCCTTTGTCGACCGAGGAGCCCGCAGAGCGCAGTGACATCGTGTCGGCCGAAAGCCGCTTCGCGGCGAGCTCGAAGCTGGCGAGCGTGCGGGTGGACGACTCGTAGAAGAGGTTAACCACGATGCGCCCGCGGAGCGTCGGCAGTTTCTTCACCTCGCGGTCGAGCGACGCTGCCAGCGCACGTGCTGTCTCGAGGATTCGCTCGACATCGACGGAGTCGAGATCGCCTATCGCCAGGAGGTGGCGACGTGGGGCTGCGGGGGGCCGTAGCTCAGACATGGTCCCATCCCTCACTCTCACCGACGAGGAGGATGCGGTCGATCTCGTCCACCTCGACGAGCTCGACGTGTACTCGCTCGTCCTGACCGGTCGGCAGGTTCTTCCCGACGTAGTCCGGGCGAATCGGGAGCTCGCGATGACCCCGGTCGACGAGCACGGCGAGCTGGATCTGCGCGGGTCGCCCGAAATCGAGCAGGGCGTCGATCGCGGCCCTTATCGTGCGGCCCGTATACAGGACGTCGTCGACCAGGACAATGTTCAGCCCTTCGAGGGAGAACGGAATGCTCGTCGACCGAACGATGGGTTGACGGTCGGGCGGCCGGCCCCCGTCCCGGACGTGCACGTCATCCCGGTGAAACGTGATGTCCAGAGCCCCGACTGGGAGCTCCACGCCACTCCGCTCCGCGACAAGCCTGCGAAGTCGCGACGCAAGCGGGACACCGCGCGTCTGAATGCCGACGAGGGCAACGTGTTCGAGCCCCACTCCGTCCGGTGCCTCATTTCGCTCGATGACCTCGTGCGCGATACGCGAAAGTGTCTTCGAGATCGCCTCGGCGCCCAGAACCGGTTTCGCCGTGGCAGGGATGTGAATCGTCATCTCGCTCCTTTCTGGCCTCACTGGACCCGATTAAAGGACGTCGAGAGTGTACCGGGGCGAGTCGGACGACTGGGGTGTTGTGGTCACTCCTCGGGATCGTCCGAGTCACCCAGCGCCGGTGGCACGACGAAAGGGAAACCCTGGGCTCCTTCGAGACGCTCACCCATGAGGGCGCCGCTCTTTCTCGATCAAGTATCCCAGCCGGCGCAGCGTCGCCCGTCTGGCTTCGAGGGAGGCTTCGAAGACGGCCAACTTGCGCGCCGCCTGTGCGTACAGCTCCTCGGATCTCGTGATGAGCTCCCGGAGCTTGGCGGCGGCGGCGCGCTCGTACTCCTGCGCGCGCTCGACTCTGCCCGGGAAGTCGTCGTCCAACAGAGCAAGTCTGCTGTGCCCGCCCTCGTCGCTGGTTTGTGGGGAGCTTCTCACTGGAGTCGCGGGAGACCGCATCGACTCGCACGCGGTTCTCACCGCGTCTGATCGCCGATCGAGGCACGGGCATGGTATTCGCCAGCCCGTGCACGTGCGGACGTCCTCCCCCTCGCGGAGCCTTCACGCCACAGGCGGGGGTCAGCTGGTCACGATGTCGCACTGGCATTGTTGCGACGTCGCTCATTCAGTCGACGACGAAGGCTTGGCTCGCCAGCCGCCTGGACCTGCTCGAGCCGGAAGCGCCCACCTCGAGCCTGTCTCGAGCCCTGCGGTGATTGCGCGTCTCTAGGCGTCCTCAGCCCTCGAGGACGGTGTACTCCTTCCCGAGGACCAAGCCGACAAATTCGATCGCCCCCTTCTGGAAGATCAGCGCAAGCTGCGAGCGGATCCGGCGCACGTCGTCTGGCTCCAGGGTGTGTGCAGTCGTCGATCGGTAGACCATCGTGGTCGTCCTTTGAGGCAGACAGCGCCGGCACAACGTGATGTAGCTCGCGGGGTCATGTTCATCGTGCGTCTCGTCGGCGCGATACAGGTGGAGGTCCTTCAGCGCGCCGCATTGTCGACACTCCCAGTTATCGCGATCGAGCGTTGCCCGGCGCGTCTCCGACCAGTCCTCGCGACGGATGAGTCGGCGCTGGCGCCTCGGCGAGATTGGCAAGAGCTCCTTTTCCGGCAAGCTGAGCGTCGTCGCGGGCAGCTGCTCGGGTTGCACGGGTCGAAGAGCGAGCGCAATCTCGTCAGGGTGCAGGAACAGCGGCATCCTGACCAGAGGGAGATCCTTCTGCGTCCGGATATGGGCCAGCATCTCGATGGCGAGCTCGTACGTGTGCTTGATATCTGGAAGGAGGACGGTGTCCTCGAAGGGAACGATTCCCAGGTCGGTCTCGAGCCTCGCGACGCGGTACACACACGGCGAGGCCGCCCACTCTGGGCGGAACTCCGAAATTGCCGCCTCCAGCGAATTGATCTCGTCGCCGAAGGCCCAAAGGTCACTGGGCGCGGCCTGCTTCCGTCGGGCGACGACCCGGAGTATCTCGGCCCTGACGTCGTCGACGTTCTCGGGCAACCGCCTCCTGCGAAACCCCTTCCTTCGCATAGACGCTCCCTAGACTAATAGGCCCGCGCCAAGCGCTGCCCGCGCCGGCGCTCATCGCGAAAGCGGCGGGCGTGGTCGACGAGCGCCTCGAAGAGGCGCTTGTCCTCACCCTCCTCGGGGTGCCAGAGGACGCCGATAGCGAACTGCCGCCGATCCTCGATAGCCTCGACCGTGCCGTCCTCGGCCCAGGCGGCGGCGTCGAGACTGTCGCCGATTCTCTCGAGCGCCTGATGATGCGACGAGAGCACGCGAGCCTCGTGACCGATGATCGCCGCCGTTCTCGAGCCAGTCGCCATCCTGACGCCATGCTCGGAGAAGGTTCCGCGCGCCTCGCGGTGCCCGTTGTGGGCCACGCGCTCCGGCAGGTGCTGGTGAAGGCTCCCGCCACGCGAGACATTG
>JAOUHF010000100.1 GCA_029865325.1 Thermoleophilia bacterium
TCTCGCGAAGCGCGGCGACGAGCTCCTCCTCCGCGGCCGTGATGAAGGTGGGAAGGTAGGACGTGACGCCGGTCTCGGCCAATGCGTGGCCGGCGCCCGCGAATCCCTCGGCATCGGTGTGGAGAAAATCGACGCCGGCAAAGCCGTTGACCTGGAGATCGACGAACCCGGGCACCGCCACACCGCGCCCGCCCGGCGAGGCGAGGCCGACGGCAGTCACGTCTCCTGCCGTTATCTCGACATCGCCTCGAACGATCCGGCCGCCGACGAGTGCGGCTTCGACTCCAAGTCTCACGTGGCCATTGTCGCCGCTGAGCGGCTATAATCGGGCTCGCGTCGCGGGGTGGAGCAGTCTGGTAGCTCGCCGGGCTCATAACCCGGAGGTCGCAGGTTCAAATCCTGCCCCCGCTACTGAGAAGCCCCGCATCCACGGGGCTTTTCGCTTTTCAGGATCACGACGCGCGGCGACTTTCTACCCGTCGACGATGAAGAGACGAGCCTCCGCAAGCTCCGCGGGGAGAGAGAAACGAGTGCGGGGGTCACTGACGCTCCCTGCACTCACGAAGCCGAAGCGAAGGTGCGCGGCCCGCGGCTCATGTCTCGCTCGGCAGACGGCCACGATCCGGCGAGGCTTCGCGGTCTTTCGGCGATCGGTCGCAACGTCAGCGGCTCGACGATCCACACCGATCCCGTAAAGGCTTTGCTCGCAAAGGAGCGTCGGGGCGAGCGCGGTCGCTGATCGGACCGGGCCATCCGTCGAGGTCGTCTGCGATCTCTGCGGCGACACCTCGGTCGGGTCTCGTCGATGGAGTAGGGCCGGGCGCGTCTCGAACTCCGTCACGCGCCGGATCTCTCCTACGCACCCGGCCCGTCGTCACGATGACGTGCTCGCAGCGACGATCTCTACGCACCAGGGCGTGCGTGTACTTGGTCAGGGTTTAACTCGCCCCTCCGACACAAGCGATCAGTCCACGAGTGCCGGGATCGACCGCCCTCTTGACCGACACGAATCGTCGGTCGGGACTTTCTCCCCTAGTTTCCCGTGGCGCTGAGTGGTTAAGTGCAGGGGGCGAGTTTAGGATGATTTCGTGTGATCTGGGCCCTGCTGGCGATTCTTGGTGTGGCTAGTCGTGGGGATCCTCGTGAGCGTGGTGTTGAGCCGACGCAACTTCCGAAACCAAGAAGGCGTGTTCGCTCTGGCCGCGCGCTCCGAGGGTGCCACGAAGTGGCCGCGCGGCCTGGTCTACGGACGTCAAGTTCGTGACGTCTTGGTGGTCAACCGAGGTGCGGCTCTTCTGCGCACGGAGTTCCATGTCGTCGACCAAGTGGCTGACCTCGCACTTGGCGCTGAACCCAAGAAGCTCGGAGACGCAGCCGGCAGGCTGCTGACCCTCGATGACGGCACCCGTCTCGAGGTAGCGGTGTCCAGCCAGGACGCCTCTCGCCTCGATGCGCTGTCTCGACCTCGGCAGACATTGTCTCCCGAAGGGAGTGTGTGATGCAGGACGTGAACATCGGCAACTTCGTTCGAGCCGAGTCTGACGTGGCGATCAAGAAGGTGTACGACGCCGCAGGCTTGGGTGCATGGCTGCATTTTCGGGTGCCGACACCGATCGGCAATCAGCCGGTCATTCGGATGAATCGCGACACCCTCTACTCGGCGGTCGTGCTCGATCTGAGTCAACCGGCAACGGTGGTGTTGCCCGACACCGGCGGTCGGTATCAGAGTCTCCAGGTCATCAACCAGGATCACTACAGCTTTTCCAAGATCGAGCCTGGTCGCTACGACCTCACAGCGGAAGCGGTCGGGAGCCGGTATGCCTACTTGATCGTTCGCACCTTCATCGACGCTGACGATTCAGATGACGTCGAGGCCGCCAATGCAGTGCAGGATGCGCTCGCTGTCGAGGGCGGAGGCTCGGGTCCGCTCGAGATTCCAGACAGGAACATCGAACAGTTGGCGACGGCACGAGATGCGCTGAACACCCTGGCCAAACTGGGGGTCAGTAACGTCGGGGCGTTCGGATCGAAAGAAGAGACCGATCCGATCACCCACCTGGTGTTCACGGCAGCGGGGTGGGGTGGGATGCCGTTGGCCAACACCTACGCCGACCTCGGCTCGGTCGCGCGGAACGACGGCACGCCACATGTCCTGACCGTCAAGGATGTGCCCGTTCGGGCGTTCTGGTCGGTCATCGCGTACGACGCCAACGGGTTCATCCCGGCAAATGACCTCGGCGTCTACAGCTACAACAACGTGACTGCCGAACCCGACCCCGACGGCTCGATCACGATCCACTTCGGCGGCGACCCCGACCAGACCAACTACCTGCCCATCACCGAGGGATGGAACTACGCCATCCGGATGTACGAACCGGAGCCCGAGATCCTCCACGGCACCTGGGTGTTCCCACCGATCGAACCCGTCGAGTAGGGACAACGGGGTTTCGGCGATGGCCGAGTTCCCGCGCTACTCGAAAAGCCCCGGCAACGGGGCTTTTTCGTTCTCTTACATGGGGGCACGGAGCGGTTCTGCGCGCGTTTCATACGGCTGGCGCTTCGCGAGGCTTGCCGCCACGGTCGGGCTGCTCGAAACGACGTACCGGCGAGCTTCGTGCTGACGCCTGCAGAGCCTCCGGTCGTACTGAACGAGTTCTAACGGCGAACTGCAGTTCTTCTGCCCGGCGTGCTGGGAGCGGTACTTCGGCAGTTCCGAGTAACCGGGGTCAGCCACTCGACCAGCCTCAGTGCGTGCGGGGAAGGAGGGAAGAGGCGCATTCCCCGAACCGGAGGCGAAACGCCACAGAGCCGGATTCGACGATGTCCAGCCCCACGTGACTCGCGAGTGCGGCGATGTCGTTCAGGTCGAAGTGAGCTCCGGTGCGCGTGGGCATGAGGAGTCTCGACGTAGAGCGCCGCGTGAAAGGGCCGAGCAAGGTCGTGGGGCGGGATCACCGCCCCACGACGGAGTAAAGAGCTGTCCTTAGGGCATACCTGCCGCGGGAGCGGGAGGGGCCGGCTGTATCTGTGCGGCGCCATCCGGACGGAAAGCCAGATAGCCACTCAGAACCAGGATCCACGCAACGTAGACGACAATCGGGATGAAAAGGCCGCTCAGGAGGCCGCCGAGCCCCCCCAGGAAGCTCGCCGCTGCGAGCCAGCGCGGAAGAATGCCCGTCCGCCAGGCGACGACGCCGATCGCGAACGCGAACGCCGAGCCGAGCATGAAGGCAGCGATGAACGCCAGGAATCCCACCACGTTCAGGAGCCTGAAGGTGTTGGGGTCGAGCGTGAACTTGTCGCCCGCGTCACTGATCACCGGCGAGACGGCAGAGAAGGCGCAGGCGCTGACGGTCAGAAGTGCGATGAACAAGCCCCCCGACACTCCAGCGATGCTCGAAGCTCGGCCGCCGTCGTCCGAAGCAGCTCTCAGTACGGCGTGCACGTGGCCGACGAACCAGACGAGGAGAAGCAAGCCGACAACGATCACGAAGAACGTCGTGATGTCCTTCACGCGATTGCTGTGGCTCGCGTAGTAGTCGAGGATCTTCTCGTCAGAACTCTGGTCGTCCGGTGCGTTACCTGCCAACGCAATGGTGACGATCACCGCAATGACGAACGGGATACCCATTGCGCCGCTGACGCGTTTCCAGGCTGTGGTGCTCACGCGCAGAACCTCCTCTCGGGACTAGCCCAGCAGACTCCGAGGACTAGCCTGATAGCTGATACGGTGCCGGATGCGAAGGCCAGCCCTCGTTCTTGCG
This sequence comes from Thermoleophilia bacterium, assembly GCA_029865325.1. Lineage (GTDB taxonomy): Bacteria > Actinomycetota > Thermoleophilia > Gaiellales > Gaiellaceae > GMQP-bins7. Next base: position 3,765 of record JAOUHF010000100.1, read on the forward strand.
AAACCCTCGACGCCTTCGCGGATTTTCGGCATCCGTATTAGTTACTGAGTTGCTCGTAAGTGGATTCCCTGACGGAAGAGCCTCATCGCGGGGCTCACCGATCTCGACGGAAGGAGTTCGTTGTGAGCCGCAAGATCAGATTCGCATCACTTCTCGGGGTGATGGCCGTCGCTGTGTTTCTCCCGGCGGCCGCCCTTCCCTCCCATGGGCCTTCGACCGTGAGATTCAAGATGATCGAGTGGGACATCATCCCCCAGAACGCGACGAAGTCTCATGCCCCAATAGGCAAGGTGACGTTCGTGGTGAAGAACGCCGGTAAGTTGGAGCACGAGTTCGTCGTCATCAGGACGAACAAGGCGGCAGGGCAACTCGCCAAGGTGGGGACGAAAGACGCGCCCGAGAAGGGCGCGATGGGTGAGATCGAAGAGATCCCCGCGGGGACGACCAAGAAGCTGACCCTCAAGTTGAACAAGGGCCACTACGCGCTGATCTGCAACCTCACCGGGCACTGGGCAAACGGCCAGTTCGTCGATTACTACATCCACTGAGACGGTCGGACGCCCGTTGGGGCGCGACATAGGCACAGACGCAACCCGGCCGGAAAGGCGCGGCGATCTAGTTCAACCCGCCCGCGAGTCTCGGGATCGTCGCCCCAACCTCCTCGATGAATCGCGCGGCGTATTCGCGTCGCACGAACGTCTCGACGGCGTCGCCGAGCGGGTGGATCAGCACTGGAGATCGCTGATCGCGTAGACGATCAGGTACTTGATAATGATGGGACTCCTCGACAAGAACCTGCCGCTCGGACACTGGAGCCCCGAGCTGCTTTGGTCGGCAGAAGGCGAAGAAGCGCTGGGTCGAGCCCGATCTGGCGCTGATCCCTCTCGATGGCCCGGCGCGTGATGGCCGAACCGCCGACCTTGGTCGCCCTCCTCGAGCGCTCCGCGCACGTGATCGTCATCTACCTCGAGCGCACGCTCGCGCCGTTGGGGATCACGCAGGCCGAGGCGCACGTCCTCGGCCGCCTCGGCCGCGGCGGAGATGCGTCGCCGAACGAGCTCCACCCCGTGTTCGGGCACAAGCGCTCGACGCTGACCGGGAGCTTCTGAGCTCGTCTAGACGTTCAGGATGCCGAACGTCTCCGCGAGCAGGAAGACGTTGAGCAAGATGATCACCGTCGCGACGAGAACCCCTGCGACGGTCGTCGAGCGCCGGTTCACGAGCGACCCCATCAGCGCCCTGCTCCGACAGAAGAGCAGAAGCGGGATCAGCGCGAACGGGATCCCGAACGAGAGGACGACCTGACTGAGTACAAGAGCCCGCGTCGGGTCGACTCCGACGGCGACGATCACGAGCGCCGGAAGCATCGTGACGCCACGGCGGACGAAGAGTGGAATCTGCCGCCCGATGAAGCCCTGCATGACGACCTGTCCGGCCAACGTCCCGACACTCGAGGAGGAGAGACCGGAGGCGAGCAGCGCAACTCCAAACAGCGTGTTCGCGTGGCCGCCGAGGTACGTGCCGAGAGCGTCGTAGACCTCGGTCAGGTTGTCTCCGACATCGACGAGCCCCTGCGCGTGGAACACGGAGGCGGCGATGGCGAGCATGCTCACGTTGATGATCCCGGCGATGCTCATGGCGATGACGACGTCCACGAGCTCGAAGCGGAAGATGCGGCGCTTGTCGTCCTCGGTCACCCCGACGATTCGATGCTGCGTGAGCGCGGAGTGGAGGTAGATGACGTGTGGCATCACGGTTGCGCCGATGATCCCGACCGCGAGGAGGACGCTCTCCGTTCCGTCGAAGCCTGGCACGAGCCCACTTGCGAGCCCGGACGCCGTCGGCTCGGCCATGAAGACCTGCAGGGCGAACGCGCCGACGATGACCCCGATGAGCCCGGCGATCACTGCCTCGAGTCGCCGGAAGCCCCGCGACTGCAAGGCGAGGATGAGGAATGAGGCGACGCTGACGAGGAGCGCTGAGGGAAAGAGCGGGATTCCGAAGAGGAGGTTGAGACCGAGTGCTGCACCGACGAACTCGGCGACGTCGGTTGCCATGGCGATGACCTCTGCCTGGATCCAGAGGCCGATGTTGGTTCGCCGCGAGAACTGCTGACGGCAGACCTCGGGGAGGTTCTTCCGCGTGGCGATGCCGAGCTTCGCGCTCATCGACTGGACGAGCATGGCCATCAGGTTCGCGGCGATCACGACCCAGAGCAGCAGGTAGCCGAATCTCGCTCCGGCCGCCATGTTCGTAGCGAAGTTCCCCGGGTCGACGTAGGCGACCGCGGCGATGAAGGCCGGGCCAAGGAATGGCCAGAGTCCCCGAGCGCCGCGCTGCCGACCGGCGAGCGCCTCCTGGGCGGCGACGAGAACCCGCGCCTCCCCCGGCAGAACGTCGTCGATCGGATGTTCCGGTGCGGTTCGATCGTGTTGGGCGTGTGGCGCCGGGGTTAGCGCTGGGCGCTCGTCTGGCGGGCGCTGGCCCATAACGAGACCGTAGTGAACGGAGGAAGATCAGGCGGACGGTGAACCGATGAGGTCCGTCCGCGCCGCTCCGGCGACCGTGGATCGCCGCCGGATGTAGTCCTCGCCGCCGAACCGCCGATCCGGCGCCCAGCTCGAACTTCGTGCGAAGACGACGCGATCGCGCTGACCCTCGAGAATCTCCCGGAGGAACCGCTCGCCGCTTTCGTCGTTTCCGTAGATCTCCTCGCCGTATCGAAGAACGTGATTCCTGCTTCGAGAGCGGCGTCGACGACCGCGCGGGTCGCCGCGAGGTCGATCTGCCTACCGAAGTTGTTGCACCCCAGACCGATGCGGGAGGCCTTCAGGCGCTGTCTCCGAGCTGGACGACCTGCACCGCGCGAGCGCTATCTGCCGGACGGCCGCGACTCACCGTCGCGCGGGGCGCGCCGCAGCGTCACCACCGCGTCGAGGCCGCCGCCTGCAGACTCGCGCAACTCCACCCGGCCACCGTCGGCCGTGACGAGCCGCTCGACAATCGCCAGCCCGAGTCCGAACCCCTCCTGCGCACGGCCCGCCCGCCAGAAGCGATCGAAGGCTCGCACCCGATCGCCGGCGCTCATTCCCGGGCCTTCGTCAACGACGTGGATCTCGACGAGCGAGGCGGCAGGTCGCACCGACACGGTGATGGCAGCGCCCTCCGGAGAGACGTCGAGGGCGTTCGCAAGGAGATTGTCGAGCATTTGCTCGAATCGCCCGGTAGTCACGAGCGCCACGACCGCGGGGTCGGACTCGGCTTCTAGCCGTACCCGGCGCTCGTCTGCGAGTGCGGACCACGCGGCGAGCCGCTCGTCGACGGCCGCGGTGACGTCCAGCGGCCGGGGTGCCGCCTCGGCGCGATCGGCCCGCGCGAGAGCCAACAGGGCATCGACGAGAGCGCCGAGTCGCGCGACCTCCGCGAGCGCCCCCTCCACCTCGAGGCGCTCCGACTCCGGGAGATCTCGCTCGAGGTTCTCGAGCCGGAGGCGCAGGGCAGCGAGTGGTGTTCTCAGCTCGTGCGAGGCGTCGGCGACGAATTCGTCCTGCGAGCGGACGAGGACGTCGAGCTTGGCGACCATCCCGTTGAACGTCTCCGCAAGCTGCCGCACTTCAGGCGGCCCCGCCACGTCTACCCGTGCGGTGAGATCGCCGGTCGCGATGGACTCCGCCGCCCTTTCGAGTCGGGCGAGCGGGCGGGCGACCCAGCGGGCGAGAACGAGAGCGACGCCGACCGCAACGGCCAGGACACCGGCCGCGATCAGGCCGAGGATCCACCAGTACCGGTGAATGCGGTCGTTGACCGCGGACATCGGGTACGTGATCCGGACGGCCCCGTGGACGACCCCGCTCGATGCGACCGGGACCGCGACGTAGAGGAGATCCGTCCCGAGTGTGTTCGATCGGCGCGTGCCGGTGGCGATCTCGCCCCTGAGGGCCAACGCTATCTCGGGACGAGACGAGAAACCAGAGCTCCCCGTCGGTGCGGTGTCGACGATCCGAAGGCCCTGTGCGTCGACGACGAGCACGCGCCCGTCCGTGGCCGCGTCGTACCGGGCCGCCGTGCGCTGCACCTCCTGCGGCACCGGCGTTTCGTGCTCGAGCGAATCCTCCACGAGCGTCGCGAGAGCGACCGCGTCGCGCTCGACCTTGTCCGTGAGCTCGCTCCTTTCGTTCTCCGCATACGCGATCCCGAGAGGGATCTCGAGCAGCACGAGCACGAGCACGGCGATGAGGAGGTAGCTGACGAGGAGGCGACGTCTCACGTCTGGGGCGCGAGCCGCAAGCCGACCCCTCGAACCGTCTCGATCCAGTGCGGGTCGCCCAGCTTCCGTCGAAGCGAGGCGACGTGCACGTCGACGGTCTTCGTGGGGCCGAGCCAGTCCGTGTTCCACACCTCGCGCAAGATCTGTTGGCGACCGATCACGGCGCCCGGATCCGACGCGAGAAGCGAGAGGAGGTCGAACTCCTTCGTCGTGAGCGCGAGCTCACGTCCGTCGAGACTCGCGCGACGGGCGCGCGGGTCGATCTCCAGGGTCCCGACCCTCAGGGAATCGTCGCCCGCTTCCGGCCGCGTCCGACGCATGA
>JAOUHF010000101.1 GCA_029865325.1 Thermoleophilia bacterium
CCGGGCCGTCGATTTCTCCGGGCGCCAACTCCATGCCGACGACGGTCCCGAGCTCTCCGTAACGCCCGAGCACGCGATACCCGACGAGGCCGGGACGTTGGTCGCCTCGAGTGCTCAGACGACCAGCGGAAGCGTCTCGGAAAACTGGCTGATCCTCCCGCAGCGACCCCGGACGTAGACCCGTCGCCTTGACCGGTCGACGGCCGTGACGAGAGACCACGGAATCACCGGGTAACTACGTCCTACGAGCCTACGGACGGCAACGACGACGTAGACCGGCATGCTCGTCTCGGAGCGGATGACGCGCTCGATCCTTCCGAGGGCTCCGTCCTGGGCGAGGACGGTGTCGCCGACACGAGCCGCGGGGGTGGAGTAGGTTTCGGCGCGCAGCGCTTCACGCGGGTCCGTCGCTGAAGAATGTGTCGCCAAAGCGCGGGTCGCATGGAGAAGTTCCATGCCCGCATGGTGTAGCCGCGTCGTGGTGAAGGCTCCCCGCGTTGCCTGGGTTCTCTATGGATCGTGTGAGGGTTTCCTCACGGACAGGGCCACTACAACACCGTCCGCATACTTCCTCGCATGCAGTCCCGGATACTGAGCATGCGCTGGTGGTTGGCACTTGCGTTCGCGAGCATCGCCGCACTTACCGCGGTCGCCGTGGCGCAGGTGTTCAACGCGAGAAGTGAAGATGCAATTCGTGCCCGCGCCCGGGAGCTCACCGCCGGCTCGGCGGTCACGGCGGCCCTCGAAGTCACATCCGCATCTGACAGAGGCGATATCCAGCCAGCCGTCGACCAACTCGGTGAGTCGCAACAGCTCGCTCTCTTCGTTTTCGACCGCCAGGGGTCGCCTCTCACTCCCGAGCAATCGCGGGGAATCAACGTCGCGTCGCTCCCGAACTTCGCCAAGCTTCGAGATACGGCGCTGCAAGGAAGGCGAGTGGTTGACACCGTCGACGGCGGGCGCTTGGTCACCGTTGCACTCCCCCTTCGTGGAGAGAACGCCGCGGTACTGATCGCCGTCGCAGCCAGGCCGGATCTCGAAGATGCGCTGGGAATCGTGCGGGCCGAGATTCTGCGGGCGGCGCTGTGGGCCGTCGCCATCGGCGCACTGGCCGGCCTTGGCGTCGCGCTCCTTATCACTCGGCGGCTGCGCAGGATCGCAACCGCCGCTGCCGACATCGAGCAGGGTCGGTTCGACCGAGAGCTGAGGCCCCACTTCCACGACGAGCTCGGCACGCTCGCCGGGACGATCGACCGGATGCGTGAGCACCTCCGTAGGTCCTTCGAGGAGCTCGAAGAAGAGCGGGATCGGCTGCAGCGCCTGCTCGAGCAGCTGCAGGAAGGTGTGGTTGCGGTCGACGACGGTCTCGTCGTCCAGTTCGCCAACTCGCGCGCTCACCGCCTGCTTGGGACCGACTTGGCTGTCGGCAAGCCGCTGCCAGAACCTTGGCCGGCGTTTTCGCTTCGTGAGGCCGGGAGGTCTCTGTTCGATCCCGGGACGAGCGCCGAAACGATGCGCGTCCATCCCGATCCCGAGCGGACGTACCTGATTGCGCTCTTACCCGCCACCAGTCGCTCGCATGCGGGTGTTGTCGTCCTCACGGACGTCACCGATCAGGAGCGCCGGGAGCGCGCCGAGCGCGAGTTCGTCACGAACGCCGCACACGAGCTTCGAACCCCGCTCTCCGCTATCGCGAGCGCCGTCGAGGTGCTTCAGCAAGGCGCAAAGGAGCAACCGGCAGATCGCGACCGGTTCCTCGCGGTCGTCGAGCGCCAGACGACGCGCCTGACCCGGCTGGCGCACGCGCTTCTGACTCTGGCGCGCGCCCAGACCCGGTCGGAGTCGGTCCGACTCGAGCCCGTCCCGCTGTCTCCCATGCTGCGAGACATTGCGGAGAACGCCGGTGATCCTTCGGTTTCGGTCGAGCTCTGCTGCGAGAACGTCGAGGTGCTGGCGCACAGCGAGCTTCTCCATCAGGCACTCGATAACCTCGCAACCAACGCCCTCAAACACGCGAGCGGACAAGGCGTCACGCTCCGAGCGACGCACCTCGATCACCGCGACGTCCGAATCGAGGTGGCGGACGAGGGCCCCGGGATGAAGCCGTTCGAGGCCGGCAGGGCATTCGACCGCTTCTACAGAGCGGCGGGTTCCAACGGTGAGGGCTTCGGTCTCGGCTTGTCGATCGTCCGCGAGGTTGTCGGCGTGATGGACGGAACTCTGTCGATCGAGAGCCGATCCGAGGAAGGGACTACGGTATCGATCGTGCTCAAGTCCGCCGGGGAAGCGAGGGGGTGCCGATGAGTCCCCGCGTCCTCCTCGTCGACGACGAGCGCGACATCCTCGATCCTGTGACCTACGCGCTCGAGCAGGAAGGGTTCGAGGTAAAGACCGCCGACGACGGCTTGGCGGCGCTCGCTGCCGCGCGAGGAGAGCCTTTCGACGTCGTGCTCCTCGATGTGATGCTTCCCGGCATGTCGGGAATCGACGTCTGTCGCACGCTCCGGGGCGAGAGCGACGTTCCGATCGTGATGCTCACCGCCCGCGACGGGGAGGTAGACCGTGTTCTCGGCCTCGAGCTCGGCGCAGACGACTATGTGACCAAACCCTTCTCGACCGCCGAGCTGGTAAGCCGGATCAGGGCGATACTGCGCCGTCGAGAGCTCGACAGGCAGTCAGGGCCGGGGACCGAGCTCCGTGTCGGCGGGATCGTTCTCGATCTAGCGAGACATGTCGTTACAGTCGACGGCCGCGAAGTGAATCTGACCCCCTCGGAGTTCCGACTTCTGCTGCTGTTCGCGGAGGAGCCCGAACGGGCGTTCACGAGACACCAGATCATGGAACACCTCTGGCAGACGCCGTACGTGGGCGACACGCGGGCATGTGATGCGCACGTCTCGAACCTCAGGCGCAAGATCGAAAGGAACCCCGCGCATCCCGAGCGGATCGTCACTGTTCGCGAGGTCGGCTACAAGCTCGTCCCCGCCGAGTCTGTGAGGTAATCCTCACAGACTCGGAACACGCTGGCCACAAGCCTGATGACGTCCCTCACTCGGCTGTCCTACCTTGGGACTCATGATGACCAAGGTACGAACATTCTCGTCAGAACCGATATCAGTTAGGCGCGTCGGTGCGAGCGTCTGGATCCTTCGCCTTCGCGAGTCGCTCGAATTCCGCGCGGCAGCCGCACTCCGAGAGGCGTTCGGCGAGGCGATCAGGCGTGACGCGAACGACGTCGTCGTCGATCTCGCCACGGCGGATTCGGTCAGTGCCGAAGGGGCAGCTGTGCTCGGAGAGATGGCGGATCTCATGCGCAGCCGTAACGGCGCCCTCTGGATTGCAGCTCCGGGGCCGGGAGGCGACAGCTACACGCTGCGGCCGGTTAGAGAGTCGGCGCCTGGCGGTTTGACAGGAGTCAGCGCTGCCCTCGATGGCGCGCTCTCTGAGCTGTCGAAGATTCGCACGGGATACAGCGTGCGAGAGGCGTCCGCGATTCTGGCGGACCGGTTCGAGGAGCCGGCACTCTATGTCTCGGATTTCGCAGGAGTGCCGGCATGAGCGACGGACGCTTCCACCTCGTCACGGTGCAAGACGGCCGTGAGTTCGTCTCCACCATCGCACTGTCCAAGGAGGACGCTCAGGGCCTCTTGGCGATGGACACCCTGCTGCATCGGGCGGCGGGATGGCGGGTGATGGAAGGCCACGGCGTCGTGGTGGCACGTCGAGGCGACGTCGTTCGGCTTGTAAGCGCTCGCGGTTTGGATACGCCGACCGATAGCAGCCTCTCGGAGGATCTTCAGAGTCGCCGGGTTGCGTGACAGGCAACCTGGTTCACCCCGACGGTAGGCAGACAGATGGGACAAACACACAGATCCCTGCTCGAGAGCAGGGCTATGGATGGAGGTGCATGACGATGAGCGACAAAGAGAAGAAGAACAGTCCACCGCGCCACCGGAAGGGCGCGCACGCAGTCGTACTTGCCGCCCTGCTTTCGGCGGCACTGACTGCGTTGGTGCTCCCGCTGAGCGGCGCGGCTCGCCCGCAAGCCGCGCCGGCGAACACGTCCCCCCCGACGATCACCGGATCCGCTCTCAAGGGTGAGACACTCGTGGCCGGTACGGGGAGCTGGACCGGCACGGCCCCCATCAGCTTCGCGTTCGAGTGGCGACGCTGTGACAGCGCCGGGGCGAACTGCACTGCGATCCCGAGTGCGACCAACACCACCTATGTGCTCGTGGGCGCAGACGTCGGCGCGCGTATCCGCGTCCTCGTGAGCGCGTCGAACGCGGAGGGTTCCGGCTCCGCCCTGTCCGAGGCGACTTCGGTCGTCACCGACGACAGCGGCGCGCCGAAGAACACCGCGGATCCCTCGATCTCCGGCACGCCGAACGTGGGCCAGCGGCTCACTGCCACGACTGGCACGTGGACGGGCACCCCGCCGATCTCGTTCTCCTACCAGTGGGTGCGGTGCGGTTCGGACGGGGGCGCCGCGGATGGCAGCAACTGCAATAACATCACGGGTGCCACGGGGACGTCTTACGTTCTCGTCTCCGCGGACACCGGGTGGCGCATTCGCGTTCGCGTTACTGGAACCAACGCTGTCGGGTCGACAACCTGGGCCTCAAACGCGACCGCCGCGGTGAAGGCGGGCGTCTCGAAGCCGGTGAACACGCAGCGGCCGAGCGTTTCGGGTACGCAGGTCGAGGGCTCGACACTCACCGTGAATCGCGGGTCGTGGACCGGCGGCGGGACGATCAGCTTCACGTACCAGTGGCTTCGCTGTGACAGCGGAGGTGGGAACTGCGTCTCGATCCCGCGTGCAACCGGCACGCAGTACCGGCTCACGTCGAGCGATGTCGGGCGCAGGGTGCGGGTCAACGTGACGGCGCGAAACAGCGCCGGCTCGACGACCGCGATCTCCGGCGAGCAGGCCGTAGTGGCCCCCTCCGGACCCGTGGGCGTGATCACGTTGCCGTCCGGCGAGAAGTCGATTCCGGTCACGAGTGTCCCCAAGACCGAGCGCCTGATCGTCGATCAGGTCAGGTTCACACCGAACCCGATTCGGTCACAGGTCGCCCCGTTCAGCGTCCAGGTCCGGGTGAAGGACACGCGCGGCTTCGTTGTGCGCGACGCGATCGTGTTCGTGCGCTCGACGCCGCTCGTCAGCAACGCGGCAGCCCCCCGTCGGCCGACCCTCACGGACGGATGGGTCGTGTTTCAGATGACCCCACGGTCGAGCTTCCCGCAGCCGCGGAACGGGTACAACGTGCAGTTCTTCGTGAAGGCCTACAAGAACGGCGACAACCCGCTGGCAGGCATCGCGGGCTACCGACTCGTCCAGGTCAAGCTCGCCCGCTGACCGCAGAAAGAGTGTCCATCCGTAGAGCACGACGTGGGCTCCGATGAGCCCACGTCGTGCTATCGCGATGGGTATTCGTGAGAACGTTTCGATCAAGTTCCCGCAAATTGCGCGGGATTTCGTGGTTTCAGTGCTTGACCTGAGACAACCTGGTCCATAGAGTCCCCGATGCACCGAGTACGGAACGCCCGAGGTTGATGGCTCTCCGATCGGCAGTCGCTTCGGCGGCGGTCAGTCGGGAAGCCGGACGAAGGCGCCACCGGCTCGGTGCATTTTCTTTGGGCGCGTATCCTGGCCGGCGTGCGACGCCTTCTCTTCCTCGTCAGCTCGATCATCTTCGTCGACGCGATGCTCTTCACAGCGCTGACCCCGCTCGTGCCGGGATACGCGGAGGAGTACGGCCTCTCGAAAGCCGGTGTGGGGCTCCTCGTTGGCGCGTACGGGGCCGGGGCGCTGTTCGGCGGCATTCCGGGAGGCCTTGCGGCTGCACGCTGGGGACCGAAACGAGCCGTCGTCGGCGGCCTCTTGCTCCTGTCCGTTGCCAGTTTTGCGTTTGCGGGCGCCGACAGCGCACTCGCGCTCGGCGGTGCGCGCTTCGTCCAAGGCATCTCGAGCACGGCGACCTGGGCGGGCGCACTCGCGTGGATCTCGGTCGCCGCGCCTCGGGCGAGACGCGGCGAGGTGATAGGAACTGCGTTCGGCGCCGCCGTATTCGGTGCCGTGCTGGGACCGATGTTCGGCGGTCTCGCCGAACTCGCGGGGATTCGGCTTTCGTTCACTGTCGTCGGTTTGCTCACGCTCGTCTTCGCGGCGCTCGCGTCGTTCGCCGGATCCTCGCCCGTCGAAGCCGCAACGTTCAGGGGGCTCAGGCTCGCGCTTCGGGACAAGCGGTTTCTCGGAGGCCTCTGGTTGAACATGCTTCCGGCGATGCTCTTGGGCCTCCTCATCGTGCTCACGCCTCTCGCTCTCGACGACGCCGGCTGGACCACCTTCGCGATCGCCACCGTCTTCTTCGTCGCGGGTCTGATCGAGGTTTTCCTCAATCCGTTCCTCGGTCGTTTCAGCGACCGGGTCGGACGCCTCCTCCCAGTTCGCGTCGCGCTGACGGCGTCGGTGGCTGTCGCTATCGGCCTCGCCGTCGCAACGGTTTCAGGCCCAGCGCTCATCGCGCTCCTGGTGTGCGCCGCGGCGGCCAGCTTCGGCAGTCTGTATACGCCAAGCATGGCGCTGACGTCACATCGAGCGGAAGCAGTGGGGCTCGCGCAAGGCCTGGCGTTCGGCGTCATGAACACCGCCTGGGCTTTCGGTGAGCTCGTCGGTCCGTCCGCCGGAGGGGCGCTCGCCGACGCATACGGAGATGCCACGCCGTTCGTCGTCGCCGGCGGGCTCTGCGCCCTCACCCTCGCCGCTACCTACCGTGTCGCAGGAAGGGTCCGCCCCCGTGCAGCGTGACCACTGGAATCGCAAGTACGCGGCAGCAGAGAGCCTGTGGAGCACGAGGCCCAATCGCTTCCTCGTTGCCGAGGTTGCCGACCTCGAGCCGGGACGTGCGATCGATCTCGCCTGCGGCGAGGGCCAGAACGCCTGCTGGCTCGCCGAACGTGGTTGGGATGTACTGGGAGTCGACTTCTCCGAGATCGCGATCGCCAAGGCTCGCGAACGGGCCGCGCGAGAACAGCTCACCGTGGAGTTCGTCTGCGCCGACCTCCTCGAGTATGAGCCTGAGCCCAACGCCTTCGATCTCGTGGTCGTGCTGTACCTCCACGTCCCGGCGAGCGAGCGCGTCCGAGCTCTCGACCGAGCCGTCTCGGCACTTGGAGCCGAAGGAACATTCCTGCTCGTCGGGCACGATCTGAGCAACATCGCCGGCGGCGCCGGGGGGCCGCGCGACCCCGACCTTCTCTACACGCCCGACGACATCGCCGCCGAGCTCGCCGGCCTCGAGATCGAGAAAGCCGAGCTCGTATTCCGCGACGTCTCGGGCGCGGATAGACCAGCGATCGACGCGCTCGTCAGGGCGCGTCGGCCCGAGCGCGTCTGAGGGAGGGTGGGTAGCGCTCGAGCACCCAGTCGGAGTCGAGTGGCGAGAGACGATAGTCGCGTCCGTTGACGAATGCGTAGTCGCCGCGGCGCGGATCCATGGGGAGCCGCGACTCCACCGGGTACCAGCGGTTGTGACGATCGATCAGATCGTTGACTTCATCGAAGGCTGCCTTCTTCGCGACGGTCCGCCAACGCCGGCGAAAGCGCACCGGGTCACCGTCGCACTCCTCGGCTAGGGCGTGCCACGCCGCAAGAAGCGTTCCCCCGTGAGCCTCTGTCCGCTGTTCGATCTCCCGAAGGCGGAGCATGTACGGAAGCGGGCCTCGCGTGGCGGCGAGGTATGCATCCGCGCGCGGACTGAAGTTCCGCATACGGACGGGGAGCGGCTTCCCAGCGAGTGGAATCGAGCGGAGATCTTCATCGAGAGCAGCCTTCTCACGGCGCTGTCGCGGGGTCTCCGGGAGCACGATTCCCTGGCGCATGGTCGCGTCACGCTCGGCCCTCTCCATCACCTGAATTAGACCTGACGAGCGCACGGCCGGTCACTCCCGGGCGTACCGACGCATCGTTCAGGTGAGCCTCAGCGAGGCGAGGCGAACGTTGCAGTCCAGACGATCGCGTCACCGGCGCCGAGCAAACCAGGCGCACGCGCAGGAGCTGCACCGACGTCTCGGAAGCTCGCATCGAGCACGTTCGCTCGATGCGGTGGCGACTGGAGCCATGCCATTACGACGTCACGTGCCGACACGTGCCCCCATATCCCCGCAAACAGATTCTCACCGAAGGTCGCGTAGCGATAGCCGGAAGCGCGAACGGCTGCAGTCACGTCGGTACCGCACGGCGTGTGCGAGAACTGACTACACGATGCGACTCCCTGACCTTT
>JAOUHF010000102.1 GCA_029865325.1 Thermoleophilia bacterium
CACCGGTGCGAGAAGCCCTCTCGGTCGAGCTCACGCCGGGCGAGCGCACTCATCTGCGAGGCTTGTTCCCGTGAGCGTCCTCGTCCTCTCGGAGCACGACGTTCGTCGCCTGCTCGACATGGAGTCCTGTATCGAGGCCATGGCTGAAGTACTCACGTCTCTCGCGCGGGGCGATCTGTATCAGCCTCTCCGCTCGATCGCGCGGCCGCCGAACGCCGGCACGCTGTTGGGGCTCATGCCCGGTTACCGCGACGGAGCGACTCCTGCGTACGGGCTGAAAGAGATCGTGGTCGTGCCCACCAATCCCGCGCGAGGGCTCGATACGCACATGGGGAGCGTCCTCCTCCACGACGGTGAGACGGGCGAGCTCATCGCGATCTTGAACGCCTCTCCCGTGACCGAGATTCGCACCGCCGCGGTATCGGCGGTCGCGACGCGCGCGCTGGCCCGGCCCGACGCGCAGCGAGTCGCGATCCTCGGTGCGGGTGCGCAGGCGCGCGGTCATGTCCATGCGCTGCGCGCTGTGCTCGACGACCCCGAGGTTCGGATCTGGTCGCGCAGTCTGGACGCGGCCGAGCGGCTCGCGGGCGAGGTCGGCGCGACCGTCTCTCCATCGGTGGACGCTGCGCTGTTCGGCGCCGAGGTCGTCTGCACGACCACCGCCGCGGTCGAGCCGATCGTCGAGAAGCGCTGGCTCGCGCGCGGCGCGCACGTGAACGCCGTCGGTTCCTGCTTCCCAACGGCGCGCGAGCTCGATACCGAGACCGTCGCTCACTCCTCGTTCTTCACCGACCGTCGCGAGTCTTGCCTGAACGAGGCGGGCGACTACGTCCTCGCGGCCGCCGAGGGGGCGATCGACCCCGACCACATCAAGGCCGAGCTCGGCGAAGTCCTCGCGGGCATGCATCCCGGGCGCGCGCACGAGGACGAGCTGACGGTCTTCGAGTCGCTCGGGATCGCCGTCGAGGATCTCGCCTCCGCAGAGCTTGTCGTGCGCCGCGCGCGGGAGCAGGGAGTCGGGTCCGAGGTCGACTTCTGATCCCGCTCGCCGACATCGAGCGCGCTCGGGAGCGCATCGCGGACATCGTCATCCGCACCCCGCTCGTCCGGCTGCATGCCGACGACGCGCCGGCGGAGATCTGGCTCAAGCTCGAGAACCTCCAACCGATCGGCTCGTTCAAGCTGCGGGGTGCAGCGAACGCGATCCTGAGTGCACCGCGGGAGGCACTCGCGAGCGGTCTCGTCACCACGAGTGCGGGCAACATGGCCCAAGGGGTGGCGTGGATGGCGCGCAAGCTCGGGGTGCCGGTGACGACCGTCGTCCCTGACACCGCTTCGATGTCGAAGCTCGCGGCCGTCGAGCGCCTCGGCGGGCGCATCGTGCGTGTCAGTCGAGACGAGTGGTGGTCGGCGATGGAGGCTGGGAGGCTGGAAGGCGTCGACGGCTACTTCGTGCACCCCGTCCGTGACGACGCCGTGATGGCGGGCAATGGCACGATCGGCCTGGAGCTCGTCGAGGACCTGGACCACTTCGACGCCGTCCTCATCCCGTGGGGCGGCGGGGGCCTGACGACCGGGATCGCGAGTGCCGTGAAGGCGTTGCGTCCGAACACGAACGTCTACGTCTGCGAGCCGGAGACAGGAGCCCCCGTCACCGCCGCGATCGGCAACCGCGGCGTCCCGATGAACGTCGAGCACACGCCGTCGTTCATCGACGGCGCCGGGGCAGGGGCGCTCCTCCCCGAGATGTGGGAGCACGCGCGCTCGCTCGTAACGGATGCCTTCTCGATCTCACTCGCGGACGCGGCTGCCGGCGTACGGCTCCTGGTCGAGCGCGCTCGGATCGTCGGCGAAGGGGCGGCCGGGCTCCCCGTCGCGGCAGCGTTGGCGGGTCGAGCCGGCGGAGGCCGCGTGGTGTGCATCGTCTCGGGCGGGAACATCGACTCGGCCCGGCTGGCCGACATCCTCCGCGGGAGAGTCCCGAGCTAGGACCGGAACCAGCTGCGCGAGGTCGGGCTCGACTTGAAGAAGCGAAGGAGCAGGCCGGCGACCTTCGTCTGCCCCGACGGCGACGGATGCGTTCCGTCCTCGCGGACGTCGTCGCACGTCCACTGCAGTCCGTCCTTCCGGCCTTTCGTCCCGTCCGTCCAGAGGTAGGGGCCCCAGCCGAGCCACGGGCCGACGAGCCTGCCCTCCATCCGGTCCTGGATCAGCCATCTGACCGCAAAGCCGCTCTGGTATGCGTACGGCTCGGGATTGAGCTGCGTCGTCGCATAGCCCGCATAGGTACGGCTCGACACATAGACGAGCTTCAGGTTCGGATAGCGGCTTCGCAGGATCCCCACGACCGAGCGAAGACTCGCCTGCAACCCTCCTGCATCCTCGGGAAACGGTCGCGACTCGCGGGCGATGGCCTGCTTGAGCCAGACGATCTGGACCTGGCGGCGCGTCACGCCCGCCCGGGCGAGCCGCTCGTCCACACGGCTCCAGAACGGAGCCCCGGGATCCTTGATCGTCTCGGCGTCCTGGCCTCCCTGCGCGCCGTCGACGAGAACAACGCGCTTACTGGTGCTCCGATCCGCGGCCGCCGCCCGGATGAATGCCTGGAACTCCTGGGTCGTGTTCGACATCCCGATGGAGAGCAGGGCGATACGTCCACTGGGCGAAGGCCGGCCGTCAGCGCCGCGCGGGACGACCGTGCGCGCCATCGCTCTCCCCTGCGCCAGGTAAGCGCGGGTTGGCGCATTCGAGCCACCCGGATAGAGCCCGCCTTCAAACCCCTGGTAAGAGCCGGCGCCGAAATCCTTGAGCGGCACGAAGCCGACCGACGTGCGGGCGCAATTCGCTGCGCTGATTTCCGTGGCGGCCGGAGCCGAGAGGGCCCCGACCGCCATCGAGGCGCAGGCGATCGCTGTGACGACAATCGCTCTGGACACACTCGGAACGTAGGAGCCGGTCGTAAACGCAGGGTCAAGCCTTCGTAAGGAAAGAGCCGACAGATCGAGCCTGTCCGTTTCAGCCTCTGACCGGAGGCAGCGGGAGCTCAGTAGTTCCGGGCAACAGGATCAGGGATGGCGCTGATGCGGTTGTCGGTCAGCATCGTGCAAGTTGTGCGCGGCCAGATGAGTATTGGCGGGGCGTGTTCGTGCCGATTCGAGTACGGGAGGTGGGCTGATGAGCACTGGTGGTGCGTTGTCGCATGGCGATACGTCCTCGCGACGCCAGCTCCGCGATCCGCAGGTCAGGGTTGCGCTCGTTGCCGCCGCCTGCCTTCTCGTCGAGGCAGTCATGGCGAAGAACGTGATCGATGTGGAACTCGACTTCATCAGCCAGCTCGCGCCGATGTGGATCTTGATCGTCTACCAGTTGAGTGGTCTTCGCGATCGCAGGAGTGAGATCGCGTTCATCAGCGCGATCATCCTCGCGACCGTCGCCATACTCGTCGTGTACGCGGTCTGAGAGCCTCTCCTCTGCCCGCAGTGCCGGGCAGCGGGAATCCAGCGTTTCAGCAGCACTACAAGAGTCAGGTCTTCGTCAGGTCTGGATGTCGGCTGGTGTCATCTCTGGTCGCTGACATCCGTGTCGCGTCCTGTCGGGGTCTGTCGCCTCTCGGATGAGGCTTCGTAAGAAAAGTCGGGCGGGTAGCGTGCGTGCATCGTGCGAACGGTCGGCCCGACAGAGCTCCGGCGGCTCGCGATCACCGCGCAGGGCTATTCGTCTCGCGCACGCCGCGGCACGCTCGTGGAAGTCGAGGCGACGATCCGGCGGCTGTCGTGCGTTCAGCTCGACTCGATCACCGCGGTCGAGCGGAGTCACCGGATCACGATCGGCTCGCGGGTCGGCGCGTACCCGCGGGAGACGGTTTCGCGCCTGCTCGGACAGGGCCGGATCTTCGAGTACTGGGCGCACGAGGCGTGCCTCATCCCGGTCGAGGAGTGGCCGCTGTTCCGCGCGACGATGAGGAAGCACCATCCGTGGCGCGGTGATGTGATCGGCCAGCACCCGCAACTCGCCGAGGAAGTACGCGCAGCGGTCCGGGAGCGCGGGCCGATTGCCTCGCGCGACTTCGACGGCACGGGCGGCGGCGGAATGTGGAGCTGGAAGCCGGCGAAGGTCATGCTCGAGGCGCTCTGGAACAGCGGCGAGGTCGTGATCGCCGGTCGGGTGAGCGGATTTCAGCGGCTCTACGACCTCTCCGAGCGCGTGATTCCGCGCGAGGTGCGGGAGGCTCCCGAGCCGGATGAGGTCACACGCCTGCGCGAGCTCACCGTACGAGCCGTGCGAGCGCGGGGTGTGCTCACCGAGTCGGGCATCGTCGAGCACTGGCGTCTCAAGGGCGGGGTCGCGCGGATCCGGCCTGCCGTGGACTCACTCGTCCGTGAGGGTGCGCTGGTGCGCCTCCGAGTCGAGGACGGAGGTGCAGGTGTATTGGTTCCTCCAGGCGCCGATCTCGATCCGCCACGCCCGACCGCAGCAGTGCTCGTCTCTCCGTTCGACAACCTTCTCTGGGATCGGACCTTCGCGCGGCGCCTGTTCGGGTTCGACCACCTGATCGAGGTCTACAAGCCGGCACCGGAGCGGCAGTACGGCTACTACGTACTTCCGCTCGTGTGGCGTGACCGGATCGTGGGTCGCGCAGACCTCAAGTCTGAACGGCGTGACGGCGCCCTTGTCGTCAAGGAATTCCACGTCGAACAGGGCGTGCGACGTTCGGCCGCGCTCGACGACGCATTCGAGCGCGCGCTCGACCGATTGCGTGAGGTCATCGGGCTCGAGCGAGTCGTTCGGTGAGGCGCGTCTCGCCCGAGGAGGCGCGTCGGATCGCGATCCGCGCCCAACTCCTCGACGGCACCGCGACGAGCATCCTCGACACGGTCCGCCGACTCGGGTTCCTCCAGATCGACCCGATCTCGACAGTCGCGCCGCCACAGCAGCTCGTCCTCTGGAGCCGCCTGGGACCGTACGACGTGAGCGAGCTCGACCGCCTGCTCTGGGAGGAGAAGAAGCTCTTCGAGTGGAACGCGTACATCTGGCCGATCGAGGACCTCGGGCTGGTGAGAGCCCGGATGCGGCGTCGGAGCACCCGGTACGCATGGGAGCGGCGCGGCACGGAGTTTCTGCGCGAGAACGCCTCGTACAAGCGCTACGTCTTGCGCGAGCTCGAGCGGAACGGGCCGATGCTCTCGCGCGAGCTCGCCGACGATTCCGTGCGAACGTGGAAGTCGCACGGCTGGTACGGCAGCCGCAACACGGCAGTGCTGCTCGAGATCCTTCACGCGCGCGGCGTGGTCGCGGTTGTCGGGCGGCGGAACGGACAGCGTCTCTGGGATCTCTCCGAACGCTGGTATCCCGAGACGGAGACCATTGCGCTGCGCGACGCGGACCGGCTGCTGGCCGAGAAGCGGTTCCGCGCTCTCGGCGTGCGCCTAACTCGGAAGGGGTGGGAGGCGCACCCGAACGCGAGCGACGGCTCCGTGCCTGAGCGCGTCACTTTCTTGTCCCCGTTCGACCGTCTGATCCACGACCGCGACCGGGCGGAAGCACTGTTCGACTTCCGCTACCGGCTCGAGATGTACGTCCCGAAGGCGAAGCGGGAGTACGGCTACTACGTGCTCCCCATGCTCGCCGGCGATCGTCTGGTCGGCCGCATCGAACCGCGCGTTGATCGGAAGACGAAGACGGTGGAGGTACTTGGGGCTTGGGGCGACACGTCTCGAGCGGACGAAGCGCTCGCGAGCCTCGCCGCATTCGTCGGCGCCGAACGGATCCGGACAACGCCTGGCTTCAGTCAGACCCGAGTCCCTGAGTAGCATCTCCACGATGGACTTCGAGACGCGGGCAATTCACGAGGGGCAGGAGCCGGACCCGACGACGGGCGCGATCACGACACCGATCTACCAGACCTCCACGTACGTGCAGGAGGCTGTCGGCGTCCACAAGGGCTACGACTACGCGCGGGTTGCCAACCCGACGCGAACGGCGCTCCAGGAGTGCCTCGCGTCACTCGAGGGAGCCGCCCACGGGCACGCGTTCTCGGCCGGCCTCGGTGCGGTGACGACGCTGATGCACCTGCTCTCGCCTGGCGACCACGTCGTCGCGGTCAACGACGTGTACGGCGGCATCTACCGCATGTTCACGCAGGTCTACGAGCCGAAGGGGTATCGCTTCACCTTCCTCTCGGCGGAGGAGATTTCGCGCGGGCTCGCGCCGCACCTCGACGAGCGAACGCGATTCGTCTGGCTGGAGACGCCGACGAACCCGGCGCTCAACATCGTCGACATCCAGGCGGCGTCCGCCGCGGCTCACGCCGCAGGGGCTCTCGTGATCGTGGACAACACCTTTGCGACGCCATATCTGCAGCTTCCGCTCGAGCTCGGCGCCGACCTATCGCTCCATTCGACGACCAAGTACATCGGCGGGCACTCCGACGTCATTGGCGGCTTGGTCGCGACGAACGACGGTGCGATCTCGGAGCAGCTCGCGTTCCTGCAGAAATCTCTGGGGGCGATACCGGGGCCGTTCGACTGCTGGCTCGTCCTCCGCGGCGTGAAGACGTTGGCGGTCCGCATGGACCGGCATTGCGCGAACGCCGCGGCGGTTGCCTCGTTCCTCCAAGGTCATCCGCGGGTGGAGCGGGTTCTCTATCCCGGCCTTCCCGGGCACCCAGGCCACGAGATCGCTGCGCGTCAAATGCGCGACTTCGGCGGGATGGTGTCGTTCCTCGTCGAGGACGAGCAGGAAGCGGTCGACCTCGTCGCGCGGACGCGAATCTGGAAACTCGCGGAGAGCCTCGGCGGTGTCGAGAGCCTCATCGAGCATCCGGCGCGGATGACACATGCATCCACGGCGGATGCGCCCTTCGCGGTGCCGCCGACGCTGATCAGGCTCTCCGTCGGCATCGAGTCGGCTGACGATCTCATCGCCGACCTCGACGCCGTGCTCGGCCGATGAAGCCGATCGACCTTCTGCACCTCGATACGCCGGGGATCATCGGCTGTTACCTCGTCGAGACCGACGACGGCCCCGCGCTCTTCGACTGCGGCCCGGCGACGTGCGTCGAGCACCTCAAGACCGGCCTCGGCGAACGTGGGCTCGCACTGACTGACCTGAGGCACCTGCTCCTCTCGCACATCCACCTCGACCATGCCGGCGCGGCAGGCACCCTCGTCCGCGAACACCCCGGACTGCAGGTGCACGTCTCCGAAATCGGGGTTCCTCATGTCATCGATCCGTCGAAGCTCGAGGCGAGCGCCCGTCGGCTCTACGGCGACGCGTTCGACGCCCTCTGGGGCGAGCTCGCGCCCGTACCGGCAGAGAACGTCCACGCCGTCGGCGCCGAGGTCGTGGGGCTCGAATGCTTCCCCACGCCCGGCCACGCGTCGCACCACGTTTCATATCTGGATTCTCAGGGCACGCTCTACGCTGGCGACGCGGCAGGTGTTCGTATCGGTGGCGGCGCGTTCGTCATGCCACCGTGCCCTCCCCCGGAGTTCGATCTCGAGGCGTGGGAGCAGACGATCTTCGAGATCGAGCGCCGCGCCCCCGACCGTCTCGCCCTCATCCACTTCGGTGCGTACAACGAGGTCGAGGCGCACCTGGCCACGCTGCGCGAGACTCTCGACCGCTGGGCTCAGTGGATCGCGGATGGGATGGACGAGCAGACGTTCGTCGCAGCCGCCCGCCAGGACGTCTCGCAGACGGACCCGGATCTCGCGGACGCGTACGACCGAGCCGCTCCGTACTGGCACCACTACCGCGGGGTCGAGCGCTACTGGCGGAAACGGCGGGAGGGTACGGCCTGACCCGCGAGGAGCGTGTCACGCTCGCGGCCTTTCGGGCCATCACTCCGGTGGTCGAAGAGGTCGGCGGCGCTGTCGTCCTGCGCGCACCGCAGGTAGCCGACTCACCGATGCTGAACCGAGCGGTCGGGCTCGGCGTGAACGCTCCGGCGACCGAAGAGGATGTCGACGCAGTGGTCCAAGCGCTCGCCGGGACGACGTTCTACGTTGCCGTCGCGCCAAGCGCGTTGCCACGCGGGCTGCCGGCGTGGCTCGCGGCACGCGGACTGGAGCCGGGGTGGGGCTGGATGACCTTCCGGCGCGGGATCGACGACCCGCCGACGGCTCGAACGGAGCTCCGCCTCGAGGAGGTGCAAGACCAGCAGCAGGCGAGGACGTTCGCGCGTGTCGTCTGCGTCGGCTATGGGCTGCCCGGAGCGCTCGAGTCGGTCATCGCGCGTGCGCCGG
>JAOUHF010000103.1 GCA_029865325.1 Thermoleophilia bacterium
CGTCGACGAGGTCGCCCGACCAGGGGTCCCGATCCCACTCGTCGGGATCCGCGAGCACCGTGTCAGTGTGCGAGAGGAACGCCAGCGTGGGTCCGTCGCCTCCCCGAAGGCGGGCGACGACATTCGGGCGGTCGGGCTCGCGCGAATAGAGCTCGGTCTCTATCCCGTTACGGGCGAAGTACCCGCGGAGCACGTCGGCCGCGCGAATCTCGTTCCCCGGTGGGTTGACGGTGTCGACGCGGATGAGCTCCTGGAGGAGCTCGCATACCTCCTGACGGAGATCCACTAACTCGATGCCTTAGACAGCGCGGTCAACTCGTTGCGGACTTCCCAGAGCTCGGGATACGACGTCTTCGTCACGAGTCGCCCGAGGAGCTCGACCGGCGTCCCTTGCGTACCGACGACGCTGTCGCCGATCACTCGCGCGACGATCTGGTAATGCCGCATGCGCCAGAGTTGCGCCTGCTCGTCGAGCTCGATGAGCGCCTCGGCGAGCTGGTAGAGCTGCTCGTAGTCGCGCCCTTGGACGTAGAGGTCTCTGAGCGAAAGGCCGGCTTCGCGTCGCGCGTTGTGGAACGCCTGACCGAGACGAGGCAGGACACGGCGCAGCTCGTTCCACCCGGGCGAGTCGAAGCCCGAGCCGTGGCCGAGCACCTTGCGGATCTCCTGGTACTCCCAGGGCGACATCTGCTCGAGCATCTCGAGCTGCGGAACGAGGAAGCGAACGCACAGAATCGACCTGCGCAGAAGACGCAGCGCGCCCCGTAGGTCGCCCTCCTCGATTAGCCGCGTCGCCTCCTCTCCATCGCACCACGCGAGCTTGAGCCAGAGCTCGCCCGACTGGTGCGTCACCTGGAAGAGAAGCTCGTCGCGGTGCACCCACTCGTCGCTCGTCTTCTGGAGCGCGAGCAACGCGTCCGTGTTGATGTACCGCTCGTAGTCGGAGGGCGCATCGCCCGGGAGGATGGGCTGGGAGTAGTCCTCCGCCTCGGAGCCCGTCATGCCCGGAGCATACTTCGCTCGTGGGGGACCTCTTTACCGAAGCAGCAAAGAAGCACCAGGCCGAGAGCGGGCCCCTCGCGGTCCGGCTGCGCCCGTCCACTCTCGACGAGCTCGTCGGTCAGCAGCACGTCCTCGGTGCCGGCTCCGCGCTCCGGCTTGCGATCGAGCAGGACCGCCCGCCGTCGATGATCCTCTTCGGTCCGCCCGGCACCGGGAAGACGACGATCGCGCGGATCGTGGCAGAGCGGACCGGAGCGGCGTTCGAAGAGCTCTCCGCGGTCTCGGCCCGGGTCGACGACGTGCGCGCCGTGATCGCGCGAGCCGGCGACCGACTCGGCGGCAACGGCTTGCGAACGATCCTCTTCATCGACGAGATCCACCGCTTCAACAAGGCGCAGCAGGACTCGGTGCTCCATGCCGTCGAGGACGGCCTCGTGACGCTGATCGGCGCCACTACCGAGAACCCCTACTTCGAGGTCAACTCCGCGCTTCTGTCGCGCTGCACCGTGATCGAGCTCACCGCGCTCGCCGAGGACGAGCTCGTCGAGATCCTCGGGCGGGGGGCGGCCATGCTCGGCGCCGCCGAGGCGGAGCCCGACGTTCTCGCGCTCATAGCGACACGCGCCGGCGGCGACGCGCGCGCAGGACTTCAGATCCTCGAGCTCGCCCAGGCCACCGCGAAAGCGGAGGGTGCACCGATCTCGGAGAGTCACGTGCTCGACGCATCGCGCAAGCGCCCGCTCCTGTACGACCGCAAGGGCGATCAGCACTACGACTTCGCGTCTGCGTTCATCAAGTCGATGCGCGGCGGAGACGCGGATGCCTCCGTCTACTACCTCGCGGCGATGCTCGAGGCGGGCGAGGACGCGCGCTTCATCGCACGACGAATGGTGATTCTTGCGTCAGAGGACATCGGCAACGCCGACCCGAACGCGCTCGTGGTCGCCGTCGCAGCCGCTCAGGCACTCGAGCACGTCGGCTTGCCCGAGGCGCAGCTCAACCTCGCGCAAGCCGCGATCTACCTCGCACAAGCACCGAAGTCGAACGCCTCGGCGGTCGCGATCTGGGAGGCGCGCCGCGACGTACGCGAGCACGGAAACGCACGGCCTCCGGCGATGTTGCGCTCGACGGGGCACAAGGCCGGTGCCAAGGCGCGCGGACACGGGGAGGGCTACGCCTACCCTCACGACGATCCGAAGGGCTTCGACGTCTCGTATCTCCCCGAAGAGCTACGGGGACGGCGGTACTATCGGCCCTAAGGCGCCGGAGAGGAGCCCGACGATGACGGTGAAGACAGGTGACAAGGCCCCCGAGTTCGACCTCGAGGTGACATACCTCGAGCGCGTCAAGCTCTCCGACTTCCGCGGCCGCTCGAACGTCCTTCTCGTCTTCCATCCGTTCGCGTTCACGCAGGTCTGTGAGGAGGAGGCCCGCGACCTCCAGGAGAACCTCCAGTCGTTCCGCAACGCCGAGACGGAGATCGTGTTCGTGTCGTGCGACACCTCTGCGGCACGACAGGCATGGAGACGCGAGCTCGGTGCCGAGTACACCTTCGCGTCGGACTTCTGGTCTCACGGCGACGTCTCGAAGGCCTATGACGTCTTCAACGAGTCGACCGGTGCCCCCCATCGCGGAACGTTCTTGATCGACAAGGACGGCACAGTCATCTGGTCGCTCGTGAAGATCACGGACGAGCGGCGCCTCGAGATGGTTCCCGACTCGCTCGAGACCCTCCGCTCGGCCGAGTGAGACTGGCGCTCCACGAGTGGGGCGTGGCCGGCGCTCCTCGGATCGTCTGCCTCCACGGCGTGCGGAACCAGGGCGGACATTTCGGGCGGCTTGCAGAGTGGCTCGCGGGTTTCCACGTCCTCGCACCGGACCTCATCGGACACGGATCCTCCAGCTACGAACCGCCCTGGGACATCGGCGCTCACGTGAACGCGATCGTCGAGGCGGTCGGTGCAAAGCCGGCGGCACTCGTCGGGCACTCGTTCGGCGGGCGTCTCGCGTTCGAGCTTGCGGCGCGCTCCCCGAAGCTCGTCCCGAAGCTCGTCCTCCTCGATCCAGCGATCCTCCTTCCGGGCAACGTGGCCCTCATGGCCGCCGAGAGCGCGCGTAGCGACAAGTCGTACGCCTCCTTCGACGAGTCGGTCGAGCGTCGCTTCGACGAGAGCCAGCTCCACCATGCACCGCGCGAATTCGTAGAGGCGGACCTCGCCGATCACGTCGTGCTCGATGACGACGGTCGCTACCGCTATCGCTACTGCCAGTCGGCGATCGTCGCCGCCTACGGAGAGATGGCGTCCCAACCACCACGCTTCGAGGACGTCCGCGTTCCAACGCTTCTCGTCCTCGGTGAACGTTCGTACCTCCCGTACGACCACCTGCTCGACGCGCACCGCAAGGCGCTCGGCGACTTGCTCGAGGTCGTCATCGTCCCAGGCGGGCACTCCGTCCTGTGGGATGCGCTCGAGGAGACGGCGAGCGCCGTACGCGAGTTTCTGCGCTAAGCGACGACGTACTCGTCGGCGATCGCGAGCGCCTCGTCGAGGATCGCGATCCCCTCGTCGACCTCCTCCCGCGTGATCGTCAGCGGCGGTACGGCCATGACGACGTTCCAGTGCGTCATCAGATAAAGGCCGCGCTCGAGTGCCGCCTTGGCCAGCTTCGCGACCGGTGTAGCCGCTTCACCTGTCGCGTTGAATGGCACGAGCATCTCGCGCGTGTCACGGTTCTTGACGAGCTCGATCCCCCAGAAGCAGCCGAGCCCGCGCACCTCGCCGATCGACGGATGGCTGTCAGCCAAGCCGTTGAGCCCCTCACCGAGGTACGCGCCGACGTCGGCTGCGTTCTCGACGACGCCTTCCTCCCGGAAGGCCTCGATCGACGCGACGGCAGACGCACACGCGAGCGGGTGCCCGGCGTAGGTGAGACCGCCGGGGAAGAAGCGACTGCGCACCCACTCCTTGAGCGGCTCGCGGATGATCATCGCGCCGAGCGGCACATAGCCCGAGTTGATGCCCTTCGCGACCGTGAGGATGTCCGGAACGACGTCCCAGTTCTCGCAGGCGAACCAACGTCCCGTGCGGCCGAACCCGGCCATGACCTCGTCGAGGATCAGCAGGATCCCGTGGCGATCGCAGACCTCGCGGACGGCCTGGAGGTAGCCGGGCGGCGGGGGAATGATCCCGTTCGTACCGGTCACGGTCTCGAGAATCACAGCCGCCACGGTGTGCGCCCCTTCGTACTCGAGCATCTCCTCGAGGTGCGGTGCGCCCGAGCAGACGGGGCACGGATCCGGGTGGCCCGCAGGACAGCGGTATGTGTACGGATCGAGCATCCGCACGACTCCCGGCATTCCTGGCTCGGTTGGCCAACGACGCGGGTCGCCGGTCAGAGAGATCCCGCCGTGCGTCGCGCCGTGGTAGGAGCGGTAGCGAGCGATGATCTTGTTCCGCCCGGTATAGAGGCGCGCGAGCTTGATCGCGTTCTCGTTCGCCTCCGCACCCGAGTTCGTGAAGAAGGACATGCAGAGGTCGCCGGGCGTCACTTCCTCGAGCAGTCGTCCCAGCTGCGACCGCGACTCGGACGCCATCGGCGGGCCGATCGTGCAGAGCTTGTCGGCTTGCTCCTTGATCGCGGCGATGATCCTCGGGTGCTGGTGCCCGATGTTGACGTTGACGAGCTGTGAAGCGAAGTCGAGATAGCGCTTGCCTTCGTAGTCCCAGAAGTAGCGCCCTTCGGCACCTGCAACCGGGATCGGGTTGATCGCATCCTGCGTCGACCAGGAGTAGAGGACGTACTCCTTCGCGTCCTCGACGATCTGCGCGCCCAGGTTGGAGTTCACCTCAACCGTGGCCATCGAACCGGATCGTAACCGTCCTGCATAGCGCTACGTGCGCGGTGGGCGCCGGGCAAGGGGGAAGATGCCCGGCGCGCCTCCGCGCACACTTGCGTCAGCGAGCTGCTGTGGGCAGGAGCTCCTGCCCGAACGCGGCCCGCTCGACGAACTGTCCAACACCTGGCTCTGCGACCAACGCACCCGACTCGACGAGCACGTTCCCGCGGAGCAACACCGTTTCGGGCGACCCTGTCACCTCGGTCCCCTCGTAGAGGTTGTAGTCGACGTTCGAGTGCTGGTTTGCAGCCGTGATCAGATGCCGCTTCTCGGGATCGAAGATCACGATGTCGGCATCCGAGCCCGGAGCGATCGTCCCCTTCCGCGGATAGAGACCGAAGAGCTTCGCCGGGTTGGTCGAGAGAAGCTCGACCATCCGGTTCAGCGAGATCCGTCCAGCGCGAACGCCGAACTCGTGGATCATGTGCAGCCGGTTCTCGAGGCCCGGCCCGCCGTTCGGGATTTTCGAGAAGTCGTCGCGCCCGATCGATTTCTGCCCG
Source organism: Thermoleophilia bacterium (assembly GCA_029865325.1). Lineage (GTDB taxonomy): Bacteria > Actinomycetota > Thermoleophilia > Gaiellales > Gaiellaceae > GMQP-bins7. The sequence continues at coordinate 5,401 of JAOUHF010000103.1, forward strand.
TCCCAGAGGAACGCGCAATGGTCGGTCGAGATCGCCGAGAGAATGTCCGAGCGTACGGCGTGCCAGAGAATCTCCTGGTTCGCACGAGCTCGTGGCGGAGGCGTGTAAACGTACTTCGCGCCTTCGAAATCAGGCCGCTCGAGGTGTGTGTAGTCGATGAAGAAGTACTGCGTGCAGGTCTCGCCCCACACGTCCCAGCCCTGCTCGCGGGCTCGCGCTATCGGATCGACGGCTTCCTTGCAGGACACGTGCACAACGTAGAGCGGCGCCCCGGCGATGCGCGCGAGCTGGATCGCCCGGTTCGTCGCCTCGCCCTCGAGCTCGGGAGGCCTCGTGAGAGCGTGGTAGTGCGGGGCGGTGTTGCCCGCTGCGAGCGCCTGCTTCACGAGGACGTCGATCGCGTCGCCGTTCTCCGCGTGCACCATGACGAGCGCGCCCGTCTCCGCCGCGACCTCCATCGTGCGGAAGAGCGTCTCGTCGTCGACCATGAGCGCGCCCTTGTAGGCCATGAAGAGCTTGTACGAGGTGATCCCCTGCTCGGGGAGCCGCGCGAGCTCTTCGAGCGAGCCACCCTCTCGCAGATCGGTGACCGCGATGTGGAAGCCCATGTCGATGACCTGCTTGCCCTCGCGCTTGTCGTGCCACGTCTCGAGCGCCTCGGCGAACGAGCTCCCTGGGGTCTGGATGCAGAAGTCGACGTGACAGGTCGTGCCGCCAAATGCCGCGGCTGTCTGACCCGAAGTCACATCGTCGATCGTCACGGTCCCGCCGAACGGCATGTCGAGGTGGGTATGCGGATCGACGCAGCCTGGGAGCACGTACTTGCCGGACGCGTCGAGCACCCGATCGGCCTCGACGTCGAGCGACTCTCCGATCATCGCGATCCGCTCGGCGTCGACGAACACGTCGCCGACGTAGTCGTCGGCGGCGGTGATGATCCGGCCGCCCTTGATCAGTACCGACACGTCACCTCACATCCTTCCTTGGGGGAGGGCTCCGAGCCGGCCGTAGTCGGCCCGGAGCCCACGCCTCTTGGTTACTTTCCGCCTTCGGTTGGCTTGACGACCGCGGGCTTGTACTTGAGCCCGCGCACGTCGACGCCTGCTCTCTTGAGAGCTGCCACGGCTGCTTTTGCATAGATGGGTGTGTACGCGCCCTTCGGAGCTTTCTTGATGACGCCGTACTTCTTCGAGATGGCTGCCGTGCGGGCGTAGTCCTTCGCAACCATGACGCCGATACCCGTTGCGCGTGCCGGCCAGATGAGCTTGTTGACCTCGTTCATCTGCCAGCGCTGATGACCACGGCCGAGCGTCGGGCCGTTCTTGAGGACGATGTTGACGCAGGCCTGCCAGTTGTTTCGACAGTAGATCCAGCCCTCGAACGTGGCCTGGAGGAACTTTGTCGCGGTTGCCTTGTTGGCGGCGTCCTTGATCCAGTCACCCCGCACGAAGAGCCCGTCTTGAAGCATCCCGGTGCCTTGTCCCTGCATCGCGAAGATCTTCAGGTCCTTGAGCGTGTAGAGCTTGCCCGTGTCCGGGTTCTTCGTCTCGAGCACCTGCGCAAGCTCGTTGTAGGTCATCGCCGACGCACCGTCGATCTGCCGCGCAAGGAACTCGTCCATCGAGAATGACTGAGCGAAGACCTCGACCTGGCTCTTGTTCGACGGATTGATCCCGCACTTGTTCAGGGCCGAGTACTGCTCGAACTCGTTCCCGCCGAGCCAGACCCCGAACTTCTTGCCCTTGAACTGGCAGAAGTTCTTGATTCCCGAGTCGCGCCAGGCGACCTCAGTCGTACCGCTTCGCGAATAGATCTGGGCAATGTTGACGATGTCGCCGCCCTTGTCACGCGTCGCAAGAAGGCTCGGAAGCCAGTCGACTCCGAACTCGGCCTGCTTCCCGAGGACGGCCTGCTCGGGGTTGATGTCCGGGCCGCCGACCCTGACGGTCACGTCGAGGCCCGCCTTGTCGTAGTAGCCCTTGGCCTTTGCTGCGTAATAGCCGGCAAACTGGGCCTGTGTGACCCACTTGAGTTGCACGGTGACCTTGGTTGCCTCCGACTTGGAGGATCCCGCGGTCGCCAAACCAGCTACTGCGAGGCTCGCCACTGCGACTGTCGCAATCGCGAGCACGTACCACGTACGCTTGCTCATCTAGCCTCCCTTTCATCCTGCCTGGATGTTTTCACTCGATTCTCCTCGACGACGGATGCCAGCGCAGCACTCTGCGCTCGACCAGCGAGATCGATCCGTAGAACACGAGGCCGAGAATGCTGGCCACGAGGATCGCAGCCCACGCGTACTCGAATTGCGATATCCCGACCGATGAACGGATCTGGATTCCGAGCGCTTCGATCGATCCGCCGAAGTAATCCCCCACGATGGCACCGATCATGGCGAGTACGCTCGCCACCTTCAACCCCGAGAAGACGAAAGGCAGTGAGTTCGGAATCCGGACCCGCCGAAACGTCGACGCCTCACTCGCAGCATAGGATCGCATCAGCTCGATCGACTCCGGACGAACCGATGTGAGCCCGCGGAGGGAGTTGACGAGCACGGGGAAGAAGCAGAGCACGGCGGCGATCGCCATCTTCGAGTGCGGCGAGAACGTTCCGAACCAGGCGTTCGTAATCGGCGCAAAGGCAATGATCGGAATCGCGTTCGCAGCGATCGCGTAAGGCATGAACGCCCGCCCGAGAGGACGCCACCGAGCAAGTGTCAGAGCGGCGAGGAACGCGCAGGAGCAGCCAATGGCCCAGCCACCGAGAGCCTCTTTGAACGTGAACCAGCCTGCGCTCCAGAGCGCATCGCGCTC
>JAOUHF010000016.1 GCA_029865325.1 Thermoleophilia bacterium
AGCGAGCAGGGACACCACGACTCCTTTGCCGAGCATGTCAAGCGCTGTCTCCAGCGGGATCTCCTCGAGCCTGATGAAGGTTGCGTCGGCCACTGGCCGAGACGGTCCGCGGCTCAGGGTTGAACCACCGTCCGCACCTCATCGCTGAATGCTTCCAAGCGGTCCAGGGCAAGGTTGATGGCGTCTGCCTCGAGCGGGATACAGGCCGTGACGGCCGGCGCCAGATTCAGCTTGCCCTCACGCGCGAAGGCGATCAATTCGGGAAGCTCCGCCGCCAGGTGATCCGAGACGCCGATGATCTCAGCTTCCTTGTTGATGACTTCGGGATACGGCGCCACCGGAAAACTCTCCTGTGTGATGCCGACCAGCGCGGCGCGACCCTTGATCGCGAGTGACCCCACGGCTTGTTGCATTGTCAACGGCAGACCGACCAGTTCCAGCGCTACGTCCACGCCCCGACCGTCGGTCAACACTTGAATTGCGGCCACGGGATCGTCGCTCGCTGCGTCGACCGGCGTCGCGCCCAGCGTGGCGGCGAACGCCAGCTTGTGCGGGTTGATATCCACGGCGAAGACTGCAGCGGCGCCCAGCGCTTGCGCGAGTTGGATCGCGGAGCTCCCCAGTCCACCTGCGCCGAACACGGCAACGCTTTCGCCCGGCCGCAAGCGGGCCTGGCGCAGGGCGTGCAGCGACGTGGCCGACGAGCACATCAGGATCGCGCCTTGCGGAAACGGGACCTCGTCCGGCAACGCAAAGACACTCCGCTCAGGCATCAAGACGAATTCCGCGTAACCGCCGGCGCGATGCTTGCCCATCATCTGCCCGTCTCGGCAAAACTGCTCATTGTCTGCGCGACACCATTCACAGGCGCCACAAGTGGCGAGGTAGTGAAGACAGACGCGGTCGCCGCGCTTCGCGGTTTGAACCTCGCCGCCGACGATTTCGACGATCCCCGAGACTTCGTGCCCCAACGTCAGTGGCAGCGACGCGACGCTCGAAATGCCGGCGCGATAGTGCGCGTCCGAGTGGCAGATGCCCGCAGCCTTCACGCGGACGAGCACGTCGCGGGGGCCAGGTACAGGAACGGGAAGGTCGTGAAGTTCCAGCGCCTGACCGGGGTGGACGAGGCGGACGGCTTTCACTTTGCGCCACGATAACAGCGGCCATGAGGAGGCCTGATGCGGGCATGAGCGGTGGGGATCGTCGCTCCGTGTCCGCTTGCGCAGCTACCCATACGCCCGCATGACCGACCGACGATCGAAACGCCGTGCGCGGTCCGGCTTCGACTTCAAGGGCCATACCGAGGAGATCGGGCTGAAATCCATCAATCTCGTGTGCGAGCGACTCGACGCCTTATTCCCCGAAGAGGACGGCGGCGGATCTTCTCGGTCTTCTTCTTCCCAGCCTCGACCTCGAACCCGAGCGCCTCAAGAGCAGGACGGCAATTCGGCTAGTGCGGCATCGCTTGTGTTCGGTTGAACGCAGTGTCTCGCGCTTGGCACATACCGGTGAACGCGGCGACAATCGGCCACTCCTCCGGGCAGCCGGACACTTCTTCTCTGCGAGTTGGCCCCCTTAGAACGTCGGAGGTCGCCTCACCGTTGAACAGACCGAGAATGTCCCAGCGACAGCGGCCAACGCTAAGGCACGCGGCTGTGACGAGCCCTCGGGACACCGCTGATCCTGCCTACTCGGAACTACCGAACTGCATCGCGGCTGCCGCTGACCCCGCCTACCCGGAACTACCGAGCCGTCAGCCGCGCTTCAGCGTCCAGAGGACGGCGTGCGCTTCACCGAGGAAGAAAGCGGCGGCCACCCCGAGGTGCTACCTCGGTACTAAACACCGACGTCGAAGGACCGGCGATGTGAGAGCCTCGGAAGCTCGTGTAGAAAGGCGCGCCGTCGCTTCTCGGCCGAAAGGGGGCATACGTGAGCCTTGTATTGACCCTTCCTCTCGCTGACTGGGGCATGCACGACGACGTCGGCGGTGGATGGATGATCGTGATGATGTTCTTGATGCTGCTCTTCTGGGTAGCAGTCATCCTCGGGATTGTCTGGCTCGCCCGCGGTGGAGGCGGCGGCTGGCGAGAACCGCGAAGGGAGACGCCGACCGAGATCCTCGACCGCCGATTCGCCGAAGGTGCGATCTCGGTGGAGGACTACCAGGAACGGCTAAAGGTCCTCACGGGCTAAGCCCAGCACTTCGGTCAGAATAGACATGTGGTCTTCTACGCACGCGGCTTGATGATGTGTTCGTGATCATGACCAGACACGTCGAAGGAGAGCCGTGCGTTCGAGGAATCTTGTCCTCTTTGCCGTCATTGCCGCCCTTGCCGTAGGGGCGGCACTTGCGACAGGCATCATCGGAACCGGTCCGGATCACGATGATCCGGGGCAGGGCGCGACCGGCTACGTGCGTGAGCATCCGGTGGACGTGCCCACGTCTGCGCGCACGGTTTCCGTGTCATCTGACATGCCGATGCCGTCCGCACACGCCCGGATGCTCTCGGCGATGCTCATCGAAGGCCACCTCCCCGACGCGCCCGTGATGGCGGAGGTCATGACCGACACCGATTGCGCGCCCGACGCACAGATGATCTCGCACTGCCGCAACGAGATGCAGCTGTCCAACGGAGAGAAGATCGTCGTTCGCCACCCACACGACATGCGCGACGTACCGTGCCTCGCGCCGGGTGAGCGCGTGCGACTCGTTCCCACGGCCTAGTCTCCGCTTCCGAATCTTCTAGACCGGTGACGCACTCGCAGCTTTCACCGTCCACAGAACTCTCGCTCCCAGCACTCCGGGCCGCATGGGGCCGTGTCCCCAGAAGCCATCTCGACGACATAGCCTGAGTCCGTCATCATCTCTTCCGTGATCGTTTCGCGATCATCGACCTGCGCTCCAGCCCCGACCATCCGCTCGGGGACGCGCTCGAGACCTTCATCCGCCGCGAGGACGCCGAGCGCTTTGTCGCGGAGGGGCGCAGCGACGATCCCGAGCCTGCGAGCTACCTGCGGATCGAGGAGCGGGAGCTAGAGGCGGGCGGGCGGAACTAGGTACCACTGAGGGTGGCGTTAATGACCGTGCCCGCCTGAGTCAGGTTTGGGTGTCGCCGAGCTGACGTAGGAGCGAGCCGGTGTCCGCAATCTCCCATGCCTCGACGATCAAGCCGTCCCGGAAGTGGGCGAAGACCACCTGGTCAATCATGAAGCTCTCTCCCTGGGCACGGATGCCCGCGAACTCACCAACGAGGGTGCCAGTGACGACGACCCGAGCGACCGCCCGCGACTCCAGGGCGATGGTCTCCTGAACGTCATGGCGGATGTCTGGCATCGCGGCTTTCGCGTCGACCCAAACAGCCTTCTCCCCCTCGACACCCTGTGTGGAGAGCCCAAGCGGAGCATGGACGATCACGTCGGGGTGCAGGTAGCGGTCGAACGCGTCGACGTCGCCGCGATCACCTGCGGCTAGCCAGTCGCGGAGCAGCGTCTCGTGCGGATGCATCTCCGGCATGATCACCGATGGCCGAACTCGCGCGCTACCTGCGGATCGACGAGCGGGAGCTTCAAGCGGGCGCGTATCTCTGGCGCTCGTACGCGGATCCCCTGATGGCACCGGGTGCAATTCGCGGCTATGGTGGATGAGCGCGTTGGTTGTCTCTGACGCCGTGGAGGATTTCAACTTCCTCTTCGATTGTCTCCCCCGACCTAGCGCAGCAGAGAGTTCGTTTTGGGCTCCCTGTCCTGATCGGAACGAAGGAGCATCACATGTTCGCCACCATTCGTCGTTACGACGGCGTGGACCAGAATCGTACGGTCGAGCTGACCCGCAAGGTCAACGAAACCCTCGTCCCGAAGCTCGAGAAGCTGTCGGGGTTCAAGGGCTACTACCTGATGGATGCCGGCAACGGCGTCTTCAGCTCGTTCGGTCTCTTCGAGACGCCTGAGCAGGGCATGGAGTCGACGAAGCTCGTCACAACGTGGATCCGCGAGGAGAAGCTCGACACGATTCTCCCCAACGAGCCCAAGATCACGAGCGGCAAGATCGTTGCTCACAGCGACCGCGTTCTCGTCGCCGCGTAGCTCGACCGCACCGCATTCGACGGAGGGCCCGGCTTGCCGGGCCCTCATTCGTCGACGGAGCCACGTTGAAGCTCTTTCCCCGCGTTTGCCGCCTTCGTACGATCCCGAGCTCGCGAGCTACCTGCGGATCGAGGAGCGGGCGCTAGAGGCGGGCGGGCGGAACTGAGAGGCAAAGACAAGTGAGCCGGCTCGGCAAACCCGCCTCAGGTACTGACGAGGAGAACGAGCGCCTTCCGCGAACTCGCGCCGAGCGCGTCGCGTGCCTCAAGCCTCACACGGAACCTTCCGATCCGACGCGGGGTCCCGGCGATCGTGCCGGTCTTCGACAAAAGCCTGATGCCGAGCGGGAACTTGCCACGGACCACCCTCCACTTCAGGGGCTGGACGCCTCCCACCGTTTTCAGCTTCAGTCGGTACGTGCGTGCGAGCTTCGCGGACCTCAAGCGGAAGGTCTTGATCGCGAGCCTTGGCGCAACGATCAACGCAGTGCTCGCGTTCGCCACGCGTCCTTCGCTGTCCGTCGCGGTAATGGCGAACGCAAAGTTCCCCGCCGTCTGAGGCGTTCCGCTGATCGTGCCTCGTGTCGCGTCGAGTGCGACGCCGGGGGGCAATGCGCCCGACTCAAGCGCCCATGCGTAAGTGCCGGTTCCGCCCGTTGCGGTAAAGGTCTTCCCGACGCGGATCCCGACTTCACTGCTCGGCCGCTGCACCGAGCCGAGCGGGGACTTCACGCTCACGGGCTGGCGGACGGCGAGCGTGTATGTCTGTGTGTCAAAGGGGCTGCCGTTCTCGGCCTTGACGACGAACTGGTAGCTCCCCTCAGAAGTGGGTGCTCCGCTCAAGACACCAGATTTCGAGAGGGTGATGCCTGGAGGAAGCACTCCCGACTCCAGCGACCAGGTCGCCTGCACCTCGGGGCCGGTGGGCGGGTTTAGGCCCACAACCTGCTTCGTCGCGAGTGTGTCGGTATAGGCCTGGCCAACGGTGGCCGGCTTGACGGACGGGTTAATGATCGCGAGTCCCGGGTCGATCGGGATGCTGAATTCGCGTTCCGATCGATCCTCGCGTTCGCACCAAGAAGGTCCCCCTTGCGCGAAGGTGAGGTCGTGGTCCCACACCCAGAAACGCGCCAGACCGGCGCCCGTGGGGACGCCGGAGATGACACCGTCTCTCGACATCGAGAGCCCCGTCGGAAGCGAGCCGTTGACGATCTCGAACCAGTCGTAAGGTTCGCAGCCCGAGCCCTCCTCGGACTCGATCTCGATCTCATACGGCACGCCGACATACCCCGTCGGACAACGGAGCAGAGCCGCCTCACCCGGCGTTTCTCGACACGCGCCGTTGTCGCCCTCGAAGTCCGCGGCAGATGCGCCGGTCACGACGATTGCCGCAAGCACACCGACGACGATGAGGGCGAGTTTCGACCGCATTGGCTCGGAATATATTCGGTGACGAAAGTAAGCGTCTTGTGGGCTACCGGCGTGCCGCGCTCACGCGCGACGAACTAGCGGCTGATTCCTCGTATGTTCGCTCAGGTCTCGCAGGGTGAGTCGAGCGCGGCGGAAGCAGTGCGCTCGAGCGCGATAGGATGAAGCGGATCTGGGCGAAGTGGCAGGCGGTCGGCAAGATCTAGTCGCCTGGGCGCTCCACTCGCCGCATCAGGGCAACTTCTGAGCCCGCCCACCCGGAACTACCGAACTCCCGCTCCCAACCCTCGGGGCAGAAGACGAACGGCTCCCCTAGCCCTCACCCCACGGAGCCGCTTCGCCTTGCTCGCCTATCGGGGGCCCCCCTTCGAGGGAAATCCGCCGGAATCCGCAAGTTTTGGCAACTGAGCGCGTCTACTCAGTGAAGGACATCCCCCGAGACAGGAGACAGGGCATGAAGCTCAGATTCTTGCTCATAGGAGTGATGGCGGCCGGACTTGCGGCCTCGGCCGCGATCGCAGCTCCTCCGCCCGGAAAGGGCAAGCCGGAAACAGCCGGCAAGCCCGCAACGACCGGACTGACGTGCAAGCCGAAGGTCACCGTCGTGCTGAAGGGAGCGCTCACGAGCGCCTCGGCGGACTCGCTTGGCATGAGCGTGACGCGTTCCAATCGGTGGGGGCGAGCGTACGCCGGAGCCGGCACGGCGACGGTGATCGTCGACGACAAGACGAAGGTTCGCCGAAACGGCAAGAAAATGCTGACGGACCTCGAAGTCGGCGACTGGCTGCTCGTCCAGGCGAGAGCGTGCAAGGCCGACCTCCTCGCGGAGGAAGCGCCCGCTCTGACCGCCGTACGGGTCGTCGCTCACCCGGCGAAGGCGTAAAGGCAGCAGACAGGCTTCTCCACGGGGGAACGCAGCGGGAAGGGCGATCACACCACCGGGCGGCGGCACCCGTGTCGCCCTTCCCGCAAAGAACGGGACTCAGAGGTATCGACGCCCTGCCGCCAGGCGAAAGGCGGCAATGGACACAGGCGACACTGTGATATACGGGGGCAGCCGCTTCGTCGTCCGAGGCATTGATCCAGCGGGCGTTGATCCGCGCTGTGTCTACCTGGAAGATGCCAAGACCGGGAAGAGAGTCTCAGTTACCTACGAAGAGCCGGCGCGCGCAGCGCGGAACGATGCCGTCCTCCATGTCGTAGACGACGAAGACCCCGCTTAGGCCGCGAGGACGCGGAGCGCTTCATCGAGGAGGTTCGCGGCGACGATCCCGAGCTCGCGAGCTACCTGCGGATCGAGGAGCGGGTGGAGTATCGGACGCGACTCGGGCTAACCCGGAACGGAGACGCGGACGGAGGGGGTGTCCGTGCCCTCAGGGTCATGGACGTACTGCCCTCCATGCGTTCCTCGGATGAAACGAAAACCGGTCCGCCGGGCGGTGCTTTCTCTGATGTTGCCCCGAAGGTAGTCGCGTAACTCCGCGATTTCGACATCGAGCAGGTCGGCCAGTCGCTTCTCGATCTCCTTCGCACGGTCGCCGCTGATCATTGGCTGAGTGAAGCGACCGCGTCGGATGTCGGATATACGAGCGCCGCCGCTGACCCCGCCTACCCGGAGCCGCGGAGGCGGGGGGCGACGAAGATGGATGACCGGCCACGCATACGCGAGAGAAGAACAGCGACGACCTGTCGCAAATTGCGCCGGATTTCGTCCGTCAGTGCTTGACCGGCGAGCAGGCGGTCCTTAGAGTCGCCGATGTACCGAGTACGGAGCGTCTGAGGTTGATGGCTCCCCGAGAGGCACTCGCTTCGGCGAAGGTCAGTCGGGTTGCCGGACGAGGTCGCCACCGGCTCGGTGCATTTTCGTGGTCCTATCCCGCTCCCAGCATTCCGGGCAGAAGACGAACTATCCGTGGATGAGGAAGGCCCGTCGGGTGGCGGGGGTGCCGCGCTCGTGCGGAGGAAACCAATGCGGAAGAGCCAACTGCTCCAAGCAAGTCCTGACAACTGCTTGCAGGAGGCCATCTATGTGGTACGGAATCGGCTTCGCCGCTCTCCTCTGGATCATCCTCTTTGTCTGGCTCGGCCTCAGAACGCTCCGAAACGGACACGGATGGATGTTCTTCCTCGGGATCTTCCTCCCGCTGCTCTGGATCATCGGCGCGTTCATGCAGCCTGCCAACCGGCAGGCGTACTGACCCCGTAGACGACCCGAGTACTTAGAGGGAACGGGGCCCGCCGAGTGGCGGGCCTCCCGCCTACCCGAAACTACCGAACTCCCGCTTCCAGCACTCCGAGCAAGTCGCGACCAGTAGCTATCGCACCACAGCGTCTAGAGAACGACGGGCGTCCGGCTGCGGGGGGTCTTCGAGTACGAGGCCGTCCGTTTCTGGGAGAAGCTCCTCGTCCACAGGCACGGCGGTCTCATTTGCCGGCCTTGCGTCCGAGCCCGACGGGATTCAGCCTGCCACCGTGGAGCGCGCATATTCCGTCGACGTCGCTTACAGCCTTCGATCGGCATTGGACACCGGCCCGCGTGGTCGCTTGACAGGGTGTCGTGGTTCGTCGTATCTCAGGAAACAAAGAACCCCGTCTATGCGGGGCTCCATGGAGCGTACCGGGATCGAACCGGTGACCTCCGGCTTGCAAAGCCGGCGCTCTCCCAGCTGAGCTAACGCCCCGAGCAGGTTCAGTCTAGAGATCGGCTAGGCGCTCGGCGGCGCTCCCCGAAGACCGTTCTGCTCGAGAGCGCGGAGCGAATCCCCAAAGCCGCGCTCGGTCGGGGCAGGTCGCGTTTCGCGCTCGAGACGCCGAAGCCGCTCGTCGATCTCGGCGAGTTCGGCCTTGCTCGTGATCGGCGTGCCGCCTCCTGTCGATCGCTCGCCCTCGGCGAGGGCGGTCTCGCGGCTAGCAAGCTCTTCGCTCAGCGCCGCGAGCTCTGCCTGAGTGCGCGCGAATGCCTTCTCTGCTTCCTGGAGCGCAGCCAGACGCGCCTCGATGTGTGCAAGGCGCTCCTCGGGCGTTTCCGCCGCTCCGGCGGCCCGCCGGGCGAGATCCGCTTCCATCTTCAGGTAGGCGCGCTCTCTCGCGGCGAGCTCGTGTTCCCGACGGCTCAGTTCCTGTGCATGCGCGGCCAGACCCACCTGCGCGTGCGCGACCGCCTCGTTGTCCTCGATAGAAAGCTTGCGCCCCGAGGTCCGGTTCGCACGCGCAAGCGCATCCGACAGCTCACGTTCGCGCTGCTCGACCGCCGCGACCCTCTCAGCGAGTTCGCGGCGGAGCATGCCGAGCTCCTGCTCGGCAGCCAGGCGGATCGCTCGGAGGCGCTCCTGCTCACTCTCGATCGAGATGGGCTCGAGGTTGTGGCGGCCGAAAAGTCCCACGCGTCGATGATATGCGCGGGGCGGACGTTCTCCTGCTCGCAGCGCCGTTACGCGGCGCGCTCGAGGCGCTCTTCCGCACGGGCGCGGCGGACGATCTCTTCGCGCTCGCCGAAGCGGAGGCGGGCCTTCTCCATGCGAAGTACCTGCCAGAGCTCCTGCAGGCGAGCGTCGAGAGCCTTGATCTCGTCCTTGACGGTCGAGTCGAGACCTTGGGAGAGGCGCCTCCACAGAACTTGGCGCTCTTCCGAGAGCTGCTCGATTTCGAGATGAAGCTGATTGGGTGTCACGTTCGGTGAAACGTGCATCCGTGCGATCGCATTCCCGGCTCGGACAGCCGATGTGTCAGTCGTATCCGAGCTCGGCGATCCGATCCTCATCGAGCCCGAAGTAGTGCGCGAGCTCGTGGAGCACCGTGATGCGGATCTCCTCGCGGAGCACCTCGGGATCCGGAAAGGACTCCTCGAGTGGGATCCGATAGATCGAGATCTTGTCGGGAAGCGAGCCGGCCATGTCGCCGCGCTCCGGGAGCGGGACTCCGTGGTAGAGGCCGAGGAGATCCGGGTCTTCCGGGTTCTCGTCTTCCACCACGACAGCCACGTTCTCGAGCGCGTCGGCGATGTGAGGTGGGAGCACGTCGAGCGCTGCTTGCACCTGATCCTCGAACGTCACCGAATCACGAGGGCCATCAGCGCCTTCTGCGTGTACAGGCGGTTCTCGGCCTGCTCTCAGGCGAGACAGCGGGGCCCGTAGAGCACGTCCGGGGTGATTTCCTCACCGAGATGCGCGCGGAGACAATGCGTCGCGCTATTGCGTCCGGGTCGGCGAGCGCGAGGAGGCCGGCGTCAACGCCGTTCGGCTCGAGCGCCCGGAGTCGCTCCTCGCGGTGATCGTCATGGCCCATGCTCGTCCAGACATCGGCGTACACGGCTCGTGCGCCGCCCACCGCTTCACGCGGGTCGTTGACAAGCTCGACGATGCCGCCGTTCGAGCGGGCATCGTCGGCCGCAGCGGCCACGAACTCCGCGCTGGGCTCGTAGCCCGCCGGCGTGGCCGCGACGAACTCCATTCCGAAGCGGCCGGCGATCCGCGCGACGCGGGTGCGGGTCGACGGCTTGTGGAAGATGAGGCCGATCGTTCGACCGGGGAGAAGTCGTAGCTCTCGCCGGCGTGCCCGTTCGGCCTTCAGCTCGTCGGCGAGGTCGAGCAGCATCTCGAGCTCTGCACGCGACCACGCGGCTATTCGCGTGAAATTGCGGCCCTTGAGATCGCTCGGAACGCGTGCCATTCGCTCAAGTTACAGCGTGCAACTCGGATAGAGTCGGAGCATGTCCACGTTTGCTCAGAGCTTGAACGAACAGGTTGGCTACGAGTTCGCCGCCTCGCAGCAGTACATCGCAATCGCGGCCTACTACGACGCGCAGACGCTCCCGCAGCTCGCCGCGCACTTCTATCGCCAGGCGGTCGAGGAGCGAAATCACGCGATGATGATGGTCCAGTACCTACTCGATGCCGGCGAGGAGGTACGCGTTCCGGGTGTCGATGCGCCGCAGGCAGGGTTCGCGGACGCGGTCGCTCCAGTCTCGCTCGCCCTCGCGCAGGAGAAGCGCGTCACCGCCCAGATCGTCGACCTCGTGAAGCTCGCGCGAGAGAGTGGCGAGCTCGTGGGTGAGCAGTTCCTCCACTGGTTCCTCCAGGAGCAGCGTGAAGAGGTCGCCTCGATGACCGACCTTCTTGCTGTGATCGAGCGCGGAAAGGACAATCTCCTGCTCGTCGAGGAACATCTCGGCCGCGCTGCGGGAGGCGAGAACCCGCTCGAGGCCGGAGCTCCGCCCGCCGCCGGCGGGGCTCTGTAGACGCCGCGCGCGTCGCCCTTTCGCGCATGCACGAGCTGACGATCCAGACCGCGCGTCGAAGTCACATCCTCGACATCACGCGCGACGTGCGCGAGGCGATCGCGGGTGAGAAGGGGTCGGCGATAGTGATCTATGTCCCGCACACGACGGCCGGAGTGACGATCAACGAGCACGCGGATCCGGCGGTCGCCCGCGACTTCGAGTCCGCGCTCGAACGAATAGTGGAAGACGGGTGGCCGTGGGAGCACATCGAGCCGGGCGAGGAGAACGCACCCACGCATGTGCGCGCAGCGCTCATAGGACCGAGCGTGGTGATACCGCTCCGCGATGACGGCTCGCTCGCACTGGGGACCTGGCAGGGGATCTTCTTCTGCGAGTTCGACGGCCCGCGTGACCGGAGCGTCTGCGTCGCCGTGCTCCAATAGCGAGATGGCCGCGCCAGTTCACAAAGGAGAGGAGCTCGAGCTCTCCATCGAATCGCTCGCCTACGGCGGCAACGGCGTAGCGCGCCACGACGGGTTCGTCGTCTTCGTGCGCGGAGGATTGCCCGGCGATCGCGTCCGCGCGCGCGTTACCAAGGTCAAGCGCGGCTTCGCCGAAGGATTCGCGAGCACCGTCCTCGAGCCCGGGCCTGACCGTGTCGAGGCTCCGTGCCGCCACTTCGGAACGTGCGGCGGCTGCAGGTTCCAGGACCTCGCATACGACATGCAGCTCGAGCAGAAAGCGCAGCAGGTGCGCGATGCGCTCGTACGCATCGGGCGAATCGCCGACCCGCCGCTCGAGCCCATCGTGCCGGCGACGTCGATCTACGGCTACCGCAACAAGCTCGAGTACTCGTTCACCGCCGGCGAGGAGGAGGTCGAGCTCGGCTTCCATCGCGCCGGGCGCTGGGACGAGGTGATCGGCATCGAGGAGTGCCTGCTGACGACCGACGTCGGCAACGCGATCAGGCTTGCCGTTCGCGACTGGGCGCGAGAGGAGGGGCTCGAGCCCTACGACCAGACTACGGGTAAGGGATATCTGCGGCATCTCGTCGTCCGGGAAGGAAGGAACACGGGCCAAGCGCTCGTCGTCCTCGTGACCGGGCCCGGCGAGCGTTTCGAGGCGGGGTACGTCGTCGATGTTCTCCGGCGCTTCCCAGAGGTGCGCTCGATCCACTGGGCGATCAACGACACACCCGCGGAGCAGACGAACCTTCCGACGAAGCTTCTCTGGGGTGGCGAGGCGATCGAGGAGGAGATCCTCGGGCTCCGCTTTCGAGTGCGTCCATCCGCGTTCCTGCAGACGAACACGGAGATGGCCGAACAGCTCTACAGCCTGGCGCGCGACTTCGCCGGACTGACCGGCACCGAGAACGTCTTCGACCTCTATTGCGGGACAGGCACGATCGGACTCGCGCTCGCTCCAGACGCTTCTTCCGTGTGGGGCCTCGAGATCTCAGAGGAGGCGGTGGCCTGCGCGATCGAGAACGCCGAGCTCAACGGGATCGAGAACGCACAGTTCTTCGCCGGGAACGTGGGGCAAACGCTCGAAGAGCTCGCCGAGAAGGCCGGCACGGCCGACGTCGTCGTCGTAGACCCGCCGCGCGCTGGGCTTGCGGGCAAGGCGCTCCGGCGCACCGGAGCGCTCGCTGCTCGACGGATCGTCTATGTCTCGTGCAATCCGACCACGCTCGCATCCGACGTTCAGGTTCTGCGGGACGACTACGGATACACGCTCGTGCGCTGCCGTCCCGTCGACATGTTCCCGCACACGCCGCACGTCGAGTCGGTATCGCTTCTCACTCGAGACTCGTAGCTCGAGAACGCACGTCGCGCACGTTTCGCCAGAGCAGGTCGGCGTTCGGGATCAGGAACCCCAGGCACACCGCCGGCAGAGCCGGAAGCCCGGCAATGCCGTCCCAGGTCCACACGAGAACGAGCGTGCCGGCGAGGAAGCCCGCCATTCCGAGCCACGTCCACATGACGCGAAGTGCAAAGCGGTCGGCCGCCGCGAGAAAGAGCGCGAAGAACAGAATGTCGGGCGGACCGATGTTGACCGTCGCCGTCTCGCCCGGATTCGGGAACGCGACGGATATTCGTTCGAAGAGCCCCGGCCGCTGCTCGACGACGTACTCGGTTGGGCCGGACGCGACGGACCAGATGTCCACCCACGGCACGAGCACGGCAACGAGCGCGATCCACCACAGCTCCTCGAAGAGCGTGAGGAACCAGAACCCGACGAGGGCGTAGCAGGCGAGCTTCGCGACGTTGGCAGCCGAATCGACGTCGAGCAGCGTGAGAGTCAGTGCGGCGACACCGACAACGGCCGCGGAGGCGAGAAGGACCCGGTTACCGGCTCGTGCGAGCGGTAGCGCGATCCAGATCGCGGCTGCGAAGGCCGGAAAGACAACGGCGCTGTGGAAGGCGACGTCGAGGCCTGAAGGAAGTCCGGGCAGGTGCTCTGCGCCGGCCCCGTAGGCGACGAGCGCGGCGAGGAGCGCCGTGAGCGCGCCGGCCCGTCGTCGAGTCAGTAAGGCGGTTGTGCTGCCCACCAGGGGCCGAGTGCCTTGAAGGCGTTCCAGAATGCGGTCTTCGCAGGCTGCTCGTCGATGGACTCGTCTATATCCGGCGTCACCAGTGCGTCGATGGTCGAAGTGAACCGCTGCATGACACCGAGCGCGGTCGGGTCGAAGGCGTCGGACAGCGGGAAACGCAGATCGTTGATGAACGCGACCGTCTGCTCGCCCATCGCCACCACGAGTTTCGGCTGGACGATGTACAGCTCTCGCGTCAGCCAGGCCGCCGCGTCCGTCGGGTCCTCCGTGCCGAACTTCAGGCAGTTCGTTCCATACACGGCGAGAGGGTCGACCTGGAGTCGCTGGAGCGACTTCAGCACGGCTTGGCCCGAACGGCCAAAGAACGCGACCCCCTCCTGGATCTCCGACGGCTGCGGTGAGAACTTCAAGAGGAAGACGTCGGCCAGCGGATGGCCCGATCCGAGCACCGGAATCCTGAGCTCGTCACCTGCGCGCGCGAGCTCGTCCCCGAGCTCGTTGATCTCGGAGATGGCCTTCTTGAGGTAGCGCTCGTAGATCTCGTCGGTGGGTGCGGCCGCGGGCACGGAGTCCCAAGCACCTTCTCTCTCAGCGAACCTTTTCCTTGACCTGAGCGACCCACTTGAGCGATTGGAGGTAGGCGAGCGACTTCGGTCGGCGCAGGATCTCGGCCGTGCGAAGGGAGAGGAGAAACTCTTCCGGGCCTTCGAATCGACGCATTCGCACGGCTCCAGTTCCCACACCCTGGAGCACATGAGCATCCGATCCCGCGCCCTGCAGCAGCCGATACTTCTGAGCGAAGCGCAGCGCCTCGTCGTTGAACGAATCGCGGAGGAGTCGCGCATTGAACACCTCGAACACGTCGATCTCGGCGACGTGGCGGTGCAGCGTCGCCGGGTCGGGGATGGCGTGGAGGCGGTCGAACGGGTGCGGGAGGTAGACGAGGCCGCCCTGCTCGCGGATCGCTTCGATGGTCTCCGAGAAGGACATACCCCGCGGGATCTCCTCGGTGAGGAACAGGCCGATGACCTCGCCCTGGCTGTCGGTCTTGATCTCCTCGCCGGGGATTACTATGAGATCTCGCTTGCGGGCGCGCTCCACTGCTTCGAGGGCACCGCCGAACGCGTTGTGGTCCGTGACCGCGATCCCTCCCAGGCCGATCTGCTCTGCGTGGTCGACGAGGTCGGCCGCAGGCGTCGAGCAGTCGTGCGACCACTCCGTGTGCATATGGAGGTCGACCGCGAGCCAGTCGCGATCCGCGAGTGGGTCGTCCTCGGTCTTGGAGGTCACGCGATCCCGTCGCTTACGGACGAGGCGTCGGTAAACGGCGTCGAGCTCGGTGGCAACGCGACCGAAGCTCTGGTGCTCAGCCTGCGCCCGCTCCTCCGCTCCGACTCGCGCGCGGACAGCTTCGTCGGCGACCAGTTCCGCCACCTCGTGCACCACGGCCTCGGGTGGCTCCGCCGGAACGATCGCAAGACCGCAAGCTCCAGCCTCCAGCTGGAGGCGCTCCTCACCTATGGGCGCCGGGACGAAGATCACTGCCTCGGAGAGCGCGGCCGCGCGCTGATTCATACGGCGCGCCGACCGCACGTGGACCTGACCGCGAACCGTTCGCGGGATCGTGGGACGAAAGCCGAGCGGCTTCGTGTGCAAGAGCGTGAGCTCCCAATCGGGGAGCTCACGAATGAGGTTGAGTAGCGCTCGCGTGACTGGCCGTCCGGCCGACTCGAGCTCGCCGACGATCACGTTGCGCTTGGTCGTGGGCCGGAAGAACGTTGTGTCCACGCCCAACGGAACAAGGCGATAGTCACCTTCGAAGCGATCGGCGGCGGCTTGCGCCGTCTGCTCCGAGGTCGCGAGAAGCGCGTCGATTCGGATACGGAGCCGATCCCGCCGCGAGCGACGAGCGGGATATCCCAGCCGCTCGGGTGAGAAGAAGGTCGCCGCCGTCAGCGCGCGCGTCGATGTCAACGCGAGATACGACAGGCTCGGGAGCCCGGGCTCGAACCCGTGGACGACATCGAAACGCCCACTGCTCAGCGCCAATCGCAAGTTCGCACGCACGGCGACCGGCACGCCCATGTGCGTCCGACGCGAGAGCGGAATCGAAGGGCCGATCGCGATTACCTCTGCATCGATACCGCGCTGGAGGGCGCGACGGCCCGCGAGAAGATCGCGCGCTCGCGAAGACGGAGCGAGCACCGTGACCCCGTGGCCGAGCGCACGGAGCGCCGCGGCTGCGCCGGCGACGTGCGCGTTGACCTCGTGCGGCTGCGACCACGCAAACGGCGTGACGAAGCAGATACGGAGGCCCACGGTCGAGCGAGTGTAGACCCGTACAGTGCTCACATGACCGAGGTGACGATCAAGGCCCGCGCGAACGGGCCGTACAAAGTGGAGGGTCCGGTGCGTGTGTTCGATGCGGACGGAAACGAGTTCGTTCTTCCGGACGGGAGCGCGATCGTGCTCTGCCGTTGCGGGCATTCGCAGAACAAGCCGTTCTGCGACGCGTCACACCGGCGGGTCGCGTTCGTCTCGGACGACGTCGCGCAGCGCATCGCCCGCTAAGCATGCGGGAAGACCGCAGCGGGCTCCGGTTTCGCCCTGATGTCCATCCCTCGGCGGCGCACGAGGGTCGGCGCGTGCGAACCACGGCACTCGACTTCGACCGACGCCCGATTCTCGTCTTCTGGGAGACGACGCGGGCTTGTCTCCTCGCCTGCCGTCACTGCCGCGCCGAGGCGCAGGCGGCGCCCGTCGCCGGCGAGCTCTCGACGGATGAGGGTCTGGCGCTCGTCGAGTCGCTCGAGGGCTTCGGACGACCTGCCCCGGTCCTGGTGCTTACGGGAGGAGACGTGCTCATGCGCCGCGATCTCGCGGGGCTCATCGCGCGTGCTCGCGGTTGCGGGGTGCCGGTCGCTCTCGCCCCGAGCGTGACGCCGCTGCTCACGGACGAGCGGCTGTCCGACCTTCGCGAGCACGGCGTGAAGGTTGCCTCGTTGAGCCTCGACGGCGCGGTACCAGGCACGCACGAGGGCATCCGGCAAGTCGGCGGGCACTACGCGGCGACGCTCGCGGCAATCAAGCGCTTCCGCTCGCACGGATTCGTCGTGCAGGTGAACACGCTCGTGTGCGCCGAGAACGTGGAGGAGCTGCCGCAGGTCGCCCGGATCGTGCAGACGGCGGGAGCGTCGATCTGGGAGCTTTTCTTCCTCGTCCAGGTGGGTCGCGGGACGGGAATGTCCGAGCTCTCTCCGGACCAGATAGAGGACGTCTGCCACTTCCTCGTCGACGCGTCTCGCTACGGCTTCATCGTGCGCACTGTCGAGGCCCCGATGTTCCGACGGGTAGTCGAATGGCGCGCGGAAGGTCGAGCCTGCGTGACGGGCGCCCTGTACGAGCGACTCGCTGAGGAGCTCGCGGCCAAGCTCGGCCAGCCTGCGGGCAGCCCGAGAGCTCAGACGAAGGGGACGCGGGACGGGCGCGGGATCGTGTTCGTGTCGAGCGTCGGAGACGTCACGCCGGCTGGATTCCTGCCGATCGCCCTCGGCAACGTGCGGGAGCGGAGCATCGTCGAGATCTACCGGGACGACCCCCTGCTGCACGACATTCGTGCGGCGCGTTTCAGCGGGAAGTGCGGCCGCTGTGAGTACCGTGACCTCTGCGGGGGCTCACGCGCTCGCGCTTACGCCGCGTCAGGCGATCCGCTCGCCGAGGATCCCGCCTGCGCGTACGTTCCCGCCTGACGGCGAAGCAGGACGACGCTTGTCGCGGTCGTCCAGAGGAAGACGACCATGCCGACGAGAGCCGAACCTGGGAACCGCGACCAGAGCAGCGGCGACTATCGCCGCTGCTCCCATCCGGAAGATCCGCCTGAGGCGGATCTCGGTCACGCCTTGGCGGCCGCCTTTTTCGCGGGCCTGGTGACCGTGTTCTTGGTGATGAAGCGCTCGATCTGCTCGCGCGCCTCGTCGTCACGGATCTGCTTGGGCGGCGACTTCATGAGGTACGCGCTAGGTGCCTCGAGCGCACCCGAGATCCCGTTGTTGAGTGCGAGCTTCGCGAGCCGCACGGCGTCGATGACGATGCCGGCCGAGTTCGGCGAATCCCAGACCTCGAGCTTGAGCTCGACGTTCAGTGGGACGTCGCCGAACGAGGAGCCCTCCATGCGGATATAGGCCCACTTACGGTCTGTGAGCCAGGGCACGTAGTCCGACGGGCCAACGTGGATGTTCTTGTCGCCGATGTCGTAGTCGAGCATCGACGTCACCGCGTTGGTCTTCGAGATCTTCTTCGACTCGAGGCGCTCACGCTCGAGCATGTTGAGGAAGTCGGAGTTGCCGCCGACGTTGAGCTGCATCGTCTTGTCGAGGTGGACGCCGCGATCGCCGAAGAGCGTCGTCAGGACGCGATGTGTGATGGTCGCGCCGACCTGAGACTTGATGTCGTCGCCGATCACCGGCACGCCGGCGGCCTCGAACCGCTTGTGCCAGTACGGCTCACGCGCGATGAAGACGGGCATGCAGTTCACCATCGCGACGCCGGCCTCGAGGATCTGCTCCGCGTACCACTTCGTCGCCGCTTCGGAGCCGACCGGGAGATAGTTCACGACAACGTCCGTGCCGGTCTCCTTGAGGATGCCGACGACGTCGTCGGTCTGACCCGGAGCCTTCTCGACCACCTGTGAGAGGTACTTGCCGATGCCGTCGTGCGTCATGCCGCGCGAGACCTTGACGCCGGTCTTCGGGACGTCGGCGAACTTGATCGTATCGTTCGGGTGCGCCCACATCGCCTCGGACAGATCCACGCCGACCTTGCCCTTGACGACGTCGAACGCTGCGGTGAACTCGATGTCCGAGATGTGGTACCCGCCGAGGTCGACGTGCATGAGCCCCGGAACCGTGTCCTCAGGGGAGGCGTTCTTGTAGTACTCGACCCCCTGGAGGAGCGAGTTGGCGCAGTTCCCTACGCCTATGATCGCGACGCGCACCTTCTCCTGCGAGCGCGCACCGTTCTTCGAGCCGTTCTGAGTTGCCATGAGTTCCTTTCTCGTGCTTCCGTTGGGGATGCCGAGCCCGTCGGCAAGCGCGGCGAGGATGACCTCGTTGGCGCTCGTTCCACGGCGACGGGCGTCGGATTCGATCTCGTCCTTTAGCTCCGGCGGGACGCGGAGCAGAATGACTGGGCTTCCACCTGCTAGCACTTTGCGGCTGCGACCGCTCGGGAGGTATGGCACGGAGAACTCAGCGGCAAGAAGGCCGACGGCTACGTCGTTGACGTTCGAGCCGCGACGTGCTGTCTCGCGGACGAGAGCGGCCTTGAGCGATGCGGGCATTCTCACCAAAATGCCCGCGCGCTTTCGTGAAGTGCTAGCAGCCAAAGTGCTAGCACTCTATCAGCCGGACGTCTTCGCCGCTAAGCCGTCTGCTCAGCGAGCTCGCGAAGCTGCTTGCGAACGAAGAGCATCCGCTGGACGACTGTGACCCAGGCCATCGCGGCAAGAATGTAGATGGGCCACTGGAGCAATCCCCAAGGGGCGAGGCCGAGCCCGACCGAGATGAGTACGACGCGCTCGACGCGCGATCCGAATCCGATGTCTGCGCGGAGGCCGAGCGCCTCGGCCTTCGCTCGCGTGTAGGAGACGAGGAACGAGCCTATGACTGCCGCGAAGGTCGCGACGAGAGCGACCTCGTTTCCGTCGCGCATGAATACGAGTCCGATCGCGGCCAGCATCGCTGCCTCACCGAGGCGATCGAACGTCGAGTCGAGAAAGGCGCCGAAGACCGTGCCCTTGCTCGCTGCTCGTGCAAGTGCGCCGTCGAGGATGTCGGCGATCGATCCGATCACGAACAGGGAGCCACCGAGCCAGAAGAAGAGCTTCTCGTTTCGCTCCTCGAAGCCGACGACCACCGCTCCGGCGAGACACAGAGACACACCGGCGAGCGTCAACATGTCCGGCGTCAGCTTCGTCTTCGCGACGCCCCGCATCGACCGCGCGAGGATCTGTCGCGCGGCGTCCGTGTACTCCTGCTTGACGCGGTCGAGCTGGCTGACGCTCACCTCGTCTTTCGACGAGGGCCGCTCTTCGTCGCTCATGCGCGCTGCTGGCGCAGCATCCGGACTCGACGGAGCGCGAGTCCCGTCGCCACCGCGAGCAGGAACCCGGCGACGACGTCGAGCCAGTAGTGGTTCCCGGTCGAGATGACCGAGAACGCGACCCATGCCGGCCACGCGAGCCACAGAGCCTTAGCGACTCGCGAACGGACGAGCCCGAACATCACGATGCCCACGATCAGCGCGTCCATCGCGTGCAGGCTCGGCATCGCTGCATATGGATTCGAGGCGAACGAGATGAGGCCGCTGTCGTGGTTGATCGACGAGAACTGCCCGAGTGTGTCGACGAAGCCCCACTCCGGGAACATTCGCGGTGGTGCTGTCGGCATGAGGATGTAGCCGACCAGTCCGGCGAGGTTTGCCGCAATGAGCCAGTTCCGGAAGCCGGCGAACTTCTCCTGGTGACGGAAGTAGACCCACAGGAGTGTCACGCCTACGACGGCGAACTGCGAGAGCCAGTATGTGTACGACGTGAGCGTGACCATGATCGACGACGTGTCGACAACGCGCTGCACAGCGGGCTCGAACAACGCGCCGAGCCCTTGCTCCTTCCGGAGCACCCACTCGCCGTTGTGGAATGCGCTTGCGACGCTCCGGTCCGCTGCACCGCGCGCCACCTGGTAGACGACGTAGAAGCCCATCCAGATGACGAACTGGAAGCCCAGGTGCGCCCAGCCGCGGGGCAGGCGCCGGGATGTATCGGCGACGAAGCTCGACACGACCGCTCGATTCTAGCGCTCGATCCCGCGGTTGGAAGTGGAGGTCGGTCCAGCCTCGGGACTCGGCGCATACGAGACCAGCGCGCGCATGTAGTTCCCGCGCTCGAACGCTGCCGGATCGGGGCATGAGGCCTGGCTCAGGCTCCCCTTCAGCTGCTCGACGGAGGCGTACTCCCTCTCCGTCATCCAGGTTCGGAGCCCAGCGCCCAGATCTGCCATGACGCTCGGGCCTCGTGCAAGCGCCGCGGACGCGACCATGACCACGTCTGCTCCTGCGAGCAGGAGCTTGAGGGCGCTCTGCCAGTCATGCACTCCGGTCGTGGCGGCCAGGCTCACGCGAACGCGGCCGCGGAGGATCGCGATCCAGCGGAGGGGAAGCCGAAGCTCGGCGGGCGTCGAGAGCGCCAGCCACGGCGAGATCTCGAGTGTTTCGAGGTCAATGTCTGGCTGCAGGAAGCGGTTGAAGAGGACGAGCCCGTCGGCGCCCGCGTCGGAAAGCTGGGCGGCCATGTGCGCGAAAGCCGTGTAGAACGGGCCGACCTTCACCGCGAGCGGGATCGACACCGCCTCGCGCACTTCTCTGACGAGTCGGATCGTTCGCGCCTCGACGTCGACCGCAGAGACGTCGACGTCCGTCTCCACTGCGTAGACGTTCAGCTCCAGCGCGTCCGCTCCCGCGTCCTCGCACAAGCGGGCGTACCGCAGCCAGCCTCCCGGAGAGACGCCGTTCAAGCTCGCGATGACGGGTATCGCGAGAGCGGCCTTGGCCTGGCGCAGGTGCTCGAGGTAGGCCTCGGGACCCGTTGAGTAGTCCTCGAGCTCTGGAAACCACGTGGTTGCCTCGCCGAAGCTGTGCGTCTGATGCTCGAGAAGCTCGTGAACGTCGATCTGCTCGTGCTCGATCTGCTCTTCGAAGAGAGAGGGGAGAACTGCGGCACCGATTCCGTGGCGCTCGAGCTCCTGTAGCGACTCGAGATTGCTCGTGAGCGGCGATGCCGAAGCCACGATTGGACTTCGGAGGCGGAGCCCGAGGTACGTCGTCGTGAGATCGGGTGTCACGACTCCTCCTCGGTGGCCGTCTCCGCCTCGTGCTCGATCTCGGCCATCTGTTCATAGACGTGCCAGCGCTCATCGACATCGTACTGGGCCAGCTTCGCCAGCTCCGCAGCGTCGGCGGGGCGCGCACGGGCGAGCATCGCGAAGCGGGCCTCGCGCGACATGAAGTCCGAGACAGGGAGCTTGGGCGCGCGCGAGTCGAGTCGGAAGGGGTGCTCGCCGGCGTGCGAGTGCCGCGGGTCGTAGCGGTAGAGCGGCCAGTAACCCGTGTCGACGGCCAGCTTCTGTTGCTCCATGCCCTTCTTCATCTCGATCCCGTGCGCGATGCAGTGGCTGTATGCGATGACGAGGGAAGGGCCCGTATACGCGTCGGCTTCGGCGAGCGCCTTCACGGTTTGCGGGTTGTCCGCGCCCATTGCGATCTGCGCGACGTAGACGTCTCCGTAGGCAGACGCGATCATGCCGAGGTCCTTCTTTCGGGTCCGTTTTCCGCCGGCGGCGAACTTCGCCACCGCGGCGCGCGGCGTCGCCTTCGAGGCTTGTCCGCCGGTGTTCGAGTAGACCTCGGTGTCGAGGACGAGAAGGTTCACGTCGCGGCCCGAGGCGAGGACGTGGTCGAGGCCGCCGAAGCCGATGTCGTAGGCCCAGCCGTCGCCACCCACGATCCAGACGGTCTTGCGGACAAGCCCGCCTGCCAGGGAGAGGAGCCGTCGTGCTTCGGGCGTGTCGAGGTCGCGGCAGCGACTCTCGAGCGTGGCGACGCGTACGCGCTGGGCGGCGATGCCCGACTCCGTCGTCTGATCGGCCTCGAGGATCTCCGGGGCGAGGTCGGGTGCGACCTCGCTCACGAGGATGCGGGCTGCGGCTGCCTGCTGGTCGTTGGCAAGGCGCATGCCCAGCCCGAACTCGGCGTTGTCCTCGAAGAGCGAGTTCGACCACGCCGGGCCTCGGCCGTCCGGGTTCTGCGACCACGGTGTCGTCGGCAGGTTGCCGCCGTAGATCGAGGAACAGCCCGTGGCGTTGGCGATGAGCAGCCGGTCGCCGAACAGCTGTGTGAGGACCTTCAGGTAGGGCGTCTCCCCGCAGCCCTCGCAGGCCCCCGAGTATTCGAAGAGTGGCTGGAGCATCTGGGAGCCCTTCACGGTTCCGGGCGCCACGAGCGCGCGGTCGATCTCGGGGATCTCCAGGAAGAACTCGTACCGTTCGCGCTCGACCTCGAGATGGTCGGTCTTCGGTTCGAGGTTGATTGACTTGTGCCGTACTTCTTCCTTCGAGTGGGCGGGGCAGATCTCGACGCAGATCCCGCAACCGGTGCAGTCCTCCGGAGCGACTTGAATCGTCATCAGCATGCCCGGCAGGTCGCGTGCCTTCCACTCCTTCGAGAGGAAGTCTTCCGGCGCGCCCGCGAGCGCCTCGGGCGGGAAGACCTTCATCCGGATAGCCGCGTGCGGGCAGACGAGCGCGCACTTCGCACAGTCGATGCAGATCGACGGATCCCAGATGGGGATCTCGAGGCCAATCGAGCGCTTCTCGTACTTGGCCGTGTCGGTCGGGAACGTTCCGTCGATCGGAAGGGCGCTGACCGGGAGTGCGTCACCCGCGCCGGCGATCATCTGCTCCGTCACTTCGCGCACGAACGCTGGGGCGTGGGCCGGTACGAGTGCTCGGCGTTCTCTTGCGGAGCTGGCCTTCGCGGGCACGGTCACCTCGGCGAGTCCCTCGAGCGCTCGGTCGACCGCGGCGAAGTTCCGCTCGAGCACGGCTTCGCCTCGCTTGGAATACGTCGAGCGAATGGCGTTCTTGATGGCGTCGATTGCCTGCTCGAGTGGCACGACGTCCGCGAGCGCGAAGAAGCAGGTCTGCAGCACGGTGTTCACGCGCTTTCCGAGCCCGGCCTCCAATGCGATACTCGTCGCGTCGACGACGAAGAGCCGAAGGTGCTTCGCGATGATCTCCCTCTGTGCCTCTGCGGGAAGATGGTCCCAGACGTCGTCGGGGCCATACGGCGCGTTGAGCAGAAGAGTGGCCCCTTCGGCGGCACGTTCGAGAATGTCGACGCGGTCGAGGAATCCGAACTGGTGACAGGCGACGAAGTCGGCGTTCTGGACGAGATACGTCGACGTGATCGGTTGTGGCCCGAACCGGAGATGGGAGACCGTCATCGAGCCGGCCTTCTTGGAGTCGAGCACGAAGTAGCCCTGACCGAAGAGGCCCGCCGAGTCGGCCAGGATCTTGATCGAGTTCCGGTTCGCGCCCACTGTGCCGTCGGCTCCGAGCCCGTAGAAGACGGCCCTCACGACGTCCTTCGGCTCGGTCGTGAACGAGGTGTCGACCTTCAGCGAGAGATGCGTGACGTCGTCCGTGATCCCGACGGTGAAGCGCCGCTTCGGGTCGGGGCGCTCGAGCTCGGCGATGGCGGCCGCCGCCATCGCCGGGGTGAACTCCTTCGACGAGAGCCCGTAGCGTCCACCGATCACACGCGGCATCTCGCTCGAGGTTTCGGCGAGCGCGGTGACGACGTCCTGGAAGAGAGGCTCGCCTTGCGCTGCCGGTTCCTTGGTGCGATCGAGGACGGCGATGTGTGAGACCGCTGCCGGCAGAGTGGCAATGAACGCGTCAGCGTCGAATGGGCGGAAGAGCCGCACCTTGACGAGGCCGACTCGCTCGCCGTTCTCGCAGAGGCGCTCGACGGCCTCCTCGGCTGCGCCTGCGCCCGAGCCCATGAGTATGAGTACGCGCTCGGCCTCGGGGTGCCCGACGTAGTCGAAGAGGCGATACGGGCGCCCCGTTCTCTCGGCGAGTCGGGTCATCTCTTCCTGTACGACGGCGGGGATGACTGCGTAGAACGGGTTCGCTGCCTCGCGCGCTTGGAAGAAGATGTCGGGGTTCTGCGCGGTTCCGCGCAGAACCGGGTGGTCGGGGGTGAGCGCGCGAGCGCGGTGGGCGGCGACGAGATCGTCGTCGAGCAGTGCGCGCACGTCGTCCTCGCCGAGGCGCTCGATCGTGTTCAGCTCGTGCGAGGTGCGAAACCCGTCGAAGAAGTGGAGGAACGGGATGCGCGTTCGAAGCGTCGCAGCATGCGCCACGAGCGCCAGGTCCTGCGCCTCTTGCACGGAAGACGAGCAGAGGAGAGCGAAACCAGTCGAGCGCGCGGCCATCACGTCGGAGTGGTCGCCGAAGATCGAAAGCGCATGGGTGGCGACCGAGCGCGCGGCGACGTGGATGACGGCGGACGTGAGCTCGCCGGCGATCTTGAACATGTTCGGGAGCATCAAGAGCAGCCCCTGAGACGACGTGAAGGTCGTCGCCAGGGCACCCGCCTGGAGCGCTCCGTGCACGGCTCCGGCGGCGCCGCCCTCGCTCTGCATCTCGATCACCTGCGGTACGGCGCCCCAGTTGTTCGGCACCCCCTGGGACGACCATGTGTCCGCAAGTTCGCCCATTGAGGTCGCAGGCGTGATCGGGTAGATGGCGATCACCTCGCTCGCGCGGTACGCGACCCAGGCGACGGCCTCGTTCCCGTCGATTGTCGCTCGACCTCCCATGCCCATAGGCTCACGGTCCGACGGGGTGGCGGTATCGGGGCGAACGCTGAACCCGGTTCGGAGTTCCCGCAACGGATGGGCGGGCAAGAATGAGCCCCACATCAGTGCGACTGATCGAAGCGCGCGTGAAATCGACTTGAGCTGATCGTCGCGCGCACGCATGCTCTCGCCCATGGCTGCGCGACATGGCGTGCGGGTGTGGCTTGCCCTGGCGACGGTATATCTCGTCTGGGGCTCCACGTTCATCGCACTGGCCATCGCGGTTCGCGATCTCCCCCCGTTTCTCGCCATGGCCATCCGGCATCTCGTAGCGGGCGGGATCCTGCTCGCATTCGCGCTGTCCAGGCGCGATCGGTCGGGCGATCGCATAGGGCGTCCGCAGATCGTCGCCGCGTTCATCTTCGGGGGCCTTCTCTTCGTCACGGGCCACGGAGCACTGGCCTGGGCCCAGCAGACCATCCCCGCGGGGATCGCAGCCCTCCTGGTGGGGACCATTCCGATCTGGATGGCGCTCTTCGACCGCGTGGCGTTCGGACGCCGGTTGCAGCTCTCGACCTATGCGGGGATCGCCCTTGGATTTGTGGGCCTTGCATTCCTCTTCGATCCATTCGGCGACGGCTCGGTGGACCGGCTTGCAGCGCTCGTGATCGTGCTGAGCGCGATGTGTTGGGCCGCTGGATCGCTGTACTCTCGCGGCGCTCCGCTCCCAAGGCATCCGCTCGTATCGGCCGGTCTCGCGTCGGTCTGCGGCGGCACTCTGCTCACCGGGTACGCACTTGTGTCCGGCGAGGTCGGGGAGGCCGTCTGGACGCGTGACGCGATTCTCGCGCTCGGGTACCTCGTCGTCGCCGGCAGCCTGGTCGGCTTCACGGCCTACGTCTGGCTCCTCCGCTCTGCACCCACCTCGCTCGTCTCCACGTACGCGTACGTGAATCCGATCGTCGCTGTCCTTCTCGCCTGGGTGCTTCTCCGCGAGGAGATCACGCTGCAGATGGTGGTTGCGGGCGGTGCGGTGCTCGTCTCCGTCGCCACGATCCTGCGCTCGAGCAGGACCACCGTTGAGCCCGGCAGAGGTCTCTTCACCCGGAGGCCGGTTGCCGCGGTGGCGGCCTCCGAGCCGACCGCTTGACCGCGCTCGACGGCTTCAGACTCTGAACTCGCGACGGGCCATCTGCTCGCCTGAGCGCCAGTGCTCCCGCGAGACAAGGTCGTACATGACCTCGACCTGTCCGAGAACGTCGAATCCGCGGGAGTGGAAGAAGCGGAGAGTCTCGGCGTTGCGTGCCGCCGGGCGCGCGAACACCGTTCGCAGGCCGCGTTCCCTGGCGGTGGCAATTACCACGTCGACGAGTGCGCGCCCAATGCCGCGGCCACGATACGGCGGGCTGACCACGATCGGCTCGAGCTCGGCCTGGGTCCCGTCCGGGATCATCCCGACGAGTCCCACGACGTCGTCGTCGCACTCGGCGACCCAGATGTTCGTCGCGCCGACCGCTGCAAGATGCTGGTCGAAGTGTGCTCCGGGGTCGTCGCCACCGATCTCGGGCGCCCCATAGAGATCCCGATGCCACTCCGTCAGCTGGACCCAGAGCGTGCGGCACGCTTCGAGGTCGATGGCGCGGTAGCCGCGTACGTTCATCCGCCGATGTAGGACATCTCGACTTTGCGCAGGCTCGAGGTGTCTTCGGTGCGAAGCTCGGAGTAGCGGTCGGTTCGGCGTTCCCAGACTGCTCTGATAGCGGCATCGAGCTCGCCGTCGCTCGCTCCCGAGCGGAGAATCGCACGTAGGTCGTGACCACGGATCGCGAAGAGGCAGGTGTAGAGCTTCCCGTCGGCCGAAAGCCGGGCCCGCGTGCAGTCTCCGCAGAACGGCTGCGTGACCGAGGCGATCACTCCGATCTCTCCCGCCCCGTCGCGGTAGCGATAGCGCTGCGCAACCTCGCCGCGATAGGCGGCCTCGACCGGCTCGAGCGAGAACTCCGCTCCTATGGCCGCGACGATCTCGGCCGCCGGAACGACGTCGTCGAGCCGCCACCCGTTCGAGGCCCCGACGTCCATGTACTCGATGAATCTCACCGCGTGACCGGTCCCGCGGAATCGGCGCGCGATGTCGACGACTGAGCCCTCGTTGAGACCGCGCTTGACGACGACGTTGACCTTCACCGGCAAGCCGGCGTCGGCTGCGGCGTCGATCCCTGCCAGGACGCGCGCGACAGGGAAGTCGACGTCGTTCATCGTGCGGAAGACCTCGTCGTCGAGCGAGTCGAGGCTGACGGTCACGCGTGTGAGGCCGGCATTCGCGAGCGCTTCGGCCTTCTGCGCGAGGAGTGCCGCGTTCGTCGTGAGCGTGAGATCGAGGTCGCCGAGCGCAGCGAGGCGTCCGACGAGAAGCTCGAGGTCGCGCCTGAGAAGGGGCTCTCCTCCCGTGAGGCGAAGCTTGTGGACGCCGAGGTCGACGAACACGCGGGCGGCGCGCTCGATCTCCTCGAACGTGAGCAGCTCCCGCCGCGGCAGAAAGCGGTAGTCACGGCCGAAGATCTCGCTCGGCATGCAATAGACGCAGCGGAAGTTGCAGCGATCGGTGACCGAGATGCGGAGGTCTCGCAGCGGCCGCCCGAGGGTGTCCGTCAAGCCCATCGTGAAGAGCGTAGAGAATCCGCGCGGTGACCCGACGCGGCCTGAACGTGGGGGAACCCATGGTTCCCCCACGAGCCCCCTCCTTCGTCGCTGCGCTCCGTACGGCGCCAGCTGGCCTACGAGCGAGTAAATCGCCCCTCGGCCCCCCGGCGCGGTTCAGAGCCAAGGGAGGTACGGCGTGGTGAGGGCACGCGCGCGGTTGCCTCTTCTCGCTCTCGTCGGCGTCACCGCGATCTGGGGCGTCACGTTCGTCCAGGTTCAGGATGCCCTCGCTCTCTATCCGCTCTTCGCCTTCCTCGCAGTGCGCTTCGCGATCTCGACTCTCGCGCTTGCTCCGTTCGCGTGGAGGTCGCTGCGAACGCTTCCGCGGGAGGGTTACATCGCGGGTATCGGGGTGGGAGCTCTGCTCGCGGCTGCGTACGGCCTGCAGACGGCCGGGCTCGAACTCACGACCGTCGCGAGCACCGGATTCATCACCGGGCTCTATGTCGTCTTCACTCCGCTACTCGCACTCGTACTCTTCGGAACAGCCGTGCCGCGTGCTCTGTGGGTTGGTGTGGCGCTTGCCGTTGCCGGACTCCTGCTCCTGAGCGGGGTTCCTGGAGGCTCGGCCCTCGGCAACGCTCTCGTCCTCGCGAACGCGGTGTTCCAGTCGTTCCAGATCACCGCGATGGAGAGGTTCGCGCCGCGCTACGACCCGCGTGCGCTCACGTTTCTGCAGATGGCGACGTCGTTCGTCGGCTTCACGCTGATCGCTGTCTCTCTGGGCCAGCTCGAGGTGCCGGAGGGGCGGACGGTCTGGGGTGCGCTCCTTGTCACGGGGATCTTCGCCGGTGCGCTCGGGTATCTCATCGCGACCTGGGTGCAGGCGCGCACCACGGCTGCAAGGGCAGCCTTGGTGTTCACGCTCGAGGCACCGTTCGCGGCGCTTTTCGGAGTCCTGCTCGCCGGCGAGGTGCTCGGGTGGGTCGGCTGGGTCGGGTGCGCCGTGATGATGACCGGGATCGTCCTCGCAGAGCCCGCGGCGGCCGCGACGCTGCGCCGGTTCTCGCGGCGAGGCACAGTGCGCACGTGACGCCGATCGTCCTCGGAGCGCTCTCGGCGTTTCTCTTCGGCGCCATGACGGTGTTCGTCAGGATCGCTCTGAGGAGCGGGGTAGCGCCCGAGGCTGGCACGCTCTTTACGATCCTGCCCGCGCTGGCAGTCACGGCCATCTGGGCTGCTGCCCGCGGCGAGTGGGATGTCGCCGGCGCGTGGCCGTTCCTCCTGGCGGGGTTGCTCGCTCCAGGCATCTCACAGATCCTGTTCACGTTCGCGGTTCGCGATGCCGGCGCCTCGCGAACCTCCGTCGCGGTCGGCACCGCGCCGCTGTTCGCGGTCGCGATCGCCCTCGTGTTCCTCGACGAGCCGCTCGTCGCGGGGCTCATCGTCGGTGCCGCCCTGATCGTCGCAGGCGGAATCCTGCTCGTGAGCGAGCGTGCGCGACCCGACCACTTCCGGCGGCTCGGCCTCGTCGTCGCAATCGGCGCGACGGTTGCGTTTGCGACCAGGGACAACGTCATCCGTTGGCTCGGAACAGAGGCGACCGATGTCGAGCCCGGCCTGGCCGCCTTCGTCACGGTGCTTGCCGGGGCTGCCTTGACGGGCTGCTTCGTCGCCGTGAGCCATGCGCCGCTCACCCGTCGAGCCGCGGTCGCCTTCCTGCCCGCCGCGCTTTGCTACGGCGTCTCCTATGTCCTTCTCTTCGAAGCCTTCTACCGCGGGCGTGTGTCGGTGGTCTCGCCGATCGTTGCGACCGAGTCGCTCTGGGGCGTGACTCTCTCGTGGCTCGTGCTTCGTCAATCCGAGCGCGTCGGGCTGCGGCTGATCGCGGGCGCTGCGCTCGTCGTTGCCGGCGGGGTGCTGATCGGCGTGTACCGCTAGCCGCGCAGGCGTTGTTCAATGCGCTCGAGGCGGTCCTCGATCCGAGCGAGTGACTCGTGCACGGGCGGATGCTCGGCAAGCTCGCCCTTCTGCTGCACGCGCTGTGCACGGGCGACGAATCCCGACGTGACGATCGCGGTAACGAGGGAAATCAATGCCACGCCGAACACCATCACGAAGACCGCGGCGAGCCGCCCCCCGTCCGTCTGAGGCACCTCGTCGCCGTAACCAACGGTCGTCACCGTCTGGGCCGCCCACCACAACGCGTCTCCGAACGAGTCGAAGCTCCTCGGCGAGAACACCTCGACGAAGACGGCAGCGCCTAGCGTCACGAGAACCGTGAAGACGGCGAGGTAGGGGATGACACGGCCTGTGGTCGCCGCGCGCTCCATCCTCGCAATCCGGCGCTCCGAGAACAGCCTCACCGCGAAGGGGTTCTGGAGGCGCTTCAGTTCTCCTTCGCCGCTGATCTGCTACGGTGCGACTAAGATTTTCATTCGTTCCTAGACTCAAGAAAGAGGAGAGACCATGGCAAAGACCATCGGAATCGATCTCGGCACGACCAACTCGTGCATGGCCGTGCTCGAGGGATCCGAGCCCACCGTCATCCCGAACGCCGAGGGCGGGCGCACGACGCCGTCCGTTGTCGCCTTCGGGCGTGACGGACAGCGGCTCGTCGGCGCTCCCGCAAAGCGCCAGCAGGTCACGAACCCGCAGAACACGATCTTCTCGATCAAGCGGTTCATGGGGCGCAAGTTCGAAGAGGTCTCGGAGGAGATGAAGATCGTCCCGTACGAGGTCGCCAAGGGCTCGAACGACGACGTGCGCGTTGCGGCCGAGGGCACGGAGTACGCCCCGCCGGAGATCTCGGCGATGATCCTGCAGAAGCTCAAGCACGACGCGGAGGCGTACCTCGGCGAGTCGGTCACCGACGCCGTCGTCACGGTTCCGGCGTACTTCAACAACGCCCAGCGCGAGGCGACCAAAGACGCAGGAAAGGTCGCCGGGCTCAACGTCCTGCGGATCATCAACGAGCCGACGGCAGCCGCACTCGCGTACGGCCTCGACAAGGAGGGTGCCGAGCAGACCATCCTCGTCTTCGACCTCGGTGGCGGCACCTTCGATGTGTCCGTTCTCGATCTCGGCGACGGGGTCTTCGAGGTCAAGGCGACGAACGGTGACAACCACCTCGGCGGCGACAACTTCGACAAGGCGATCGTCGACTGGATGATCGCGGAGTTCAAGCGCGACCAGGGAATCGACCTCGGCCAGGACCCGATGGCGCTCCAGCGGCTGTACGAGGCGTCCGAGAAGGCCAAGATCGAGCTCTCGTCGACGATGACGACGCAGATCAACCTCCCCTTCGTCACCGCCACTCCCGAAGGGCCGAAGCATCTCGATCTCCAGCTCACGCGGGCGAAGCTCGACGAGCTCACGCACGCTCTCCTCGAGCGCACGGTCGCGCCGACGAAGCAGGCCATCGCCGATGCGGGCCTCACCGCAGCCGACATCGAGCACGTCGTCCTCGTCGGGGGAATGACGCGCATGCCGTCGGTGCAGGAGAAGGTCAAGGCGCTCATCGGCAAGGACCCGCACAAGGGTGTGAACCCGGATGAGGTCGTCGCCGTCGGCGCCGCCATCCAGGCCGGCGTGCTCAAGGGCGAGGTCAAGGACGTGCTCCTGCTCGACGTGACCCCGCTCTCGCTCGGGATCGAGACCAGAGGCGGCGTCTTCACGAAGCTGATCGAGCGAAACACGACCATCCCGACCCGCAAGTCCGAGACGTTCACGACTGCCGAGGACAACCAGCCTTCGGTCGAGATCCACGTCGGTCAGGGTGAGTCCGAGATGGTGGCGTTCAACAAGACGCTCGGGAAGTTCCAGCTCGTCGGGATCCCGCCGGCGATGCGCGGGATGCCGCAGATCGAGGTCTCGTTCGACATCGACGCCAACGGGATCATCAACGTGTCGGCCAAGGATCTGGGCACGGGTAACGAGCAGCAGATCCGCATCGAGGGAGGCTCCGGCCTCTCCGGCGACGACGTCGAGCGGATGATCTCCGAGGCCGAGTCGCACGCGGAGGAGGCTCACCGGCTGCACGAACTTGCCGACGCGCGAAACGCGGGGGAGCAGCTCGCGTACCAGACCGAGCGCACGCTCGCGGAGCACCGAGACAAGGTCGAGGAGGCAGAGGCGTCCACGATCGAAGGTCGGATCATGGAGCTGAAGCAGGCGGTCGAGGGCAGCGACGTCACTGACATCCGCGCGAAGACCGAGGCGCTCGAGACGGCAGCCCGATCGCTCGCCGACGCGATCTACGCACAGGCCTCTGCGCAAGCGACCTCGCAACCCTCCGGGAACGGCAGCGCCGGTGACAACGAAGTCGTCGAGGACGCCGACTTCGAGGTGATCGACGAGGAAGAGGCCGCGAAGTCGTGAGCGGCGAACACCTTGACGCCACAGTGGAAGAGGAGTCAGATCCCACGGGTCTGACTCCAGAGGCCGAGGGGTCGGACGAAGCGGGCCCGACCCCAGACGTCGACCCCATGGCCCAGCTGGCGGCCGAGCGCGATGAGTACCTCGCCGACCTCCAGCGGCTCGCAGCAGAGTTCGAGAACTACCGCAAGCGAGCGGCGCGCGACCAGGAACGTCTGGTCGCGCACGCCCACGAGCGGCTCGTCCGCGAGCTGCTTCCCGTTCTCGACGACCTCGAACGGGCGCTCGAGGCGGCCGAGCGTCACGAGGAGGCGGCACTCGTCGGCGGCGTGAAGCTCGTCGAGCAGTCGCTGCGCATGGCACTCGTGAAGGAGGGGCTCGTCGAGATCGATACCGACGGAGCGTTCGATCCTCACGTCCACGAGGCGCTCCTCGCGCGGCCTCACGGCGACGGGGAATCCGGCGCGGTGCTGGAGGTCGTCCAGCGCGGGTATCGGCTCGGCGACAAGGTCGTCAGGCCTGCCAAGGTGATCATCGCCGAATGACGCGTAGCCCGTACGAGGTGCTCGGTGTCGCGAAGAACGCCTCCGACGACGAGATCAAGAAGGCGTATCGGAAGCTCGCCCGTCAGCACCACCCCGATCGCAACCCGGACGACGCCAGCGCGGAGGAGCAGTTCAAGGAGGCGCAGTCGGCCTACGACGTGCTCTCCGACCCCGAAAAGCGTCGCGCCTACGATACGTTCGGCTCGACAGGTGGTCGCGGTTTCCCGGGCGGCGCCGACACGGGTGGCGCTCGGTTCGAAGAGTTCAACCTCGGCGACCTGGGAGACTTGCTCGGAGGCATGTTCGGTAGTGGCGCTCGGCAGCGGGGCGGCCGACAGCCGATTCGAGGCGACGACCTCGAGACGCACGTGAGGATCTCCTTCGAGGACTCGCTTAGAGGCATTCAGGTGCGTGTCCCGGTCGAAGCCGAGACCGCGTGCTCCGTCTGCCATGGCACGGGTGCCGAGCCGGGGACTTCCCCAGTCGTCTGTCCGCAGTGCGCGGGGCGCGGCGTCGTGTCCGATGCGCAGGGATTGTTCGCGTTCTCGCAGCCGTGCCCCAGGTGCCAGGGGAACGGCTCGATCGTCGAGAAGCCGTGCCGGCACTGTCGCGGCGCGGGGCGTGAGCGAACCATGAAGAAGTACGCCGTCAAGGTTCCGCCAGGAGCCCGGAGCGGCACGCGCGTCAGGCTCAAAGGGAAGGGCGAGGCGGGCCGCAGCGGCGGTCCGGCGGGCGACCTCTACGTGGTTGTCGACGTCGAGCCGTCACCCCTGTTCGAGAGGCGCGGTGCCGATCTCGTTCTCGACGTGCCGGTGACCTTTGCGGAAGTTGCGCTCGGGGCCAGCGTCCAGATTCCGACTCCGGACGGCTCCGTTTCGCTCAAGGTCCCGGCGGGGACGGAGAGCGGAAGGCTCCTGCGAGTGAAGGGCCACGGAGCGCCGCATCTCAAGGGGAGCGGGCGAGGCGATCTGCTCGCACGCGTGAAGGTGACGATTCCCAAGAAGCTGACGAAGGCCGAGCGTGATGCGCTCGAGGGGTACCAGAAGGTGTCGCGCGAGAACCCTCGTGAGCAGGTGTTCGCGCCATGACCACGCCGGCGCGTAAGTGGTGGCGGGGGGCTGTTGCTCTGGGAGTCATATTCGTCCTTATCAACATCTACGAGCTGGTCTTTGCCGACGGTGGCTGGCCGCAGATCGTCGGTGTGCCGATCGGTATCACGCTCGTGGCCGTCGGAATCGCCGGAAAGCGCGGCTGGCAAGGGGTGCGCCTCTGATGCCCGACCGCCCGCGCTACATGATCTCTGTGGCTGCCGAGCTCGTGGGCATGCATCCCCAGACGCTTCGGCTCTACGAGAACAAGGGTCTTGTGCGACCTGGACGCACGCCGGGCGGTACGCGCCTGTACTCGGACGGGGACGTCGAGCGCCTCCAGCTCATCCATCGGCTCACGACCGAGCTCGGCCTCAATCTCGCCGGCGTCGAGCATGTGCTTCGGCTGCAGGACGAGCTCAGCCGAGCGCGCGTCCGGATGGAGCGGCTGGAGCGTGAGCTCCGCGCCGAGATCGCTTCGGTGCATCGGTCGTACAGGCGCGAGGTCGTGCTCTATCGGTCGGCGCAGCCCCCGGCTTCGAGGAGATGACATGGACTTCAGCAAGCTGACCCTCAAGAGTCAGGAGGCGCTCGCAGGCGCACA
>JAOUHF010000104.1 GCA_029865325.1 Thermoleophilia bacterium
ATCGGCCTCACGGCCGCGGGCATCCGAGACCGTGGCGGTGAGCACGTGCGCGCCTTTCTTCCTCCCGCTCGTGCGCCACGTCATCTCGTAGAGCCCGGCGACGTTCTTGCGCACCCGGCCGATCTGTCGCTTCCCGTCGAAGAACCCGACGGAGGAGATGGCGACCGTGTCGTTCGCGACCACGAGGAGCTTCTGCCGTGGCGTCAGGCACCTGCCCTTCTGCGGGGTGATCCAGGTGATGGTCGGTCCGTTCACGGCCTCCGCCCGCACGCCCAGGAACCGCGTGTTCGGCAAAGGACTGTCGCTCTCCGTATTGATGTTCTTCGCCTCCTGGAAGTCGGATGCGACAAGCTGCATGAACTGCGCCCCTTCGTCGAGGGGAAGCGCCTCGCGGGGGATCGAGAACGCGGCGATTCCGGTCGTCGGGTCGTAGAGAGTCGCCCCGACCGAGGTCCGGCGAGTCGTTGGCCCGAAGTAGAGCTGGAGCGCGTGCGGGTCGACGCCGGACTTCGCATCCGCGATCCTCGCGACGATCGTCGGCCGTCCGCTCGAGATCTTGGTCGTGAGCACTTTGACTACGGGCGGCTTCACGTCGTTCACCCACGAGCGGAGGACGTATGGACCGGCGAGGGGGCGACCCGTGAACAGGTCGCGGCCCGAGTCGACCGAGACGTAGTAGCGCCCCGGCGGCAGGAAGACGCCTCCGGCGGCCCCGATGCTGTAGAGGAAGTCGGGGAGGGACCCGTTCACGTTCACGGGGATGCCCGCATAGCCGAGCACGTCGTTTTCGTCGAGCGAGCCGAGGAACCACGGATGGATCGGCTGGTTCGAGCTCAGCAACGCCGTGATCGAAGCGTTCAGCTTCGTCGTCGGTCGAACCACCACGACACCCGCGTTGACCGCTTGCTTCGCGATGTCGAGCGAGTAGATCTTCTCCTTGCCGTCGTCGTTCACCGACGGGTCGACGCCGAAGATCCCGAGGATCGAGAACGGCGACGTCGGCCAGCGATACACACTCGCACGATCCTCGCCGACGCGCGTGTCACCCGACTGCAGTGTCTTCAGTGGAGTGACGGGCGCTCCAGTGAGGGACGATCGCGTCACGGAGAACGCGTACGGGATCCGTCGCACGTCCCCCCCACGCCGAAGCAGGACGAACCCGAAGTTGTCTCCCGCGACCGCGTTCGCCCCCGCCCGCGCGACGATCTGCACAACTGCCGATCCGCTGGGCGCGAGTGTGACCGGGGCAGCCTCCACGGTCGCGCCCCTCGACGCCACCTGGGCCTGGATCTCCGTCGCCCACGTGCCGGCGCCGTCACCCGCGTCGGAGACGGTCACCGAGACCGCCTTGCTCGACGGGCTGGCCGCGTTCGCGGGGAGATAGCCGAACGACAGCGATTGCGGATCGGTGAAGATCAGCGGTCGGTCGGCGGAGCCCACGCGCACGAGCCCGGCTCCCTGCACGAGAACGGATGCCTCCTGGGTCAGGGACGTGTCGCCGAACGCCGGGCCGGCGGTCGACATGAGCGCGGACTTGACTTGCGGTGACGTCCAGGACGGGTGGCGCTGGACGAGCAACGCTGCGGCCCCCGAAACGTGCGGAGCGGAGAAGCTGGTGCCGTCGAGGACCGCGTACTCGTCCCCCGCAAACTCGGGAAGCGTCGACGAGAGAATTTGGGCTCCGGGCGCCGTGACGTCGGGCTTCAAGGCATGACCGAAAGGTGTGAGGCCGGAGGACGTGAAGCTCGTCGGAACACCCGCCCACGTCGTCGGCACCTCGAGGATTTCGCGACTGAAGCGCACCGTCACGGCGCCGCCGGCTCCCGCGGCGGCAGCCCTGAGGCGCGAGCCGTCCAGATCCGAGATCGTCCCACCGGCGATAGAGAAGAGCGCGAAGGTCGGATCGCCGGGCCGATTCTCGGCGATCACCATCCCCGTCGCTCCCGCGTCGCGTGCTCGCGTGGACTTCAGGCTGTATGGACAGCCCCCGCGGCTGACGAGCGCGATCGCCCCGCGAAGCGATCCGTCAGGTGCGGCGTCACAGAGCTGCCGACCAACCCCGCCGATCGAGCCGACGTCGACGAGCCGCTGATTCGTCGAGATCCAAGACAGCGGGATGTTGTCGGACGGGACGAAGGGGATCCTCGCGACCCCGGAAGGCGAGACCACGGAGATCGACGCGCCGAAAACGTGCGCGTTGGCCGTCGCTCCTACGCTGATGGCGTCGGGCGCCGTGGCAGGCGAGCCCGCGGTGCCGAGCCCGAAGAAGTCGCGATCGTTGCCCGCCGAGATCACCGGGACGACGCCCGCGCGGGCGACGTTCGCAACCGCCTGAATGAGGATGTCTGTGCGGGGATCTGCCTGCGGCCCTCCGCCCGAGAAGTTGATCACATCCATCCCGTCGCGTACGGCAGCCTCGAACGCGGCGACGATCTCCGGGCTGTTCGCCGAGCAGCAGCCGCTGAGCGGTGAGGGGGCCGGAACGTTGAAGACGCGATAGTTCCCGATGTAGGCGCGCGGCGCGACACCGGCGAGGTCGTCGACTGCGGGATGGCACCCGCCCTCAGCCTCGCCGCAAAAGCCGATGCGCCCCGCCTCGACGTCCGTAGGGACACCGGCGATGACGCCGGCGACAAACGTCCCGTGAAACGAGTTGTCACGGTCGAGCGGCGCGCTGTTTGCCCCCGGCCCCGCGAAGCCGCGCGCCACGATGACCTTCGGAGTCGTTCCGCCGCCCGGCCCCTTCGGGAACCCTGGCGGGTACGAGAACCCGGTCGGGTCGAGGAACGGATGCTCGTGATCCACGCCGTCGTCGACCACGGCGACCTTCACGCCGTCGCCCTTCGCTCCGGTCAGACCGGCGAACTGCGGAGCGCCGATGACGCCCGGGCCGCGATTCATCGAGAGCGTGTAGCGCAGACTCGGATACACACGGTGCGCGCTTTCGACGTCGAGAAGCTCGGGGAGGCGCGCGTACGGGACGCTTACCGCGAAGCCGTTGACCAGAAGCTGATATCGGCGCGATACCCGCGCCTCGGGAATGTCCCGACGTAGGCTCGCGATCTCCCGGGCCTGAGCAGCCTCGAGGCTCGCAAGGTAGCTCTGGGAGAACGCGCTGCGCAGGTTGAGCTTGCGGTTCGGCCCGAATCCGGCGAATCGCCGTGCGAACGCCGCTGCTGCGAGCGGCGGATCGTCCAGGGTGACGATGACCCGAGCTGTGGCGCCATTCCCTGACGGCCCGGCGATATCGGGCGCAGGGCGAACCTTGGCAAGCGCGTTCTGGATGACGCTGCGGGGCGTGCGGTCAAGCGCGCCCGAGGCCGTCCCGGTGAAGACGACGAGAGCTACGACGCAGGCGAGAACCGCGAAGCGTCGCACCGGCGCGTTGCTAGCGGACCTTCGAGGCGTAGCCCTGCGACGCCTTGAGGCCTTCGAACACGACCGCCACCGAGCCTCGGAAGGTCTTGCGCTTCGCTTTGGCAGGGATCTTCCACGTGCACGTCGCGGCGCCTGCCACTACACGCTGTACCTGCGCCTTGAGCCTCGCGTTCCCGACCCGGCCGACGCACGAGACCTTGCCGTTCTGGACGACGGCACCCGTATCGGAGCGAGCGGCGACGAGTCGGAGCGTGAACGCCTTTCCGGCAGTCGGCTTTGCGGGGGTCGGAGCGAGTTTCCTGACCACCAGCGTCGGCGGGGTGATCTTGACCTCGTACTGGTAGAGGCCCGCCCCAGCAGCCGGCGCGACGTCGCTCACGGAGTTCGTGAAGTCGAGGTCGCTGGTAACCGGGTCGATCGCGACGCCGCCGATCACGATCGCGGCGAAGCCGAAACGCTTCGTGTTGCCGAGCTCCGCAGCGCTGATGGTGATCGTAAGTCCGCTTTGGTACGCGAAGATCAGCGATGTCGCGGGCGGATCACCCGCTCGCCGTGTGAAGTCGCTCCCATCCCATCTGAAAAGGGCTGCCTCTCCCCCGAAGACCTGAATGACGTAGTCGGCTCCCAATGACTCCGGATCACCAGTCTGCGGGTTCGCATCCGTATCGGCGAAGAGGAGGAAGAGCATGTCCTGTGTCAGCTGCGGCCGGTTCGGGATGTTGATCTTGAACGAGATCACGCTCACGTCGTTGTTCGACACGGTAAGCGTGGTGATGTCGGGCGCGGCCGGGTTCTCGCCCGACGAGTCTTGGTACGACGTCGTGTTGGAAGCCGCCGCTGCAAGTGTGGATGCTCCGGAGAGCGCTCCGGACGCAATCGTCGGAAGGGCAACGACGGCGACAGCGATCGCAAGCACGATTCCGGGGCGGGTGGACGATCGCACGTCCGCGTCAGGGTAGATGCGCCCCGCGCCCTGCGCAAGCTTCTACTGATCGAAGACGATCACGCTACGGATACCGTCCTGGGCTTCCATGAGCTCGAAACCGCGGTTCACCTCGTCGAGCGTGAGCCGGTGGCTTAAGAGCGACTCGACGTCTATGTCACCAGCGAGCCAGCGCTCGACGAGCTCGGGCACCTGCGTCCGTCCTTTGACCCCACCGAACGAAGACCCGGTCACCCGCCGACCGGTGATGAGCAGCCGCGGGACGATGTCGAGCGTCTCTCCCCTGCCGGCAACGCCGATCATGGTCGCGAGACCCCACGCCTCGCGGGCAGCGTCGACCGCCTGGCGCATGACCTGAACGTTTCCGGTCGCCTCGAACGTGTAGTCGACGCCGAAGCCGCCCGTCTCCTCGCGGATCCAGTCGACGACGCCCGCCCCGGCCACCCGCGTGTCGGTTGCGCCGTGATGCCGGGCCAGCGCCAGCCGACCCTCAGAGAGGTCGATCGCAATGATCCGCTCTGCTCCCGCGAGTCGAGCGCCGATGACCGCGCCTAGCCCGACGAGCCCACACCCGAAGACGGCGCATGTCGAGCCTGGTTCAACCCGGGCCGTGTACAGCGCCGCCCCGATCCCGGTGGCGAGCCCGCAGGCGAACGGCGCGCACCCCTCGAGCGGCGCTTCTGGCGAGACCTTCGCGAGCGCGATCTCCGGCATCACGGTGTACTCGGCGAACGTCGACGTGCCCATGAAATGGCGAATCGGCTCCCCGCCACGCGAGAGCCGTGCCGTGCCATCGGGGAGATACCCCTGCCCCTGCATGTCCCGGATCGCCGTGCAGCGGTTCGTCCGCCCGCTGCGGCAGTGGACGCACTCGCCGCACTCGGGGGCGAACAGCGTGATGACGTGGTCGCCTACGCCAACGAGGGTCACACCAGGGCCGACGCGCTCGACGACTCCCGCACCCTCGTGGCCGAGCACGCACGGCGCGTATCCGGTCGGATCGGCGCCGGAGGCGGTGTAGAGATCCGTGTGACAGACCCCGCAGGCAGCGAGCCGCACGAGCACCTCGCCCGCCTTCGGCTCGGCGAGATCGAGCTCCTGGACGACGAGCGGCTGGCCAAACTCCTCGAGCACTGCGGCGCGGATTCTCATCATGCGCAACCTAACCGCCTCGAACGGGCTGGAGCGCTTGACCGGTGGGCGCCCGCTTCGTATGGTCGGAATGTGCCTGCTCGGCGACGTCAGGTGCTCGCGAGTACCGTGCTCGGTGCGGCCGTCCTGACCGTCGCTGCCCCAACCGAGCTCTCGGCCACGACCACGATCCGCCCACCGCCGGGCACGCCCAATCCGAAGGCGATGGTGCTGACGAGCGCCGACCTCGGCCGCGCGAGAGTGACGCTCCAGCGCTACTACAAGGACCGCGACTTCCCGTCAGTCATCTCGTACGAGCGCGAGTTCGAGGACGCGCGAACCGGGTCGACCCCGCTGCTGTTCGTTTCGACCGAGGCCGAGATCGGCGTCAGCGTCCCCTCGACGACGCGGTTCTATCGTGAGCTCAGATCCCTCTTGAGCACGAAGGAGGGACGCAGGCTCTTCGAAGCCGTGATCCAGGAAGAGCTCGGCGGCGGCGAGTCCTTCGCGAGCATCCGGGTCGGGAAGCTTCGCGGGCTGGGCGTCGGCCGCGACTCGCTCGACCTCCCGATGGCGCTCGACGTGCTTGGCCTCCGTGCGGACGTGCACTTAGCGCTGTTCCGCGTCGAGCAGGTGCTCGGCATCGTCATCGCAGTGGGAGAGCCCGGACGACCCGTCGGCGTGCCGGTGATGACCCGGCTCGCCAAGATCATGGTAGCCCGCATGCAGGCACAGCTCGCGCCGAAGAACACTGCGCTGCCCGCTATCTCGGGGTCGCCGGTCGCGGGCGAGACGCTCACTGCGACACCGGGCACGTGGTCGGGCAACCCCGCAGGCTTCGCGTACCAGTGGCAGCGTTGCGGCGCCATCGGGACGCCGTGCTCGAGCATTCCGGGCGCGAGCGGCCCAACGTACCCGGTCGCTGTCGCCGACCTCTCCTCGACCCTCCGGGTCGCGGTGACGGCGCGGAGCGGGTCGGCCAGCGCACTCGCCGTGTCCGCGCCGACCGGCATCGTGAGCGGATTCGTCGACACGTTCTCAGGAGCCCAGCCGAGCGCGTTCTGGTCTGTGGGTACGGCGGGCACCGGCCCGACGATCGCCCAGGCCAACGGGCGGCTCGAGGTCACGCTTCCCTCGGGCACAGGCCTCGGCCCGGACGGCTACGCCAACGCCTTCGCCAACATGATCTGCCGGCTTCCAGGCGACTTCGACATGCAGGTCGACTACCAGCTCCTCTCGGGCACACTTCCAACCGAGCGGACGAACATCGGGTTCGATGCCACGGAGTTCACCGGCACGGGCCGCAGCGGGGTGCACGGCATGTTTGTCGACGGCCGCGGAACGTTCAGCCACTTCCCCGGCAGCAACAGCTTCGTCGCCGGCGCCTTGCCGGCGGGGACGCTACGGCTGACGCGCAGGACTGCCGGAGGCATCACGACGACTACGGCGTCGCGCGTCGGCGGAGTCTCATGGTCATTCACGAGCGACCCCTACAGTCCGCCGACGAGCCAGGCCGCCAGCCTCAATGTGTTCACGAACCTCGCGCCATTCCCGACGGAGGTGCGCGTCGCGTACGACAACTTCCGGATCACGAGCGGCACGATCTCCTGCCCGTGAGGCGATAGCCGGTCGGGGGATACGCGCGGCCTCGTCCGACGCCGATAGAAGCACGATGATCTGGCCAGTTGCGGCACTGGCAGTCCTTCTGCTCTGCTTCGTCGTCGGCTACGGCACGCGCCTGCAGGCGCGGATCGAGTCGAGCGACGACGCCCAGCGCTGAGACGCCCGTCCGACGCGTTACTCCTGCCCCGGCGCGACCGGTCGGTTGGCGACCTCGGCCCTCAGCTCACCGCTCGCTTCACGAGCGAGCGGATCCTTGCCTCCTCGGCCGCGGTCCACTCCTTCAGCGCACAAGCGGTGTCGCACTATTGACTTCAGCTTGCGACTATGCGCACGATTCCCGATCTGAGGGGGTCG
This sequence comes from Thermoleophilia bacterium, assembly GCA_029865325.1. Classification (GTDB taxonomy): domain Bacteria; phylum Actinomycetota; class Thermoleophilia; order Gaiellales; family Gaiellaceae; genus GMQP-bins7. Next base: position 7,430 of record JAOUHF010000104.1, read on the forward strand.
AGTCGCGCGACTGGCCCGTGTCGAAATACGGAAGGGGGAGAAACATGCGTCGGAAATCCCGTTGGGTGGCGATCACTGCCATCGTGCTGGCGGCAGTGGTGCTGGTGGTCGGGCTGACCACGGTAGCCTTGGCGAGTCCGCCAGGCCCGCCCGGATTCGTCACCGCTTCGACTCCGGTTAGCGGAACCGTCACCGGCAAGTTCAACCTCAACATAGCGGGCTTCATCAACTTCCATACGAAGGGCGATCTTCGCGTCGCCAGCCAGGTGTTCACGATCAAACCGGGTGGCTTCGTCGGCTGGCACAGCCACCCAGGCCCAGTCCTCGTCATCGTGAAGAGCGGCACCTTCCGGAGTGTGCAAACTGACTGCTCGTACAAGGACTACACCGCCGGGCAGGTGTATGTCGATGAGGGAGCCGGGCATGTCCACAACGCCCTTAATCCGTCGATCAGCGCGGATCTCGAGCTCTCGGTCACGTACTTGGCGCCACCAGGGGTTCCGTTGCGGGACGAGGCAGACGCAATCACCTGCTGACATGCTGAACCAGAGCGGGGGCCGATAACGCCCCCGCTCGCTCAGCCGAGCGGATCAAAATGGGCGGTACTGGGCTCGAACCAGTGACCCCCAGCTTGTCGATTACGGGAAGACGAGGCTAGGGATGGTCAGGGTACGTAGTAATGCGGGTTTGCGCATCCCGCTGAGGTCACGATCGGGCACCGCAG
>JAOUHF010000184.1 GCA_029865325.1 Thermoleophilia bacterium
ACCGTTCCAGTTTCCGGAGATGATCGTGTCCCAGTTGGGCGCCTCCCACGCGATCTCGACACCCATCCGCTTCGCGATCTCGGTGGCGACGTCGATGTCGAAGCCCTCGTACTGATTCGTGTCCTCGTTCAGCTCCGACTGGGGTGGGTACGCGGGGTCGGTCGAGACGGTGAGCACACCCTTCTCCTCGATCGACGCCAGCAGGTCGTTCGCGCTCTCGTCGCTTCCTCCGCACGCAGAGACGCTGAACGCGAGTGTCAGCATGAGCGTTAGCACTGCGAGCACTGCAGGTCGACTCTTCATCATCGCCCTTCCTCTCTCGTGGCCGCACGGCCGCACGGACTTGACCGCTGGCCCTAGTCGCGGAAGTTTGTTCCGATTCGAGGAGGGTACAACGGAACGCGGCGGTGCGTTCGGGTTTCAGGCGACGATGCGCCCCGCCTCGATCCAGCCGGACGGCGCGGGCCGGTGAGACGCGGTCGCCTCCTCGAGTGAGACATCCGATATCTCGTTGCCGTGGACCGCGGCCATCCGACCCCACGTCCCGGCCAAGGCGAGCTCCGCAGCCTTGAGCCCGAGGCGTGTTGCAAGGAGCCGATCGCGAGCGGTTGGTGTGCCGCCCCGCTGGGTGTGCCCGAGAACGGTCACGCGAGTCTCGAAGTCGGTGAGTCGCTCGATCGCGTCGGCAACGGCTTGCCCGATGCCACCGAGTCGCGCATACCCATACCGATCCCGGTCCTGGATGACAGGCGCATCCTGCTCTCCCGAGCGGTGGGTCAACCGGTAGCCCTCGGCGACGACGACGATCGAGAAGTCCCGCCCGTGGTCGTGGCGACGCCGAATGTGGTCGCACGCTTCCTCGATGGCCGTGGGTGCCTCCGGCACGAGGATGACGTCCGCGCCACCGGCGATGCCGCTGGCAGTCGCGATCCAGCCGGTGTTGCGCCCCATCACCTCGACGACCATGACCCGGTTGTGCGATTCCGCCGTCGTGTGCAGCCGATCGATCGCCTCGGTGCAGGTTTGGACGGCTGTGTCGAAGCCGATCGTGACGTCGGTTCCCGCGAGATCGTTGTCGATGGTCTTCGGTACACCGACGACGGGATAAGCGTGCTCGTCGTGGAGGCGCCGCGCGACGATCAGAGTGCCTTCGCCTCCGATCGCGACGACTCCGTCGATCTTCAGCGCTGCGGTCTTTGCGAGGAGGGCCTGCACACCCGGCTCCTCGCGAAACGGGTTGTATCCCGACGTTCCGAGAATCGTCCCGCCGCGCGGGAGGATCCCGGCGACGGCACCCCGCGTGAGCGGCACGATCGAGTCGCCGACGAGTCCGCGCCAGCCGTTCCGGATACCGACGACGTCGTGATCGTCTGCCATGAGCCTGCGCGTGACCGCGCGTATCGCCGCGTTCAGCCCTGGGCAGTCGCCGCCGCCGGTGAGGACGCCGAAGATGCTCAATAGAGGAACATCGGCTTGCCGAGGACGTGACGGACCTTGGGCCGGTACTCCTCGGCGTCGTACAGCTCGTCCACGTCGACGCGCTTGACTCCCTCGCGCATCGCGGTGATCGGGACGGTCGTGTACGTGCCGTTGCGGAGCGAGACCATCCGGCCGCTCTCGCGCTCGAGCGCGAGGTCGGCAGCCATGACTGCGAAGTTCATGGCCACCATGAGATCGAGGGAGTCCGGGCTTCCGGAGCGCATGAGGTAAGCGAGCTGCTGGTAGATGATGTCCTCGCCCGTGCGCTCGTGGAGCGCCTCGCCGAGGAGCTGGCCGATCCCGCCGAGTTTGCGGTGGCCGTAGGCGTCGGCGTCTCCCGTGACCATGAGCTCACCGCTCGCGACCGTCGCGCCCTCGGAGATGGTGACCATCGCATAGCGGGACGGGTTCGACCGCTTGTCGGCGACCAGGAGATCGCTCAACCGGTTGGGATCGAACGGAACCTCCGAGATCACCGCGCGGTCCACTCCGGCGAGGTACGCCGTGACCAACGAGGTCTCACCCGAATAGCGCCCGAACAGCTCGATGACCGCGAGGCGCTCGTGGCTCCCCGCGCTCGTTCGGAGGTTGTGGATGAACTGAACGCCGCGCGTAACCGCTGTCGAGAACCCGATGCAGTAGTCGGTTCCGTGGACGTCGTTGTCCATCGTCTTCGGGATCGCGATGACCGGCATCCCTTCGTCGTGGAGCCGCAGCGCATAGGAGAGCGTGTCGTCCCCGCCGATCGGCACGAGCGCGTGGATCCCAAGCTGCTCGATCGTACGCAGGACGTGATCGGTGAAGTCGAACGGGCCTTCGCCGGTCACCTGATCCCGAAGCGCGGCCGGCGCCTGGTCCGAGCTGACTCGACCCGGATTGGTCCGTGAAGTGTGCAGGACGGTTCCGCCCGTGCGGTCGATCGTGCGCACGAAGGCTGGGTCGAGCTTCAGCACCTGCGCGGCCGACGCAGGGTCGCTGGCGTC
>JAOUHF010000017.1 GCA_029865325.1 Thermoleophilia bacterium
CGGCGACCTCGAGACACTCTCCGCCTGGCTCCGCGACAACCTCTACTCACTCGGCCGCAAGCTGACGCCCAAGGAGACGATCGAGCGCCTCACGGGCTCGCCGACGATCGACCCGCAGCCGTACCTCGCGTACCTGCGCGAGAAGCTCGCTGCGCTTCCAACGGGTGCTTGAGCCCCTGCAGCTCGTCGTCAACGGAGAGCGACGCTCGCTCGATGTCGAACCACGGACCCTGCTCGTGCACGCGCTTCGAGACGGCCTCGGGTTGACTGGAGCGCACATCGGGTGCGACACGAGCCAGTGCGGCGCCTGCACCGTCCTTCTCGACGGACGCGCGGTGAAGAGCTGCACCCTGCTCGCTCTTCAAGCCGAGGGCGCGGAGATCACGACGATCGAGAGCCTTGCGTCCGATGGCGAGATGCATCCGATCCAGCGCTCGTTCGTCGAGAACCACGGTCTCCAGTGCGGCTTCTGCACGCCCGGGCTGATCCTCACGGCGACCGACCTGCTCTCGCGCGATCCCGACCCGTCCGACGACACGATCCGCCACTCCCTTCGCGGGAACTTCTGTCGCTGCACGGGCTACGAAACGATCGTCGAGTCGATCCGCGCGGCCGGTGCCGAGATGCGGGGAAGCGTGGGTCGATGATCCCCGCGCCCGTCCGGTATGCGCGCGCCACGTCTCTCGAACACGCATTCCAGCTGCTCGCCGAGCCGGACTCAAAGATCCTCGCCGGAGGCCAATCGCTGATCCCCGTGATGAAGCTGCGGATCGCCAGGCCGTCCCTGGTCGTGGACATCTCGCAACTCGAGCTGCGGGGCATCGATGTCCGTGGCGACGAGCTCCACGTGGGTGCGCTCACGACGTGGGACGAGCTGTTGGACGCTCGTGAGCTGGAACGCCCGGCCCTGGCGGCCATCGGCGAGTGTGTGCGCGGGATCGGCGATCTCCAGGTGCGAAACCGAGGAACCGTGGGCGGAAGCCTTGCGCACGCGGATCCAGCGTCAGACATGCCCGCCGTCCTCCTCGCGCTCGGAGCGACGCTGCAGCTGCGATCTCCGGAGGGCGAGCGCGACCTTCGTGTGGCGGAGTTCTTCGCGGGCCCCTTCACGACCGCCCTCAGCGCGCAGGAGCTGATCACGCACATCGTCGTACCGCTCCCGGCGCCGGGCTCCGGCTCCGCATACGTGTCCGTCGAGCACCCGGCCTCCGGGTTCGCGCTCGCGGGCGCAGCCGCGCTCGTGGGGCGCGACGGAGTCTCGCGTGTCGCCGTGACCGGAGTGGCCGGGCAGCCGTCCCTGCTCGTCAGCGGCGATCCTCACGAGGCTTTGGAGGCGGCAGAGATCTTCGGAGACCGCTTCGCATCCGCGGAGTACCGTCGCGAGCTTGCGTCCGTCCTCGTGCGGCGAGCCGTCGAGCGCGCGGCGGAGCGAACGAAGGGGGATGCGTGAGCGAAGCTCACATCGGCGTCGCGCGGCCACGGATCGACGCACCGGACAAGGTGACGGGCGCGACGAAGTTCGGAGCCGATGGGTATGTCCACGGACTCTTGCACGCCCGGCTCGTCCTCTCGACGGAGGCGCATGCCCGGATTCGAGCGATCCACGGCGACGACGCGCTTTCCGTCCCGGGCGTCGTGGCGGTACTCACCGCCGCCGATCTCCCGACCGCGACGACTGGCACGGATCGAGCCGCAGAACCGCTCGCCCGCGAAGAGGTCGTCTTTGCCGGCCAGCCCGTCGCGATGGTGGTTGCCGAAACAGAGGCCGCAGCAGAGGACGGCGCGGAGGTCGTCATGGTCGAGCTCGAGACGCTCCCTCCAGTCGTCGACCTCGAGGATGCAATGCGTCCCGGTTCAGCTCTCGCCCGTCTGGTCGAGAAAGCTGAAGGCGGCAGCGACCTCGAGTCGATCCACGCAGGCGTCGACCATGGGCAGGAGGACGCGGAGCAGGAGCAGTTGTCCGCGAACGTCCTCGATCGCGTTCAGCGCAAGAACGGCGACGCCGCTGCCGCGCTCGATGCGAGCGAGGTCGTCGTCTTCGGGACGTTCCGGACGCCGTGGGTCTATCAGGCGTACCTTGAGCCCCAGGTCGCGACGACGTGGCTCGAGCCGTCTGGAACGCTCGTCGTCTCCACGGGCACACAGGGGTCTTTCGTGTCGCGAAAAGAGCTTGCGCGTGCATTCGGCCTTCCGCTCGACCGAGTTCGCGTCGTTGCGGAGCCGCTCGGTGGCTCGTTCGGCGGAAAGCTCGCGCTCATCGAGCCGCTCGCGGCCGGTGCCACACTTGCGCTTCGACGGCCGGTGCGCTTGGTCCTCACCCGCGGCGAGGACTTCCTGGCCACGAACCCGGCGTCAGCGCAGGTCACGCACCTTCGTGTGGGAGCGCGCAAAGACGGCACATTCACCGGAATCGAAGCGCGCATGCTCGTCGACCGAGGAACGAACGCGGGCTGGGGAGTCGAGGGCATCACGTCCTCCCTGCTCGTCGGCCCCTATCGCTGGGAGGCGCACGACATCGTCGGCTACGGGATCCAGACGAACCGCTTCACCTTCGGCGCGTATCGCGCTCCGGGAGCCCCGACAGCAGCGTTCGCGCTCGAGTCGCTTCTCGACGAGCTCGCCGAGAAGCTCGGCATCGACCCCATCGAGATTCGGCTCCGAAACGCGGTGGTCGAGGGCGACATCGGGATCAGCGGCAACGCGTATCCGACGATCGGAGCAGTCGAGGTACTTGAGCGGATACGCGAGCACCCGTTGTGGAGCGCGCGCGCGTCGCTGCCGGAGAACGAGGGCATCGGCTTCGCCGCCGGCTATTGGCCTGGAGGCAACGAGCCAGCTGCTGCGATCTGCCGCGTGGACACGGACGGCACGATGACCGTCGTCACGTCCTCGGTCGACATGAGTGGCGTGGATACCGGGTTCGCAGTGATAGCGGCGGCCGCTTTCGGCCTCGACCCGAACAAGGTCCGAGTCGTCTTTGCCGACACCGCTACGGGCCCATACTCAGGCGCTAGCGGCGGCTCGAAGGTCACGTACACGGTTGGCAAGGCCGTCGAGGGCGCCGCACGGGCCGCGCGCGTGAAGGTGCTCGCTGCCGCCTCGCAAGAGCTCGAGATCGCACCCGACGACCTCGAGGTCGTCGACGGAGTCGTCCGTGCGATCGGCGCGCCCGATCGTTCGATCACGGTGGAGGAGATCGTTGGCAAGGCTCTCCGGTACGGCGGCCGGTACGAGCCGATCGAGGGACACGGCGGCTCGGCGCAGACCAGAGGGGCGCCCTCGGTTGCCGCACACCTCTCGCACGTCCGCGTGGACCGCGACACTGGCGAGGTCGAGCTTCTCCGACATGTGATCGCGCAGGACGTCGGGCGTGCACTCAACCCAGCGCTCGTCGAGGGTCAGATGCGCGGCGGCGCGGCACAGGGAATGGGTTGGGCGCTCTTCGAACGGCTCGACCACGACGAGGACGGTCGCTTGCTCACGGGCTCATTTCTCGACTACGCCATCCCCGTAGCGGAACGCGTGCCGGAGATAGACACGCTCATCGTGGAGGTCCCTGCGCCCGACGGCCCGTTTGGCGCCAAGGGAATCGGAGAGGCGCCCGTGGTAGGCGCTGCACCTGCGATCTCCAATGCGGTGGCCGCCGCCACGGGCGTTCGAATTCACGAGCTCCCTATGACGCCGCCACGGGTGTGGCAGGCGCTCCGGCAAGACTCCGGCCCAACCGAAACTCCGGCATAGACTGAGCACGTGACACCGTTCGACCAGGCGCGTACCATCGTCGACTCGTACGCCACACAGCTCCGTACGGAGCTTCCGACCGACGCCTACCTCTTCGACGTCCACACGCACCTCGGCCACGACATCGACGGGATGAACGGTTGGCACGAGGAGCTCGTCGGCATGCTCGATCGCTACGGCTTCTCGCATGCCTTCACGTTTTGCATGGACGAGTACGACCGCGAGCCCGCGTTCACCGTTCCCAACGACCGAACGCTCGCGCACGCCGACGCAGCAGGCGGGAAACTCATTCCCTTCGTACGGCTCGACCTCACTGAGCGGCCACTCGAGGAAGCACGTCGCTGCCTGGACCTGGGCGCGAAGGGAATCAAGCTCCACCCCAGAGCGCAGGCGTTCGAGCTCGACGACGAGCGCCTACCGCCCATCTTCGAGCTCGCAGTCGAGCGCGGCGCCCCGGTCCTGATCCACGGGGGGCGCGGGCTTCCTCCAATCGCGGAACACCTCGAGCTGCTCGTTCGGCGTTACGAGGGCGTCCGGCTGATCATCGCCCACGCGGGAATCGCCGACATGGCGGGTCTTGCAGGACGACTGGCCGGAATTCCCGGCGTCTACTTCGACACATCGGTGTGGAGCGCGGTCGATCTCTTCGACCTCTATCGCCAGGTCGCCCCGGAGCAGGTCGTCTACGCGTCCGACTATCCGTACGGACGGCAGCCGAACTCTCTGCTCATGGCAATCCGATCCGCGAAAGCCGCCGGATTCGACGAGAGCCAGCTTCGGGGCATGTTGGGGGAGAATGCCCGCCGAATCGTCGAGGGGGCTCCGCCGCTACAGCTCACGACGCCGCGACCGATGAAGTCTCTCGGCCAGCCGCTGACCTTCGCGCGGATCCACCAGTACATCTCGATGGCCGTGCCGATGCTCTGGCTTCGGCAGCGGGACGCAATCGGAGCGCTCGGACTGGCGGTGAACGCCTCGCGCGAACGGAACGGCTACGTCGAGGAAGCAGAGCGAATTCAGGAACTGCTCGTCAGCGCTCAGCAGCTGTGGCGCGAGGGCGGCGAGGCCGTCTCCGACGACGAGCGAATCGAGGCAATGCGCACGGCCATCCAGCTGATCAACCTCGCCGACCTGATCACGGTTACGACACGGGCGTAGCCCTTACCGCACGGCGTACAGCCGGCGGGCGCCATCGATCCCGTTCAGGTCGTGCTCGCCTCGGTCGTCGAACTCGAGACCGGAGCCCTCGACCAGATCGTGGGTCGTCTGCGAGACCACGATCTCGCCTGAGCCCGCAGTCCCGAGCACTCGGGCCGCCAGGTGCACGGCGATGCCGCGGGGCCCTTCGGAGGTCTGCTCGACCTCTCCGGTGTGCACGCCCGCCCTGACGTCGAGCCCGATGCTGCGCAGAGCCTCATGGATCGAGAGCGCCGAGCGGATCGCGCGGGCAGGGCCGTCGAACAGCGCAACAAAGCCATCGCCCGTCGTATCCACCTCGACGCCACCGAAGCGCTCGAGCTCGTGCCGGACCGTCTGGTGGTGGCGGTCCAGCAACGACGCCCAGGCAGCGTCTCCGACCTTCGAGAGGTGGTCGGTCGAGCCGACGATGTCCGTGAAGAGAACCGTCGCCAGCACGCGGTTGCTCATCGCGGCCGGACGCGTTCCTGTGAGGAACTCCTCGACCTCGTCGAGCAGGCTGTCCGGATCGACCCACGGGACGTGCACGTCGCCAGGAAGCTCGACAAACCGAGCTCCCGGGATCCGCTCGGCGATGTACCGCCCCTCATCGATGCCCGAGTCGAGGTCTCCAGTGCGATGAAGGACAAGCGTCGGGCACTGGACGGCAGCGAGCGCCTCGCGAACGTCTGCCCTGGCGTTCATACGAATCAGGTCGCGCGCAGCCGCAGGGCTCAGCGAAGCGCGCCCGCGCCGCTGGAACCACTCGACCATCGCCGGATCGGCGTTCGGAATCATGGTCGAAAGGTCGACGTTCTCACCCCACGTTGCCTCGAGCTCGATAGCAGCCCGCTCACGATCCTCGGGTGTTGGAGCCCATGGGTAATCGTCTGAGCGAAGCCGCTTCGCGTATGAGCCGTAGACCACCAGAGCACGAGTGCGCTCCGGATACGTGGCCGCAAAGAGGATCGACATCGGGCCGCCTTCCGAGTAGCCGAACAGCGCCGCCTGCTCGCTGCCCGCCGCGTCCATGACAGCGCGCACGTCGTCCATGCGCGTTTCGAAGTCGGGGAGCCCGACGCCGCGGTCGGAGAGCCCGGTCCCACGCTTGTCGAACCGAATCAACCTGGCGAAGGAACCAAACCGCTCGAGAAACCGAGCATGCTCAGGATGCTCCCAGTCGATCTCGAGGTGCGAGAAGAAGCCGGGCACGAGCACGAGGTCGAAGGGTCCGCCGCCGGTGACCTGGTATGCGACGTTGACATCCCCGCTCCGCGCGTATCGAATGGGCGACGTCATCCGGCAAGTTCTTTGAAGCGGAAGCAGTCGGCCGTGTGGTCGTTGACCAGACCAACCGCTTGCATCAGCGCGTAGCAGACCGTCGGGCCGACGAAGCGGAAGCCGCGCTTCTTCAGATCCTTCGAAAGAGCGCGGGAGAGTTCCGTCTCCGCGCGCAACTCGAAGAGCGAGCGCCAGTTGCCGACGATCGGCCTTCCGTCCACGAAGCTCCAGAGGTAGTCGTCGAGGCTGCCGAGCTCGGCCTGAACTTCGAGCACCCGGGCGGCATTCACCACCGTCGACTCGACCTTGAGGCGGTTGCGCACGATCGCAGCGTCCTGCAGAAGGCGCTCGACATCGCCAGGCGTGAAGCGAGCCACGACAGCGGGATCGAAGCCGGCGAAGAGACGCCGGTACCCCTCGCGCTTGCGCAGGATCGTCGACCAGGAGAGCCCGGCCTGCGCTCCCTCGAGCGTGAGCATCTCGAAGAGGTGTCGATCGTCGTGCGCTGGGACACCCCACTCGTCGTCGTGGTAGACGAGCATGAGCTCGCCTCCACCCGCGGCCCACTCACATCGCTGGACATCCGCCATCGAGGGATAGGATCGCACGCGATGCGCCTCGCGCTCCTCGCCTTCGCCGTGCTCGCCTTCGCCGTCGGCTGCGGAAATGGCGACGACGAGCCCGCTGATCCGACGGCGACCGCGACCGGCGAGTGCGCGAGCGTGGAGGCACCGGAGCCTCGCGATCCGGGCTCGAGCGAAGCTCCGAGCGCGCCACTCGAGGACGGGAGGACCCACACGCTCACGTTCGACACGAGTTGCGGATCGTTCACCATGACACTCGACACCGAGCTCGCGCCGAACACGGCTGCGTCACTCGTCGCGCTCGCTGAGGACGGCTACTTCGACGACACGATCTTCCATCGCGTCGTACCCGGCTTCGTGATCCAAGGGGGCGACCCGACGCAATCGGGTTCGGGTGGACCCGGCTACTCGACGGTCGACGTGCCGCCAACGGGTGCTGGCTACACGAAGGGCACTGTTGCGATGGCGAAGTCCGGCGTGGAGGCACCGGGAATATCGGGGAGCCAGTTCTTCGTCGTCACCGCCACAGACGCCGGCCTTCCCCCTGAATACGCGATCGTGGGCGAGATCACCGATGGCCTGGACACGATCGACCGGATCGGCGCGCTCGGCGTGGCCGACGGACCGCCGAGCCAACCGGTGGTCATCTCGAGCGTCACCGTCTCGGAGAACTGATGGGGCGGGTCGCCGCGATCGTCCTCGCAGCCGGCGAGGCGTCGCGGTTCGGAAGCCCAAAGCAGCGCCTGCTCCTCCCAGCGGTGATGGAGCGGTTGGGGCGCTCTCCGATCGATGAGATCGTCGTGGTCCAAGGTGCTCACGAGCTCGAAGCGCCCAGCAACAGCCTGTTTCAAGGCATTCCCGCTCGGGTCGTGCGCTGCGAGGAATGGGAACGCGGTCCGGGCGCATCGCTTCGCTGCGGGCTCTCGGCGCTCGGAGAGAACATCGCAGCGGCGGTCGTCGTGCTCGCGGACGGTCCGAATCTCGACCCGGTTGCCGTCGAGCGCGTGCTCAGGACGTGGCGTGAGCGAGGAGGCGCGGTGGCTGCATCCTACGCCGGTGATCGAGGCCACCCGCTCGTTGTCGGACGCGCCGAGTGGAGTGATGTCCCGGACGACGGACTCAGAGATCGACCCGTGCTTCTCGTCCCGTGCGACGACCTGGCAGCGCCGGGCGACATCGATACGCCGGAAGACCTTGCCGCGCTCTAGACAGAGGCGTCGAGCCCGCGAAGCTCGTCGAGCTTCGCCATGAGCCCGGGTGGCATCCGTTCCACCGCGCTCGTCCTCACGTACCTGCGCAGGCTCTCTTCGAAGCGATAGCGCCGCGCGCAGAAGTCGCAGCCGGCGAGGTGCCCTTCGGCTTCCTGCCATTCCACATCGGTCAGCGTGCGGTCCAGGAAATCCTGGAGGAGCTCCTCACAGCGATCGCAGGGGTCGCCGCTCACGGCGACACCTCTTCAGCAAGGTGCTGCTTCAGCGCCCGGCGCCCGCGATGGAGACGGGACATCACGGTTCCAATCGGGACGTCGAGGATCTGCGCCGCGTCCGCGTACGTGAAGTCGCCGATGTCCACGAGCACGACGGCGTCACGAAACTGGGGCGGGATCTCCGAGAGCGCCTTCACGACGGAACCTTGCGACAAGCGCTCGACGACGTCATCCGCCTCGAGAACTTCCTCGCCGGCCGCCGCGGCCATCTTGTTCGCGAGGTAGTAGTCGCTCTCCTCGAGGGGTTGCGTCTGGGGTGTGCGCTGGATCTTCCGGCCGCGGTCGACATTCAAGTTCGTGAGGATTCGGAGCAGCCAGGCGCGCATGTTCGTGCCCGGTGTGTAGGAGCTCCAGCTTCGGAATGCCCTCGCGTACGTCTCTTGCACCAGATCCTCTGCCTCCTCGCGGGAACCGACGAGCCGTCTAGCAACACGATAGACCTGGTCAGCGAGCGAGAGAGCTTCCTCTTCGAAGCGGGCACGGTCGCGAGCTTGGGTCGCGATGCGGCGCGCTTCGGTGTCCGGATCGGGCTCGCTCACACGGCCTACCGTACCCTGGTCTTACAGGAGCCTGCAACGAGGCCCGAGAGCAGGCTATTCCCGCTCTGTCGCGGCTTCCGGAAAGCCTGACCGGGCTAGCGCGGCGAGGATCTCATCCCGGGAGGTCTTCTCCTCGTCCCAGGAGAGCGTGACGTCTCCAATGAGATTCGCATTCGCGTACTCGAGCCCGTCGTGACCCTGGAGTGCGCCGGCAAGCCGCCCAACGCAACGCTCACAGCGGACTCCCGTCACCGTGATTGTCTCGGAGACGAGGACCACAGACGTGATTGTAGGGGCCTGCCCGGCCCGGACGGTCACTTACGTTTGACGCCGTGCACCGGCCGGCCTGCAGCCTCCCATGCGTAGTACGACGCGCTCGGGCCGAACGCCGGCTCGTACCCGGTCACACGCGGGTTCCGTCCGACCTCTTTCGCACGCTGCGCGTGCCAGAGGAGGTTCGGGTCGTCACGCTCCTCCCACACGAGAACGAGGTGTGCGGCAGTCATGAACTCGGCGACGAAGGGGCAGCCCTCCGCCGGGCAGGGGAATGGATCCGTGCGCACGCAGTACCAGCCGCCGTGGTCTTCGCTGCCGTCGTCTACCCAGAGATCCTCGTCGGTCTCGAGCCCGACATCGGAGAGCACCGCGGCGCCCGGACGAAGCTCCGACTCCACGAGGGCACAATAGCCTCGTGCCCCAACCGCCCAAGCGCGACGCGGCTGTCGTCCTTTCGGGCGGGGGCATCAACGGTGTGCTCCTCGAGCTCGGGTTTCTCAGGCGCCTGCGCGAAGACCCGATTTGGTCGCGGATCGGCTGGATCTACGGAACGTCGGCGGGAGCTTTGGCGGGGACGATGGCGGCGCTCGGCCGACTCGAAGATCTCGAGGAGTTTCTGCTCGGCATCCAGCCCGAGGATGCCTTCCGGCCGCGACCGTTCTGGCGGCTTCCCGGAGGGCCGCACGACTACACGCTCCCAGCGACGATCGCGGCTCGTATCGGAAACCCCCACGAGCTCGGCTCCGCACTCGCTGCCGCAGAGATCGAGCTCATCGTCTTCGCCACGGACGTCAGCGACCATTCAGACGCAGATGAGACACGAGACTTCGAGCTCCAGTACCCGTCGCACTCAACCGAGCCCGAGGCGATGGGTAGGGCCATCCTCGCTTCGGCGGCAATCAGCGGACTCGTGCTCCCGGTGTCGGTGAACGGCGTCATTGCGACCGACGGCGGCTGGGTGCGCAACTTCCCATTCGAGCACGCCTATCGCAATCGCGAGGTCGCCGCGATCGCGGCATTTCGATACGTCCCGAGCTATCGGCCGACCGACGCGGCCTATCTCGAGCGCGCGCGGGAACGGCTGGAGCGCTTCCGCGCGGTGCCGCCCGTCAAAGCGCTCCTTGCGGAGGTCCGCCTCGCGCAAGAGCGCGCCGAGCGAGGCGAGCCCGCGCACTACGGCGAGATGATCGTGCGCCTCATGCGGGTCGCATTCGCACGCAACGTCGTGCTCGAAGAGCGTCTCGCAGAGGAGCGCGCGACCTCGGTCGCCGAGCTGAGGCGACTTCGCGCGGACATCGTCTCGGCAGCCGTCGCGGCGGCTCCTCCGTGGCGCCGTCGCCGTCTGCGCTCGGAGCTCGACGCTCGCTTCGGAGCCGCTCGCTTCCCGTTTCGCCACGATCGGCACGTGCCGACGTTGATCGTCCGATCAACGCCTGGCGACGACACCCTCGACCCAACATTCCGGAGCGCACGCTGGCCGGACGAAACCAAGCGGTCGTTGATCGAGCGGGGGTATCGACTCACCGACGAGGCGCTGGTCGACCATACGGGTCTCGACGAATGGCGTCGTACGTCTGGTTGATGCGGAAGCCCGCATAGCGGCCGCCTTCGGCCGCCTTTAGGAAAGAGGTCGGCAGGGGTCCGGGCAGGCGCTCGGACCCCTTGCCGATGTTAAGTTCAGGCCCCGGCTCGCCGGGGCCTGATTCGGCAGCTAGCCCTGGGGGGAGGGGGGCTGCCGCCCGAGCGTGACGGTCACGCCCGTCTTCTTCGCGTCGCGATAGATCACGAGTTTGATCCTGTCGCCTGGCTTGTGGCCGGCGATCGCGTCGCGGAGCTGTTCGATCGAGGAAATCTGCTTGCCCTCGAAAGCGACGATGATGTCGCCTCCCAGAACGTAGGTCTCGCCGGCGACGACGACCTGCGTCTCGCCGCCCTTCAGGCCCGCCTTCCCGGCACCGCTCCCACTGGTCACCGACTCGACTAGGACGCCCTTCGCGACCGGGAGGTTGTACGTATCGGCAACAACGGTACTGACGGCCTGCCCGCTGATACCGAGGTAGGCATGGTCGACGCGGCCCGTGCGCATGATCTGAGCGATGACGTCCTTGACCGTGTTGGAAGGAACCGAGAAGCCGATCCCGACGTTCCCGGAGTCCGCGCCGCCGGTCTCGATCTGCGTGTTGACGCCGATGACCTGGCCGCGAGAGTTGAGGAGTGGGCCACCCGAGTTTCCGTGATTGATCGGTGCGTCGGTCTGGATGACGTGGTCGATCGTGTATTGGTTCGGAGCTGTGATCAAGCGCTGGAGCGCGCTCACGATCCCGGATGTCGCAGTGCGGTCGAGGCCAAACGGGTTCCCGATCGCGACGACCGGATCCCCGACCTCGACTTTGTCGGAGTCTCCGAGCGGGAGTGGGGTCAGCGCGGTCGCGCTCGTATCCACCTGCAAGACGGCGAGGTCGGTCGACGGATCGCTACCGACGAGCTGTGCCTGAACGGTGTCCTGATTCGAGAAGCTCACGCGAATCTCGTCGGCGCCTTCGATGACGTGATAGTTCGTGACGATGTGGCCCGCCTTGTCGACGACGAACCCCGAGCCCAGCGCCTGCTTCGGTGACGCTCCTCCGATATTCCCACTCGTCGACGTGATCTGCACGACGCCCGAGGAGGCGCGCTCGTAAATCTCGTTCACGCTCATCGCCGCGCCGTCGGATGCGAGCGGCGGATTCGGCGACGACGCGGTCTCGGTGATCACCGTCGTGTCGCCGTCGAGTCCACCAAGGAGAGCAACCGCCCCTACGGCGACGACGCCGCCGAGGACGGCTGTTGCGAAGAGAGCGGCGAGGGAGCGAAGAGAGCGCGAACCGGACATGCCGATCCGTTATAGACCGCCCGGCGTGAACCTCGGGTTAGCGCGAGTTAAGTCGCCGTTGCGAGGCTGCTCAGCCGGCGAGAACGCCCGTTGCGAACATCGTCGCAATCCCGGCGAGGAACCCGCCGATCGCATACCCGGACTTAAGACCGCCCGGAGCATGCCGCGCGACGTACCGCCCGACCTCCACGACCACCTGGAACGCAGCACCCGCCGCGATCGCGAAGAAGAGCACCCCGAGGACGTCGCTGGACGTGTATCCACCGATCCAGGTTCCGAGGATCGTGGGCGCGCCTGCGACGAGCGCCAGTCCAGCGAGCGTGAGGATCGTCACGCGCGTCTTGGCAACCGGTGTCGCGATCCCGAGACCTTCGGTGATGTTGTGGATCATGAAGCCCACGATGAGGAAGGTCCCAAGCTGAAGCTCGCCGAGGGCGAACGAGGCGCCGATCGCCAGACCTTCTCCGAGATTGTGAAGGCCGATCCCGATCGCCACCAGGAGGGCGAGCGCGAGGCCCGTGGCGGCGGAGCCACCGGTCAGCCTGCCGGCGAGCGCAGTCATCCCGAGGAAGCTGAGCGCCACGCCGAGGAGGATCAAGCCGGTTCCACCGAGCGCGGAAGGCAGCGCTGTCTGAAGCTGAAACGACTCGCTGAGCGCCTCCAAGCCGAGGAACGAGAGAAGCCCGGCAGTGAACGCCATGAATGCCGAAAGCCACGCTGGGCCTGCGTGCCGCAGCGCCGGGAGCCAGAGAAGTCCGAGAGAGACAGGAAGCACACCGACGAGGACGCCGATCAACGCGTAGCCCAGGAAGCCTTCGACGGACGGGACGGGAGTCTCTACCGCTGCCGGGATCTCCTTCACGGTCTCGATCCCGGTCGAGCTCGTCACGCCAACCGTGATCGGGTCGGCTGGCACCCAGTCGTACGGGACGACGATCGTGCTGGAGCGGAGTCGCCCGAGCGTCGTAGACCCATCGACGGTGAAGGGAACGATGGCATCGTCCACGTTCACGTTCGCGATCGTCAGTTCGTCGCGCTGAGGGTTTCGCACCGTGATGCGAATCTCGCCGGGAGAGAACTCGACGCGGCGAATGTCGAACTCGTCGGCAGGAGGCGGGTTTGAACCGACCAGGTCCACCAGGGATGAGCTGAATGTGACGACGAGCCCGACGACCAGTGCGAGAAGCAAGACGGGCACGACAGTCCAGAGCCGCCAGCCGACGCGCGCACGAGACGTTGCGGATCCGGCTTCCACCTGGCGCTAGTCCACCACGTCGAAGAAGCCCATCCAGCCGAGCTCGGCGAACTCGGACTGGTGCGCGTGGAACATATGAAGCCCGAGCCCGGTGAACTCGATCTCGAGCACACCGCGCTGCCCCTGGCACTGCATGACGGTGTCCGTGTACTCCCAGGTGTCCCCAGTGCCCGTGGGCTGGTAGCGGAAGAAGTCCGCGTGTAGGTGGAACGAGTTGACCAGGTCGAACTCGGTGAGGTTCGCGAGGTAGACGCGAACAAGCTCTGACCGCTTGACCTTGATCGGGTAGCGCGCGTAGTAGAGCGAGCGGCCGTTGACCGTGTAGAAGTTGTTGGAGCCGTCGCCGTCAGTGTCGAAGCCGTTCATCACCATGACGAGCTCTTTCGCCGGGGGGCGTGGCTCCTTGGGATCGATGATGAACGCGCCGTAGAGACCCTTGTGGATGTGCTTCTTGAGCGGCATCGAGTGGCAGTGGTAGACGTGGAACGCCGCGGGGCGCGCCTCGAACTCGTACGTGAACTCCCCGCCTGTAGGGACGATCTCGAAGACACCGTCCATGTTGGTTGGATGAATCCCGTGGAAGTGGATCGTGTGTGGGTGCTGGCCTGCGTTCACGAAGCGAACGCGAAGGATGTCTCCCTCCGTGGCACGGATCACCGGGCCAGGAGCTGTGCCGTTGTAGACCCACCCCGAGAAGAAGACGCCGGGAGCGACCTCGAGATCGACATCCGTCGCCGTGAGCGCGTACTCACGGACGCGCCCGGGCTCGTACGGGAGCGCGGGAGGCGGGAAGAGGAGAGCGTCGAGATCGTTAGGCCCGCCGACCGCGGGCGCCTCTTCCCCGACCATCGCCGCGTGTCCCATCGCGCCGTGCACGTGACTCGCCGGAGAACGGGGATGGCCGTGGCTCGAATGGTCGTGCCCGCTCGCTTGCGCCTGGGCGTCGAGCGCGAGCTTTCCCACCAGCGGCACAGCCGCGAGGGGAGCGGCAGCCGCAAGCAATTTTCGACGAGTGAGGCGTATTTTAGCCATGACTAACTTCAATTCGGAGTGTAACCTAAGTCAATCGGGATGAGCACACAGGCCGCAGACCTCACTGTCGCCGTGCAGGACTACCTGAAGGCGATCTACGCCCTCGAGTCGGCGGGCGAGCGCGTCACCACGTCGGCGCTCGCGGCACGCATGGGCGTCAGCGCGCCGTCCACCACCGCGATGACGAAGCGCCTCGCCGAGCTCGGCCTCGTCGAGCGAGCCCCATACCGCGGAGTCTCCCTGACTGAAGAAGGTCGGCTCGGCGCTCTCGAGGTCCTCCGGCACCATCGACTGCTCGAGCGCTACCTCGTCGACCGGCTCGGCCTTTCGCTCGACCAGGTCCACGTCGAGGCCGACCGACTCGAGCACGCGCTCTCCGAGGAGCTCGAGGCGAAGATCGACGCCGAGCTCGGCTATCCGACGCACGACCCGCACGGTGACCCGATCCCGGACCGCGAGCTGCGCGTATCCGAGAGCGGGCGCCGGACGCTCTGCGATTTCGAGGTCGGGAACCGCGCAACCGTCTCGCGCGTTCCCGATGCGGATCCAGAGCTGCTCCGCTACCTCTCGGAGCTCGGCCTCGTGCCCGGCGCAGAGGTCGCGCTCGTCTCATTCGCCCCGTTTGGAGGCCCCGTCACTGTGCAGACGACAGCGGGTGATCACACGATCTCGCGCGAGCTCGCAGACCGCATCAGCGCTTCGAGCAGCTAGCGTTCTCCGATCGAAAGCCGCGATGCGACCTGGCGGCTCGGTCCGCAGCGGAATAGAGTGCCCGCTCCCGCGCTGCTCAGCCGAGCCGCGCCCTCGACGAAGCGAATGGAGACGGTCATGACGACATTGCTGGCGTTTCACGAGGTCGACGACGTCGACCACTGGCTCAGCTCACCTCGCCGTAGCGAGTTCTTCGGGTCCATGGGCATCAACGTGCGCACCTTCCGCGACATGGACGATCCGAACCGAGTCGGGCTTATCCTGGACGTTCCCGATATGGCTGCCTTCCAGGAGGCAATGGAATCCGAGGCGGCGGCCGCCGCGATGAAGCACGACGGTGTTCGCCCTGAGACGCTGGTGATCCTCTCCGAGTCGTAGTCGAAGAGATCGGTATATCGCTCGACGGCTCCTAGGCTGGAGCGAGCTCGAGCGCGACGACCTTGATGTCTGGCGCGCGATCCGATCCGAGCGCCTCGTCGACCTTGCGCTGAAGATCACCCGATGCGAGCAGCTCCTCAGTGATGTCGGCGCCGCCGATGAGCTCACCCTTGACGAAGACCTGGGGAATCGTTGGCCAGCCCGAGATCTCGGCAAGTTCTTGACGGATTCTCGGGTCGGGAAGGATGTCGACGGTCGTGATCGGCGCACCGACGGCGTGAAGGGCGCTGAGCGCGCGCTGCGAGTTTCCGCACATGACCATCTGCGGCGTCCCCTTCATGAAGAGGGCGACGGGCTCCTTCTCGATGACTTCTGCGATCTGTTCTGAGAGCGTGCTCATGCGGTTCCTTTCGTGGAGATCCGGAGCTCGTGAATCGAACCGTCGCGGAGCGGCGCCGCGAGGGTGGCGTTCACACGGCGGTGCTGATCGAGGAGAGAAAGGCCATCGAACTCGGCGGTCGCGAGCGTGACCTGGAAGTGATCGCCGGTTCCGGTCCGATCCTCGACGTCGAGCTCGGCAGCGTTCGGAAACGCCTGCTCGAGAAGCGCACGGATCGTCTCGGCCTCCATCCGCGGCCATGCTAGCCAGCGCGCTCATAGCTGGGAGTAACCTGGAGACATGCGGATGCTTCGAGCGCTCATTCTTCTTGGCATGGGCTTCTGGGCCGGCATGACGGCCGCCGCGGCTGTCGTCAAGCACGCTGTCCCTTCGCGCGGCGGTGAGGAGAGCGACGAGGTCGCACTCGTGGGCGTCTTGGGCGGCGTCGCGCTGAAGAGTCGCGCGAGTGCGTTCCGTGGCGGTTCGATGTTCTCGTGGTACGGGGGAATCGCCGTCGATCTTCGCGATGCACAGCTCGCACCCACCGGAGCGCATCTGGACGTCCACTCTCTCTTCGGAGGAATCGCGATTCGCGTGCCTCCAGGCTGGAGGGTCGAGTCGAACGTGAGGGCGCTCGGCGGTGGTGTCGCCATCGGGGTCCACGGGCCTGAGGACCCGGACGCGCCGACATTGACGCTCGACGGGCTCGCCGCGTTCGGAGGGGTCGCCGTCGGCGCGAGGCCCGCCGGCTCCGAGAGGTAGCGAGTGCTCCGCCCGATTCGGTTCGTCCTCTCGTTCCCCGAGAGGATCCTTCGCGCCGTGGCGGCGGCGGGCGGTGGCGTGGTGCACGAGACGGCGCAGCTCGTTCTCCCCAGACTCGTCCGCAGATCCCGCTTGTACGAAGCGACAGCGAAGAACCTCCTGCGCATCACCGTCGAGCTCGTCGGCGGCGTCGAGCGGCAGGGCGAGGCCGTCGCAAGCGAGTTCGAGCAATCTCCGCAGAAGCTCGCGATCCGGAAAGCTGGCGGCAACGTCGTCGAGCTCGGCTCGATCTTCGCATTCGGCTTCTCGCCACTCTGGCTGCTCGCTGCCGCCGCCGACGTGACGCACGGGACGCGCGTGTATCTCGATGCGCTCGTCTCGGAGCTAAAGAGCGCCGGGATCCTGGCACACGAGCTCGAGCTTGCTTCCGTCGATGACCTCCTCGCGGCACTCGAGGGGGCCAGTGGAACAACCGCGCGCTTGATCGACATCCCGCCGCTCGAGGTCGAGTCTCTGAAGCAGTCGCTGGCCGACCTGCGTAACGACGCCAAGGGATTGCCGACGCCGCCGGAGCTCGCCGCCGTCTACCAGGGCCTCGTCGCGGAGGCGGACCGCGAGAAGCGAAGCCTGCTCGAGGTCTCGGTGGGAATGGGAATCGCCTTCTTCAACTCCGCGCGAAAGGTGGGACGGCAGCACGTCCTCGACCCGTACACGGACGATCTCCGACCGGTTCGCGACGAGGGCTTCGCCACGTACGCCTGGCGCGTCGGAAAGCCGTACGGGCTCGCGATCGGCCGTCATTTCGATCCCCGTCAGCCGTCGCTCACCGAACGCGGGCTCGAGCGGCTGGGAGGTCCGAAGCTGATTGAATCGGGGTCGATGTCGCATCCCGACAGCTTCGGAGCCCGCTCACGACTCACCGTCGGCGACAACGCGGTCGAGGTCTTCCGGCTGGATGCGCTCCAAGAGCGATTCGACGTCTACCGGCTCCCGTACACACTGCGGGTCCTGCTGGAGAACCTCTTGCGTCATGAGGACGGCGTGAACGTCACGGCGGCGGACGTCGAGGCCGTGGCGCGCTGGGTCGCGACCGAGGAGCCTTCACGCGAGATCTCGTTCACGCCCGCTCGCGTCCTCCTTCAGGACTTCACGGGCGTTCCCGCGGTCGTCGATCTCGCAGCGATGCGAAACGCCATGCGAGACCTCGGAGGCGATCCGAACAAGATCAACCCACTCCTCCCGGTCGAGCTCGTCATCGACCATTCGGTGCAGGTCGACGAGTACGCGAACAGACTTGCGATCTTCCGCAACGCCGAGCTCGAGTTCGAGCGGAACCGGGAGCGCTACGCGTTCCTGCGCTGGGGACAGGGAGCGTTCGACAACTTCAAGGTCGTGCCACCGAGCACGGGCATCGTCCATCAGGTCAACCTCGAGTTCCTCGCGCGCGTCGTCGACGAGCGTGATGGTGTCGCGTTCCCGGACACGCTCGTCGGAACGGACTCGCACACGACGATGATCAACGGGCTCGGCGTGCTCGGCTGGGGGGTCGGCGGCATCGAGGCCGAGGCCGCGATGCTGGGAGAGGCGATCTCGATGCTCGTCCCTCAGGTCGTCGGGTTCGAGCTGACCGGGAAGCTCCCCGAGGGTGCGACAGCCACCGATCTCGTCCTCACCGTCACGCAGATCCTGCGCAAGGCCGGCGTCGTCGGAAAGTTCGTCGAGTACTTCGGACACGGCCTCGCGAGCCTCCCGCTGGCAGACCGCGCGACCATCGGGAACATGTCTCCCGAGTACGGCGCGACATGCGGCTTCTTCCCGGTCGATGCGGAGACTCTCCGCTACCTGCGGCTCACGGGGCGGCCGGAGGAACGAATCGCGCTCGTCGAAGCGTATTGCAAAGGGAATGCGCTCTGGCACGAGCCGGACGCGCCGCCCGTCTACTCGCAGAGGATTGGGCTCGACCTCTCCACGGTCGAGCCGTCTCTTGCCGGGCCGCGCCGACCACAGGATCGCGTGCCGCTGCGCGAGGCGAAGCAGGCGTTCATCGATGCGCTCCCGAGCTTCGGCATCGACTACGGCAACGCGCACGATGAAGCGGTCGCCGAGACGTTTCCCGCGAGTGATCCACTCGCCTCGGCCGCACCCGGTCATGATCCCGAGACAGGGGACGCAGTCATTTCCACAGCCCCGCCGCTCGTACTCGCGGAGCGGGCGGCGATCGAAGTGACGCTCGACGGCGAGACCTTCGACCTCGACCACGGCGCCGTCGTGATTGCCGCCATCACGTCGTGCACGAACACCTCCAACCCGGCCGTGATGATCGGAGCTGGGCTCCTCGCCAAGAAAGCCGTTGAGCGCGGCCTCACGCGAAAGCCGTGGGTGAAGTCGAGCCTGGCGCCGGGCTCCAAGGTGGTGACGCAGTACTTCGAGAAGGCAGGACTGACGCCGTACCTGGAGGAGCTCGGGTTCTACACCGTCGGGTACGGCTGCACGACGTGCATCGGGAACTCGGGTCCACTTCCTCAGCCGGTCTCGGAAGGGATCGCGCAGGGCGATCTCGTGGCCTGCGCCGTTCTCTCGGGCAACCGGAACTTCGAGGCTCGGATCCACTCGGAGGTGAAGGCGAACTACCTCGCGTCGCCTCCGCTCGTCGTCGCGTACGCGCTCGCCGGGAGAATGGACATCGACCTCGCGACCGAGCCGATCGGCATCGGTTCGGACGGCCGGGACGTCTTCCTCTCGGACTTGTGGCCCTCACCCGCCGAGGTGCAGGAGACGATGGCGGAGGCGATCGGGGAGGAGATGTTCCGGTCGACCTATGCAGACGTCTTTACCGGCGACGAGACGTGGCGGGGGCTTCCCGTCCCCGAGGGCGAGGTCTTCGCCTGGGATCCCGACTCGACGTACGTCCGGCTCCCGTCGTACTTCGACGGCATGCCCCCCACGCCGGACGCCGTCGAGGACTTCTCCGGCGCTCGCTGCCTCGTTGCGATCGGCGACTCGGTGACGACCGACCACATCTCGCCCGCGGGTTCGATCAAGTCGGACTCGCCGGCCGGCCACTATCTCGTCGAGCACGGAGTCGAACGCACGGACTTCAACTCGTACGGCTCCCGGCGCGGGAACCACGAGGTGATGGTGCGGGGGACGTTCGCGAATGTTCGCCTTCGCAATCAGCTCGTTCCCGGCTCGGAAGGGACATGGACGGTGCACGTGCCGACCGGCGAGAAGATGACCATCTTCGAGGCCGCAGAACGCTACCGCGACGAGGACGTCCCGCTCATAGTCCTCGCCGGGAAGGAGTATGGATCGGGTTCGTCACGCGACTGGGCGGCGAAAGGACCGAAGCTCCTCGGCGTGCGTGCGGTGATCGCCGAGAGCTACGAGCGGATCCACCGCTCGAACTTGCTGATGATGGGCGTTCTTCCGCTCCAGTTCCTCTCTGGGGAAACGCGCGAGTCGCTCGGACTCACCGGACACGAGGAGTTCGCGATCGCCGGTCTCGACGGCGGCGAGGCGAAGGAGGTCGTAGTCCGCGCGGACGAGATCGAGTTCCGGGCAACGGTGAGACTCGACACGCCGCGCGAGCGCGAGTACCTGCGGCACGGCGGGATCCTCCCGTACGTGCTCCGCCGTCTGCTCTCGTCCTAAGGTCGCTTCCAGCCGACAAAGATCGCCCAGCCGACTAGCTCGCGGCCATAACGCAAGTAGGTTCGCTTCCAGCGCTCGTGCCGCGCCTTGATTTCCGCCGCATCGGGATCGCCCTCATTGGCGGTGAGCCATTGCTCCACAGCGCTCCAGTGCAGGGTCTCGTACCGGTCCCAATCGTCCTCCGAGGACGCGATCACCGACACGACGGGGAGCGCGGACGTCTCGAAGACGACGACGGTGCCCTCGAGCGTCGTCCACGGATCTCGGCGATCCTCGTACTCGTCGGGAAGAGGAAGACGGCGCCAGAAAGGCTCGCCTACCGCCACATATCCGCCGCTTCGCACGGCCGGAGTGAGAGCATCGACCGTGTCGGCAAGGCCGCCGAAGACGAAGCTCGCGCCGAGGCACAGCGCAGCGTCATACGACTCGGTCTCGAAGGTCGTGTTCGCTGCATCGCCGAGCTCGAACGCCACCCTGTCGGCCACGCCGGCGTTCGCGGCCCGCTCGACGGCGGCGGCACGGAACTCCGGAGCGATCTCGACGCCGTGCACCGTGCACCCGAACTGCTGCGCCAGCAGCACCGCAGGCCCGCCCCGGCCCGATGCAATGTCGAGCACACGCGAGACTGGTCCGAGCCCGAGGCGCTCGCCGAGGAGGACGAGCTTCTCCTCGGACGTCGGGTTCTGCAGCTCGTGCTCGGCTTCGGCGACGGCGAAGTAGCGGGGAATCACCGCACGATTCTCCCATGCGGCGGATAACGTCCTCCCGCTGATGACGCCGCCACAGCAGATCGAGGGCAGTTGGGGAGTCGGGCCGACCCCAACGCGACTGCACGTCCTCAGCGGGCTCGACACAGGGCTTCTCTGGGGCAACCTCGGCGTATCGCTGCTCGTCATCGTCGCCGGGGCGGCTCTCGTTCCGGCGCTCTCCCTGCCCGACGCAATGGTCGCGATCGTGCTCGGCTGCCTGATCGGGAATCTCATGCTGGCCGTCGCCGGTTCCATCGGCGCAGACGCACGAGTACCCGGCATGGTGCTCATGCGCGCACCGCTCGGCCAGCGCGGCTCGTATCTGCCAACGGGGATCAACGTCCTTCAGGGCATCGGCTGGTCCGTCTTCGAGCTGCTGATCATCGCGACGGCTGCAGCAGCGCTCTCCGACGAGCTCTTCGGGTTCCGAGCGCAGTGGCTCTGGACGGTCGTCTTCGGCGCAGTCGCGTTGATCCTGGCGCTACTCGGGCCGATCGGCTTCGTGCGCCGGTTCGTCCGCCGGTTCGCCATCTGGGCGATTCCTCTCGCTCTCGGCTATCTGACGTGGTGGGCAATCGACGGAGCCGATCTCGGTGTGCTGTGGGATACACCTGGCACAGGTGACATCTCGGTGTGGCAGGGAGCAGACGTCGTCGTCGCGATAACGGTCTCGTGGATCCCCTACGCCGCGGACTACACGCGCTTCTCGAAGACCCGCCGTGGCGCGTTCTGGGGTACCGGCGTCGGGTACTTCGTGCCCGATGCGTGGCTTCTGGCACTCGGCGTCGTTCTCGTTCTCTCCCGGGACCTCGGCGATCCGGCAGCACTGCCTGCCGCCGTCGTCGCCGGGGGGTTCGCGGCGATCGTGGCGCTTTTTGCCTTGCTCGTGACCGAGACGGACGAGGCGTTCGCGAATGTGTACTCCGCGGCCGTGTCGCTCCAGAACTTCGTCCCGCAGGCGCCACAGAAGCTTCTCCTCCTTCTCGTCACGACGGCGGCGACGGCCGGGGCGCTCGTGATCGATCTCGTGAGCTACCAGAGCTTCCTGCTGCTCCTGGGATCGGTGTTCGTGCCCTTGTTCGCCGTCCTGCTCGCAGACTGGCTCTCGGTTGGGAGGCACTACACGGAGGCCCACGTGTTCGGTACGCCCGCCTGGCGACCTAGCCTCATCGC
Organism: Thermoleophilia bacterium; assembly: GCA_029865325.1. Classification (GTDB taxonomy): domain Bacteria; phylum Actinomycetota; class Thermoleophilia; order Gaiellales; family Gaiellaceae; genus GMQP-bins7. The sequence continues at coordinate 22,046 of JAOUHF010000017.1, forward strand.
TGCGTGGCTCGCCGGCTTCGCCCTCTATCAGTGGCTGTACCCCACGGGGCCGTCATGGTGGGTCGATGTCGTCGCCAACCTAAGTCCGCCGGATTGGGGCATCGGGGCGACGGTGCCGAGCTTCCTGGTCTCGTTCGGGCTCGCCAGCGTCGTCGCGCGCTTCTCGCCCCGCACCGCTGCTCTCGGAGCGGATGCGTGAGCGCGGTAGCAGTCATCGGGAATCTCAGTCGCGACGTGGTCGCGGGAGCCACGCCCCGGCCCGGAGGCGCCGTCTACTACGCCGCGCGAGCCCTCGCCCGGATTGGCGCGCAAGCCCACATCGTGGCGCGCTGCGCAGCCGCCGACGTCGAGAGCCTCCTCCTCCCGCTCGAATCGTTCGGTATTCCAGTGACGCTCCGAGCCGGCGAGCGAACGACCGCGTTCACGTTCCACTACGAAGGTGATCATCGCGTGATGAACGTCGACGAGGTCGGGGATCCTTGGACGGTCGAGGACGCCAACGGCTGGGTTGCCGAGGCGATAGGCGAGTCGGAGTGGGTACAGGTCGGCGCGCTCCTGCGAACGGATTTCACCGCCCCGACACTTGCTGCCTTGGCCACCGGCCGCCGTCTACTCGTCGACGCTCAGGGACTCGTGCGGCTCGCGAGCGTGGGGCCCTTGGAGCGAGATGCCGACGTCGATCCCGCGGCACTTCGATCACTTGCCGTCCTCAAGCTCAACGAAGACGAGGCGCGGATCCTGGCCGGCGGTGTAGAGCCCGATCTCCTCCGGGCTCTCGGCATTCCCGAGATCGTGCTTACCCTCGGCTCCGCGGGGGCACTCCTCGTGACCACCTCCGGCTCCGAGCGAATCGAGCAGGTTCCCGTCGAAGGAGTTGTCGATCCGACGGGCGCGGGCGACGCCTTCTCAGCTGCCTACGTCTCGGCGCGAGCGCAGGGCGCCACACCTGTGGAAGCAGCGCGCGCGGCAAACGCGCTCGCTGCGGAGCTCGTCTCAGCCTCGTAGCGATCTACGGGCGCCTGGCAGCCCAGTCTGCAGGAACGTCCGAGCCACCCTCCTCCGTAATTCGGGCGCCGAAGCGGATGAGAGCCGGATGCGAGGCGATCTTTCCTGCCAGAAGGGCTTCTCCGAGGCCGAATTCCGTCGCCGCCGAAACGAGTGGAGAGGGCACGAACGAGAAGAGCTCTCCGACATACGCGAGATCGGCCCGGGAGTTCATCCGCATGAGCACGAGGTTGTCGCACTGCGAGAGCACCTGCTCGTCCACCTTCTGAGGGCGCTGAGTCGACACGAGGAGATAGAGCCCGTACTTGCGTCCCTCCGCGGCGATGCGCATTGCATGTTCAGTCGCGATGGCAGTAATCGGGTCAGTGGGATTGCTCGGACAGACGTTATGTGCCTCGTCGATGACGACGAGCGTTGGCTCGCGATCTCCGCGGTTCCGCCAGAGCGTCGCCAGTACTGCCTCCGATACGGTCGCCTTCTCCTGGAGCGTCGGCAACGAACCGAGATCGACGACGAGACACCGCGACTTGCGCCCTGCGACGTCGTCCACGACCGATCCGGGATCGTCTCGTGACCACACCTGCCAACGGTCGATCCCGAGGTTCCGCAACCGCAGCCCAAGCGCTTGGGCCTCGTCCCCGCCTCCCGCGAGGAGCTCGGGCAACGGGATGCTCCCACCGCTCGCAGCCCAGCGCTCGAGCATCGCGACGAGCTCCGAGTACTCCCCCCGATCGGCGATCGGGTCGAGCCTCAGCGACGCGGCCTGGACGCGCGGATCGAGATCGGCAAAGCGCAGGGACAGTCGGTTCGAGCCCTGGTCGGACGCCTGGCGAACGACGACACCGGCGTTAGAGGCGAAGCGGCGCTCAACGGCCTCGTCTACGCCGGGCCGCGTCTGCCCGAGACGCGCGAAATCCGAGTTGGGGTCGAGAACGACGATGCGCAAGCTCGTCTCGAGCAGCAGCTGTTCGAGCATGACCCCGAGCGAGTAGGTCTTGCCTGACCCCGACTGGCCACAGAGAAACGTGTGGCGGTCGAACCCTCCAGCATCGAGACGAAATGGGGCGCCGGGTGCGAGCCGCAGCTCGCCGACTTCGAGCTCCGCACGCGCTGGGCGAATGTGCTCGAGCCACGCGTGAACCCTTGCTGGACCAGCCGACCGTACGACGCCGTCGTGGAAAGGCGTCAGGTCACCGTGGAGAACGACACCCGAACCGCGAACAACACGGAGCGCCATGGTGGTCATGAGCGGTGCGTCCGCATGATCAGCCTCGAGCCCGACCTCTGGCCCGCCGACGAGCTCGAGCCCGAGGTCGAGCAGCTGGCCAAGCCGCGTCTCGCCCTCGTGTTCGATGACCACGTACCCACCGACCTGCAGCGCGAGGTCGTGTGCCGACACCTGGCACGTGAAGTGTCGGCCATCGACGGAGGTCGCCAGAGGGAGGACCGCTCCTTCAATCTGACGACGCAGCTCGCGATACCGCTCGCCCTGGGCACTCATGGAATCCGGGGAATCTGCCATCAGCTGGCTCTCTCTTCGAGCCGGAACTCGCCGCGCGCGACGACGACTGCGCAGCCGCTGACCTCCACCCGCTCGATTCCCGCCTCGCTTCCGTCCGCGCGGGCGTAGAGGGTGGATGGTCGCCCGATCTCCTCTCCTTGCAAGATCTCGATCTCGGTTCCCCACGGCACGAGGCCATGTCTGCAGAGGTGGCACGCAATAGGGCCGGCGGCGGATCCGGTCGCTGCGTCCTCTCCGAGCGGCCAGAACATGCGCGTCTTCCAGCGATCCCCGGCTCGCGCAAGACAGTTGACGCCGGTGACCTCGAACCGAGCGATCACGGACGGCTCCGGCGCGAGTGCGGCAACTGCCTGCTCACTTGCAAGAGTGACGACGATGTGTGTCGCACCGTTGTCGTATAGCTCGACCGGAAGTTCCGACGCGGCGATGCCCAAGGCTGCGAACAGGTCTTCGGTCCTCTCGAACGGATAGACCTTCGGGACGGGCTGCTGCATGCGGCCGAACTCAACGTGGCCCGACGAGTCTCGTTCGAGCGTGATCTCGACGAGCCCTGCACCCGTCTCGATACCGATCATCCCGAGCTGAAGTGGGGCAGCGAGCACGAACGCTGTCCCGAGAGTCGGATGCCCGGCAAACGGCATCTCCGCCCGCGGGTTGAAGATCCGAATCCGAGCGTGTCCGCCCTGCTCAGGCGGGAGCACGAACGTCGTCTCCGAGAAGCCGATCTCTTTGGCCAGCGCTTGCATCGTCTTCGTGCCGGTCCCGCGCGCGTCGGTGAAGACCGCGAGCGGGTTGCCTGCGAGCGCGCGGTCAGTGAATACGTCGACGATGACGTAGCGGAGCGCCGGCACCGCGCCAGCCTACCCAGGCGTCGCTGTGCGCATATGGTCTCCGATCGTGTCCAGCGCGATCGCCGTTCGGGATCTTCGGAAGTCGTACGACGGCGTCGAAGCGCTTCGCGGAATCAGCTTCGAGGTCACGGCCGGCGAGGTCTTCGGGCTCCTGGGACCTAACGGAGCGGGAAAGACAACGGCGGTGGAGATCCTCGAGGGGTACCGGAACCGCGACGGAGGTGACGCTTCGGTGCTGGGTTACGACCCCGGCGACTCGCCCCGCGCGATGCGGGAGCGCATCGGCGTCGTCCTCCAGCACTCGGAGATCACCCCGCTCCTGACTGTGCGCGAAGCGCATCTCCTCTTCGCCGGGTACTACGCGAAACCGCGCGATGTAGACGAGGTGCTCGAAGTCGTGGGGCTCATGGAGAAGCGCGACGCACGCGTGAAGACGCTTTCCGGCGGCCAGAAGCGCCGACTCGACCTCGGTATCGCCCTCGTCGGCGATCCGGAGCTCGTCTTCCTCGACGAACCAACCACGGGATTCGATCCCGCTGCAAGGCGGTCGGCATGGGAGATGATCCTCGCGCTGCGCTCGCTCGGCAAGACGATCCTGCTGACCACGCACTATCTCGACGAAGCGCAGCGGCTCGCCGATCGAGTCGCCGTGATTCGCGCAGGAAGGATCATCCGCCTCGGGACTCCCGCCGAGCTGATCGGCGACGCGCGTTCGATCGAGATCCGCTTCTTGAAGAACGGCGAGCAGGTCGTGATCGAGACAAAGAACCCGACACAGGCGCTCAACGAGCTCACGGCCGAAGCGCTCGCCACGGGATACGAGCTCGAGCAACTGGAGGTCCGGCGGCCGACGCTGGAGGACGTGTACCTCGAACTCGTGGACGAGTACGACGGAGATGTCGAGTGACCGTGCTGCTGCACCAGCTGAAGTTCGAGCAGCGCGTCTTCTGGCGAAGTCGGGAGGCAGCCGTCTTCATCTTCATCTTTCCGCTGCTGCTCTACGCACTGCTCGGTTCCATCTATGGGGACGAGATCGACGGCGTCCCCGCCGCCGACGTGCTTCTCGCCGGCCTCTTCGGCTATGGCGCCGCGAACACGGCGTTCGGAGGGCTTGCAATCACCCTCGTCATTCGCAGGGAGGCCGGCATCCTCAAGCGCCTGCGCTCGACCCCGCTCCCACCCTGGACGTACCTCGCGACGGTACTCCTCTCCACTCTCATGGTCTTCGCGCTTCAGGCGGTTGCGCTCCTCGTCCTCGGCAGCCTCGCTTTCGACGCGAGCATGCCGGCGAACCCGCTCGGCTTCGCCGGCGCGATCGTGCTCGGCGTCGCGGCGTTTGCCGGTCTGGGCGTCGGGGCAGCCTCGCTGATTCGATCGGCGGAGGGAGTCTCGGCGGTCGTCAACGTGATCGTGCTGCCAATGGCGTTTCTCTCTGGGTCGTTTGGGCCGACCCGCGAGTTCCCCGTATTCCTGCAGGCGATCGCCGACGTTCTCCCACTGACCTACTTCATTGACATCGTGTACGGCGTCTACCTCGACGGCGAGTCATTGTTCGCGGACCCGAAAGCTCTGGGCGTCCTCGCAGCCTGGGGAATCGCAGGGCTCGCGGTTGCCCTCAAGCGCTTCACCTGGATGCCACGCGAACGGTAGAGATGGGGGTCAGACCGTGGGGCCTGACCCCCAGTTCACGAGCTACCGGTTGCTGAGCATCGAGAGGTAGTACAGGAGCATCGCGACCGCTGCGAGCGCTCCGGCGACATACGTCCAGGCCGCAGCCTTGAGGACGCTCTTCACGCCGGCGCCCTCGGATGCGATCACGAGGCCGAGCTCGTTGAGTTGGCCTTTCGCCCGGCTCGACGCGTCAAACTCGACGGGAAGCGTGACGATCTGGAAGAGGACGGCGATGGAATAGAGCGCGACCGCGAGGACGATGAAGCCGGAGATCTGGAGGAAGATGCCGCCGATCAGGAAGAGCATCCAGATGTTGGAGGCGAACTGGACAGCCGGGAACATCGCGGTGCGGAATCGGAAGAACGCATACGACTTGGCGTGCTGAATCGCGTGGCCGACCTCGTGTGCCGCGACCGAGGTCGAGGCGACGGACACTCCACGAAACACTTCAGGGGAAAGGTGGACGGACTTACTGCGAGGGTCGTAGTGGTCAGAGAGGGAGCCGGGTGTCTCCTCGATCGGAACCTCGCCGAGGCCGTTCGCGTCGAGGATGCGTCGCGCGACCTGAGCACCCGTCATACCGTTCGCAACGGGTACCTGGAGGTTGGTCGCAAACGTGGTCTTGACGCGGTGCTGTGCCCAGAACCCGATGACCATTGGGACAATGAAGGCGATCAGAAAAGTCATGTCGGGATGGTAGCCGCCCCCCTATCAGCGCCTGCAACATCTCCCAGCGAATACGCGCGTTCTTAACTGTCAGCTTGGAGCTGCTGGCACGAGGACGCGCTTTCGAATGCCTGCTGCAGCTCCGACTTCACATCCTCGGGCACGTTCGCGTTCTCGAGGTCGTCGACGGTCGTCGACAGCGTGTCGAGCAGGGCCTGAAACTGCGGCGCAAGCGCGGCCAGCGCCTGGATGAAATCAGCAGGTGAACTGGTGTCGGCAGCATCCTCTGCACCCTGCTTCAGGGTGTCGAAACTCAATTCGATCTCTGACGCGGCCGAATCGAGCTGCCGCTTCAGATCGTCGCCGGACTCGAGATCCGGCGGGCCGAGTTGTTTCAGATCGCCGACGAGCGCCTCAGTGGCGGTAGCCGCGTCGGACAGAGATTGCTTCAACGACTCCGGTGTCAACGTCTCGCCGCTGACGTCCGAGATGGCTGTGATCGAGGATTGCCACGTCGAGAGACTCGTGCAGACCGAGTCGGCCCAGGCGGTCGGCGACGTCTGCTCGCTCTCGTCAGCGGTCAGCCGCATGATCAGCGCGGCAACCGCGATGGAGACGATCCCGATCACGATCGCGGCGATGAACCAGCTCCTGCGCACGAGCCGAGTCTAATGCCGCGCCCGCGAGTTACGCCGTGCCGGCTACCACTTCGAGCGGCGGCCGCGGCGGCTCGTGTAGACGAGTCGCGGCCGGGCGGTGTTGAGGCCTGCCTCCTCGAACTGCTCGCGGTGCCCAAGACGATTCGCGACCCGACTCGTCTCGTCCTGCTGATCGGGAAGGACGAAGGTGATCGCAATACCGCTTCGCCCTGAGCGACCGGTGCGTCCGGTGCGGTGGACGTAGCCCTTGTCCTCGTCCGGCGGGTCGTAGTTGATCACGTGGGCGATGTCGTCGATGTCCAGACCTCGGGCGGCGACGTCGGTCGCAACGAGAACCGACACCTTCCCGCTCGAGAAGCGCTTGAGCGCACGCTGCCGCACCGACTGCGAGAGGTCGCCGTGCATCGCGACCGCATCGACCTCGTGGAAGGCCAGCTTGCGGACGAGCTTGTCGGCGCCTCGTTTCGTGCGGACGAAGACGAGCGTCAGCCCGTCGTTCTCACGGATGTGCTCGACGAGGGTCTCGAGCTTCGTATCCGGTCGTACGGCGACGAAGCGATGCGCGATGTCGCCGTACTCGCGATCGGCGGGCGGCTCGGACTCGAAGTGCGAAGGGCTGCTCGTGTACGACCGGGCGAGCGTGCCGACCTCGCCGTCGAGCGTCGCCGAGAAGAACATTGTCTGGCGGTTCTTCGGTACGAGCCGAAGGATCTTGTCGACCTGCGGCTTGAAGCCCATGTCGAGCATCCGGTCTGCCTCGTCGAGTACGAGGATCTTGATCGCCGAGAGATCGAGCAGTCGCCGATCGGCGAGATCCTGCAGCCGGCCTGGCGTCGCGACGAGGATGTGCGCAGTGCGTGCGCGCTCTGCCTGCGACCGAAGCGGCGTGCCCCCGTATACGGAGGCGACGCGAAGGCCGTTCGCAGGTGCGAGCGCCTCGAACTCCGCAGTCACCTGAAGAGCGAGCTCGCGCGTCGGGACGAGGACGAGCGCACTCGGGCGCCGGTCGCTAGCGGTCGTCCGTTCGACGATCGGGATCGCGAAGGCGAGCGTCTTGCCGGAGCCGGTCTGCGACTTGGCGAGAACGTCGAGCCCGGCGATCGCGTCGGGGAGGACGAGGGACTGCACTGGGAAAGGTGCGTGGATGGAGTGAGCGGCGAGCGCATCGACAACGCGCGCGGACACGCCGAGCTCACGGAAAGACTGCTGGGACAACTGTTCAACTCCTTCTTGGAACGTCGAGATTCGCCTACCTCGAACGTCCTAGGAGGAACGAGAAGCTCATCTCACGGGCCCGCGGTATTGCCGACCGTAGCTCTCACGGTAGCAGCCGCGAGGTTCTCAGCCCCGTTTAGACCGGCGCGAGCCCGCGCGCCTTGCGGCTGGAGGCCGACTGGCGGCGCTGTGCCGAGAGCTCGAGCTTGCGCAGGCGGACGTTCGCCGGCGTGACCTCGACGCACTCGTCCACGCGGATGTACTCGAGTGCCTGATCGAGCGAGAGCGGTCTCGGAGGAATCAGGCGAACGTGCTCCTCGGCGTTCGGCGAGCGCATGTTCGTCATCTTCTTCTCCTTCGTCGCGTTCACGTCGAGGTCCTCGCCGCGCGCGTTCTCGCCCACGATCATTCCTTCGTAGACATCGACGGCGGGACCGACGAAGAGCGACCCCCGCTCTTGCAGATTGAGCAGCGCGAACGTCGTCGTCGTGCCACGCCGATCGGCGACGAGCGCGCCCGTGGGTCGGGTGCGGAGCTCACCGAACCACGGCTCGAAGCGCTCGAAGACGTGATGCATGATCCCGGTGCCACGCGTCTCGGTGAGGAACTCCGTGCGAAACCCGATGAGTCCACGTGCCGGCACGACGACGTCCATGCGTACCCAGCCGCTGCCGTGGTTGACGAGCGCCTCGGTGCGTCCCTTCCGCAGTGCGAAGAGCTGCGTGATCACCCCGAGGTAGTCCTCGGGCGCGTCGATCGACACGCGTTCGACGGGCTCGTGCACGACGCCGTTGATCTCCCGCGTGACGACGCGCGGCTTTCCCACGGTCAGCTCGAAACCCTCACGGCGCATCTGCTCGACGAGGATCGCGAGCGAAAGCTCGCCACGGCCCTGCACCTCCCAGGCGTCCGGCGACTCGGTCTCGAGGACGCGGAGCGAGACGTTGCCCACGAGCTCCGCGCGAAGGCGGCTCTCGACGAGGGTCGCCGTCAGCTTGTTCCCGTCGAGACCCGACAACGGCGAAGTGTTGATCCCGATCGTCACGGAGAGCGACGGCTCGTCGACCGAGATAACCGGAAGCGGGCGCGGGTCCGCCAGGTCGGCGAGCGTCTCCCCAATCGTTACCTCGGGGATTCCGGCGATCGCGATGATCTCCCCCGGGCCGGCCTCCTCTGCCTCGACGCGGTCGAGTGCCTCCGTGACGTACAGCTCGGTCACCTTCGCACGCTCGATCGTCCCGTCGGACCGGCACCACGCGACCTGCTGCGCCCGGCGGATCGTCCCGTGAAGCACGCGACACAGCGCAAGCCGACCGACGTACGGCGACGCGTCGAGGTTGGTGACGAGCGCCTGTAGCGGGTGGCTCTCGTCATAGGTGGGCGCAGGAATACGCTCGAGGATGAGGTCGAGCAGCGGGCGGAGATCAGTCTCGAGTGCGTCGGGGTCGGGATCGAGCGACGCGCGACCCGCCTTCGCATTGCAGTAGACGATCGGGAACTCGATCTGGCTCTCTTCAGCGTCGAGGTCGAGAAAGAGCTCATAGACCTCGTTGACCACGGCGCTTATCCGCGCGTCGGGGCGGTCGACCTTGTTGACGACGAGAATCACCGGGAGCTGGGCTTCGAGCGCCTTGCGGAGGACGAACCGCGTCTGCGGAAGCGGCCCTTCGCTCGCGTCGACGAGCAGAAGCACGCCGTCGACCATCGTGATCCCGCGCTCGACCTCTCCGCCGAAGTCGGAATGGCCAGGCGTGTCGATGATGTTGATCTTCGTCCCGCCATAGCGGACGGCGGTGTTCTTGGCGAGGATCGTGATGCCCTTTTCCCGCTCGAGGTCCATCGTGTCGAGCACGCGCTCGGCGATGTCCTGGTTCTCGCGAAACGCACCGGACTGCCAGAGCAGGGCATCGACGAGCGTTGTTTTCCCATGGTCGACGTGCGCGACGATGGCGACGTTGCGGATCTCAGAACGGACGGGCACCTATCGAGGGTATAGGGGAGCAAGCGTTCCGCGCGGGACACCGGCGCTAGCCTTCGAGCAGTCCGTCGGCCCTATTTGACGATCCGTGGAGCACTTGCACGTCACCCGAGAGCACCTCGAAGTACTTCGTACCGTACGGCGCCGTCGAGTCAGTGCCGTGCTGCTGGCGCTCGGCGCGATGGCATTCGGGTCCGGTCTCGCACAGTGGGCGACCGGCGGCGACGCGCCTGCTCGGGCCGCGTCGCGCGAGCCGACGGCGGTCAGCAATTCACGCGCTGTGGAGCGCACGCCGTCTTCTGCGGTCGCGGCGCGGGGCATGCTGGGTAGTGGGAGGCAGGTGACCCTCGCGTTCGGGGGCGACGTCCATTTCGAGACCCCGATCAGCGAGCGGCTCGCGTCCTCACCCGCCAGCGTTCTCACGCCAATAGCCCCTTCTCTCCGTCGCGCCGACATCGCAATGGTCAACCTCGAGACCGCCGTTACCAACCGTGGCAAGCCAGCCCCGAAGGAATATGTCTTCCGCGCCCCTGCGAGCGCGTTCTCGGCGCTCAGGTCGGGCGGAGTCGATCTCGTGACGGTCGCGAACAACCACGGCATGGACTACGGGACGACCGGACTCAAGGACACGCTGGAAGCCGGGAAGCGTGCCGGCGTGCGCGTGGTCGGAGCCGGTTGGAACGACAAGCAGGCCTACGCGCCGTTCCGCGTCACCGTGAAGGGCCAACGGATCACAATCATCGGGGCGACCCAGGTGCTCGACGACCATCTCGTCTCGGCGTGGACCGCCGGGCCTGGGAAGATGGGCCTTGCGTCGGCGAAGGACGAGGTGCGTCTCGTGCGCGCCGTGCGGGCCGCACGTCGAGCGAGCGACACCGTGGTTGTCTACGTCCACTGGGGGGTCGAGCTCTCGGGCTGCCCCACCACGGACCAGAGATCCCTCGCCCGCAAGCTCGTCGGTGCGGGCGCCGACATCGTCGTCGGCTCACACGCTCACGTGCTCCTCGGGGCCGGCAAGCTGAAGCACGCCCTCGTCGCGTACGGGCTCGGCAACTTCGTCTTCTACGCCTCGCGCGAGGTCACCTCGCAGACGGGCGTCCTCGAGGTCGCAGTGACCGGCCGCCGAATCGATCGCTATCGGTGGCTCCCCGCTCGCATCTCCGGCGGGATCCCACACCCGGTCTCGGGAAGAGCTCGCGCGCGAGAGCTGTCCCATTGGCGATCACTTCGTTCGTGCACCGACCTCAAGCCGTGACGAGTGGCGCTCTGGGGCGACAGCGCTACCCTTGCCCGGCGCCCCCGTAGCTCAGTGGATAGAGCAGCGGTTTCCTAAACCGTGCGCGCAGGTTCGACTCCTGCCGGGGGCACTTGAGTCCGTCGGCCGCCTTTCGCGAGCGCGCACGCCGCCTGGTGATTCGCACCCTCGGCCGCCTCCACAGGACGGTCGTCCGGGTGGGCGGCGGCCGCGTGCTAGGTCGGATTGCGGGCATGCCGGTGCTGCTACTCACGACCACCGGCCGGCGCTCTGGGAAGAAGCGGACGGTTCCGCTCACGTACCTGCGCGACGGCGACAGCCTCGTCGTGGTCGGCTCGTTCGGCGGCTCAAACCAGGCGCCCGCTTGGTTGCTCAACCTCGAGCACGACCCGCGTGCCACCGTGCTGCTCGACGGCGTCACCGCCGCGGTCAACGCGCGCAGCGCGGACGTCGAAGAGCGGTCCCGCTTGTGGCCGATTGTCATCAGCACGTACCAGGGTTACGCGCGCTATCAGGCCCGCACGCGCCGACAGATCCCGATCGTGCTGCTCACCCCAACCGACCACGAAAGTCCGGCCGCGGTTTCCTAGGATCGTGCTCGCAGGCTCGACGCCTGCCGGGTATCGGCTCACACCCGCGCGCCGGTGCGCCGGCCCGCGGGTGCGAGCCTCCTTTCTCAGACCGCGACCAGTTCTGCGCCTCCGCGGTGCTCGAGCGAGACGTAGTCGCGCTCCTCCGCACCGACGTAGAGCTGCCGGGGCCGAGCGATCTTCTGCTCGACGTCGACAACGCCCTCGAGCCACTGGGCGAGCCACCCTGCGGTGCGCGGGATTGCGAACATCACCGGGAACATCGCCACGGGGAGGTCGAGAGCCTCGTAGATGAGGCCGGAGTAGAAGTCGATGTTCGGGTAGAGCTTGCGC
>JAOUHF010000185.1 GCA_029865325.1 Thermoleophilia bacterium
GTGCCACGGGTGGTAGCCCTCGAGCGGATCGACGTGGAGGCGCGCCAATGCATCCGGACTCGTCGCAGCGACCTCCTCGATGTCGATACCACCCTGCGCGGTGAACATGAAGAGCGGCTTCTTCGCGCTGCGGTCGAAGGTGAGCGATAGGTAGTACTCGCGCTCGATGTCCGAGGCGCGCTCGATCCATACTTTCGTGACCGTGTGACCTCGGATGTCCATCCCGAGGATGTCGGCGGCACAAGACTCGGCGTCAGCGGCGCTCTCGGCGAGCTTGATTCCGCCGGCCTTCCCCCGGCCGCCCGTCAGCACCTGCGCCTTGACGACGACGGGAGTTCCGAGCTCTTCCGTCGCGGTTCGCGCATCCTCGGGCGTTCTTGCCAGCCGGCCCTCAGAGGTCGGAATCCCGTATCGCCGGAAGAGTTCCTTCCCCTGATATTCGTAAAGGTCCAAAGCGCGGGCGAGTCTATCCGGCCTGTGCCGCCGAAGGTCGGCATGGCCGTGTGCGAGCATGCCGCGAGTTGAGCCGGACCACGATCATCGTCTTCATTGCTCTCGGTGCCACTCTGGCGGGCTTCACGCTCGCGACGAACGCGTCGAAATTGAGAGGCAGCGAGGATGCGCCGGCTGTGAGCGTCGCAGCGGGCCCCCAAGAGGCCGATCTCGAGTGGCGCGAGCCGTACGGGCCATCAGGCGAGCAAGTCGTCTTCACGGTGGGCTCGCTCGAGGTCACGCAAACGGGTTGGCGAGCGCGGGTCGGGGTCGAGAACGCTTCCTCCATCGCCTGGGAGCTCGATCCGAGCGCAACTCCGAATGGCACGTTCGGGCTACAGCTCTTCACGACGGGCGAACCCGACGAGCTGGAGGAGCGCAACAAGGCAGGGACACTCCCCGCCGCCCGAGCCGCGACGCTGTTCGTGCCGGAGCTCCCGACGATCCTCGAACCCAAGGCGTCCTGGAGCGGCGAGATGTCGGCCCGCGGAGCCCTAGTCGCCAACAGTTGGGTACGAGTGGTGTTCGGGACCCTTATCGCAGTGGGCAAACCCCCGGAAGGGCTCGATGAGATCCTCGTCTGGATCACCGATAACACCTACCGCCTGCGCCCCTGACCCGTCGCAGGCGCCTCAGAGCAACCGCGCGGCGATTGCCTCTTGAGGCTCCGGCTCGAGCCCGCAGCTGACTGGAACACTCGGCCCGACGATCTCGTCGACCATCGCCTTACACTCCGAGCCGTTCCGCAGTCGAAACCTGACGAGCTGGCCAGCGACCGCGGCGAGGCTCAGATCAGCGACTTCTCCCAGTCCGAGCACCTCCCGCGCCGCCCGCTCGGCCGCCTGTGCCGCCGGCGGATAGGACGTTCGGCCGCGGTAGCGATCGAGCTCGATCCGGCCCGAGAGCGCCCGAGCAACGACGAGCGTTGCCTCGTCGGGCTCGACCCGGCCGAACTGGAGTCCCGCGGGCAGCACGAGGACGTTCGCAGCGAAACGATGTCCGCCCTGGTGCGACGAGATCCAGAGCTCCTCCTCGTGGCCGAGCTTCGCGGCAAGCGCGCCGTAGACGGCCACGCCGCGACGCGCGCAGCACGCGTCGCGGGCCCCGTGACCGCACACGAGAACGAGCTGCCGATCGGTCCAGTCGCCATCGCGATCGAAATCGAGGCTCCCTAGATCGCCGGGATCTTCGAGCTCGATCCGTCTCACGCCGGTAGTGGACTCAGAGGCATGGACCACGAAGGCGAGCGACCGAGTGGCCGGTCGTCCTGGTCGCCTGATGAAGAGAAGCCGCGAGCCGGGGGTCCGCGCGAGCCATGCCGTCACCGCGTCCCGTGCATGCGTTGGCAGCGCTCCGTCGGCCGAGACGTCTCGCGGCCAGTTCCCAGGCACCTCGATGAGCAGCCAATGCTCGGCTGTCGTTGCCGTCGCGGCAAGTGATTCGCCGGCTTCCAGGGACAGGTCTGAGCAGCGACCGAGGGTCACGGATTGGTCACGATGCAGATGAGCTGGCCGTTCGAGACCTGCTGGGCTGCGGTCACGCTCAGTCCCGAGACGACGCCGTCGCGGTGGGCGACGATCTCGTTCTCCATCTTCATCGCCTCGACGACGCAGATCACATCACCGGTGAGAACCGCATCCCCGTCGGCGACGTTCACGGAAAGCACGGTTCCCTGCATCGGGCTGACAACGGCCCCGGTCTCGGAGCCGACCAGCCCTTTGCTCCGCTCGCGGTGCCGGCGAGCCAGCCCCGCCCAAGGTGGCTCCGACGTGTGCAGGCGAAGCTCGTGCCGCCGGCCATCGAGCTCAACGGTCACGAGCCGCTCCCGCGTGCCATCACGGGTGCCGCCAGAGAACGACGCTGAACCGGCTCGGTCACGAGACAGCTGATCGAGTTCTTGCGCCCGCCTCGCTAGCTCTTCCGACTCGACGATGTCCTTGCACGTTTCGCCGGCGATGAAGC
>JAOUHF010000186.1 GCA_029865325.1 Thermoleophilia bacterium
AATCCTCCCCCCTGCATCGCCGCGTCCTGGGCTACAGTCCGAGCTTCGCCCTCTTAGCTCAGTCGGTAGAGCACCTCCATGGTAAGGAGGGGGTCGACGGTTCGAGTCCGTCAGAGGGCTTGGCTCAACCAGGCCGTTTGCGCCATTCGGTTAACCGCAGCACTGGCCACCGGTGAGCGGGTCGGTGAGTAGGAGGGGCGCGCGACGACACGAGGCCTGAGAGGGCGTGGGAAGGACAGCCCCCTACACTTCGCCGACCATGGTCGCGCACGAGTGCACGGGGGTGCGCGATACTGGGTCGGGCTATGTCGCAGGAGCGCGACGACACTTCCGACAGAGGGGGAGAGAATGATCCTGGCAACGACAAAGGTCGAGGACTTCGACCGCTTCCTGAAGATCTTCTCGACCAAGGGCGCTGAGAAGCGCAAGCAGCACGGGTGTAAGGGTTCGACTGTCTTTCGCGATCCCAATGAGGACGACCGGGTCTGGGCGCTCTTCGACTGGGATGCTGAAGGCTGGCAGAACTTCGTCTCCGACCCCGACGTCCCGGCGATCCTTCAGGAAGCCGGGCACAGAGGTAAGCCTCAGGCGGCGGAGTTCGGCGGCCAGTACGACTCCTAACCCCAGACTCCGAATCGGACCTGTCGAAGCCGCCGGGTTGCGGAGGTAGGCGCGGCAGGGTTCGCTACGCGCTCTCGCCGCTACGTCCCTCAGCGAGCACGATTGTCCCCGATGGACGTGACAACCACCCAGCAGTCGGGACTCATGAGTGAGGTGCGGGCGGCGTCGCCCGCACCTCACCTGCTACAGGAGTGGCGAGATCGCATCGGACCCAGAGGGTTTCGCTCGTTCTCTGAACCCCTCGGGCACACGCCCCCGGGGCTCGAAATCGCCTGAGCTGGAGAGAAGAACTGCTCGGGGGCGTCGACCTGGAGGACCTCCATCGGCTCGAGCAGGTCCTTCAGGCGGTACGTGCCGAGCGCGCGTAGCTCGACGCCGTCGGCGAGGTCTCTGGCGGCGAGCGCGCTCGAAGAGCGCCGCTCCGAAGTAGTGCTCGCCGCGGGTCTCGACCGCTCCTGTGTGGACGGCGATGCGGGCGCGCAGCTCGCCGATCTCGCCCCAGTCCTCGGCCTCGAGTGCGCGCTGGATGGCGACTGCCGCGGTGATGGCGTCGGTCGGGCGGGTGAAGGCGCCGTAGACGGCGTCTCCGACCGTCTCGAAGACGACGCCGGAGGCGTCCTCGACAGCCGTCTGCAAGAGCTCGTGGTGGAGGGCGAGCGCCGCTCCGGCGGCCGCTCGATGGTTCTCCAGCATCTGCGTGCTGCCCTCGATGTCGCCGAACAGGAAGGTGACGACACCCGTCGGCAGACCGGTGCCGACCTCGGTCATGCCCCCGGCGAGCGTCTCATTGGCCAAATCGCATCGCCTCGCGGCCGAGCATCGCATGCAACACCGTTGAGCAGTTGCACACGGATCCCGCGTGAAGCGGAGACGTAGCTTGGCGTCGCAAGGCAAATCCAACTACCTTGTAATACATGGCAACAATCGACCACCGCCGCAGCCAGTTGCTCCGGGGAGTGCTCGACCTTTGCCTCCTCGCCGTGATGAACGAGGGGCCGGTCTACGGGTACGAGATGACGAGGCGGCTTCGCGCGCGAGGACTCTCGATCGTGGGCGAGGGATCGATCTACCCGCTCCTCGGCCGTCTGGAGCGCGACGGTCTCGTGGAGGCGCATCGGGCAATGAGTGATGGCGGGCCTCCGAGGAAGTACTACCGGCCTACCCGCGACGGTCGGCGGGCGCTTGCTGAAGGCGTGGCTGAGTGGCAGACGACTCGTGAGGCCGTCGATGCCGTGCTGAGTCTGGTCGATGCGGAGGTGCAGCTGTGAGCGATTTCGTCGAAGAGCGTCGCCGCGAGCGGAAGCGGCTTCGCGTACCTGATCCGGTGGCGAACGAGATGGCAGCGGATCTTGCGGCCGACCTGGAGGAAGCCGAGGCGGAAGGCGTCTCGGCCGAGGAGGTGCTCGGGAGCGGCGCTTTCGACCCGCGCGCGTTCGCCGTCGCGTGGGCGACCGAGCGAGGCGTCGCGCGCCCGCGCTGGCGGGACCGTGTGCGCACGCGTCGACTCCTGTCTGCCGCGGTCGTGCTCCTGATCATTCTCGCCGTGACGCTCCTCGCCATCGCCGGCCTCGCCATCGCCCTCGTCGCGTCCACCTCCGGCTCGACCGCCACGTCCGGGACCGGCCCGGCGGTTCCCGTCCCGACTCGAACGGAGACGGCCGCCCTGGTGGAGGCTCCCAATCTAATCGGCCTGCGACAGGCGGCGGTGCAGGGCGCCGTGGTCGCTGGGCTCGTGGTCGAGATCGCACATCGCAGACGAGCAGGCGCCGTGGGCAAGGGCACCGTGGTCGCGCAGTCTCGGCCCCCGGGATCCGCTGTTCCACC
>JAOUHF010000105.1 GCA_029865325.1 Thermoleophilia bacterium
CTCGATCTTGATGTCCTCGAGAGAACCTGCAACGGTTGCCTCCCAGGTGCGAGCGACCGCCCTTCCCCATAGCTCACCGAGCGCCCAGAGATCGGTGCCAAGCTCACCCGTGTACTGGAGCTCAGTCGCATCGCCGACGTCGCGGAGCTCGAAGGTCTCTTCAACGTGCGGCACCGGGCCACGGACGAGTCTGAAGTGCACACGCTCGGGCGGCTCGAAGCGAACCGTCTCGACCGTGGTCGCGGTCAACCCATACGCCCGCGTGTAGTGGGCGGCGAGCACGAAGTCGTCACCGCGCTCGAGCACCTCGAGCTTCGCGCCAAGGGCGCGCGGCGTCCGTCCGACGTACGGCTCCGACACGACGTCGAAGACGACCTGGCGTGGGGCGTCGATGCGGAAAGTCAGGGGGCCGAGCGCCCGGCTTCTCCGACCGAGCCCCAGGTCGATTGCGAGCGAGCCACGAACGACGAGGGCCCAGAGCAGGATTCCGAAACCCGTAACGCCGACAAGCGCACGTAGCCTCATGATTCGATCTCGGACTCAATGCGCATCATTCGTCTCCTCACCGCGTCGATCCTCGGGTATCTGCTCGGGACGGTACCGTCGGCCGACATCGCGTCACGGCTCGTCCCGGGCACCCGTGTCGACCTTCGACGAAGCGGGAGCCGCAATCCGGGAGCCATGAACGCAGCACGGGTTCTCGGCAACACAGCTGGTCGAGTTGTGATGGCGTCAGACGTCGCGAAAGGATATGCAAGCTGCGCAAGCGGGAAGGCACTGGCGGGTGACGTCGGTGCGCATGTCGCCGGGGTCGCAGCCGTTCTCGGCCACTGCTACCCCGTATGGAGTCGGTTCGAAGGAGGAAAGGGTCTTGCCACGAGCTTCGGGCAATGTCTCTACACATTTCCCATGGCTGCGCCTGTCGACCTCGTGACCGCCATCGGTGTCGCGAGGATCCCGGGTCTCCGTCGCCCCGGCCTCGTCTCGACGGCGGCGGCCTCCGGCGCGTGGCTGCTCATGAGCTTCGTCTGGTGGCGGCGCAGGTTGCCCAACTCCTGGGGGCCAGAACCGTCGGCGGCACTCCTCGTGGCCAACGGCGCGACCGTCCTCGTCGTCGCATCGCGATCCATCGCCGCATATCGGCGAGGCGACTCCGACGACCTGGAGCCGTCGCGCTGAGTCGGATCGCCGTCTGCACGGACTCGAGCTCACTCCTGTCCGGCGCAGCCGCTGACGCGCTCGGCGTCGCGCTGATCCCGGTCGGCATCACCCTGGACGGCGAACCCGTCGACACGAGGACTACGTTGGTGGACGACTTCTACGCCCGTCTCCGGGGCGGGGCAGTGGCGACAACGTCGCAGCCGAACGCGGCCGAATTCGTCGAGGCCTACGAGCGCGCAGCGGTAGCCGGAGCCGAGGCCGTGGTCTCGATCCACCTCGACGCTCGCGTCTCCGGGACGGTGTCCGCTGCCGGCGTCGCAGCGGTTGCAGCACCGGTGCCTGTAACCGTCGTGGACACCGGTACCGTCAGCTACGGCGTCGGCATTTGCGTCCGCGCAGCCGCGACCGTCGTGGCAGCAGGCGGTTCGGCCACGGAGGCGGCTGTTGCGGCGATCGCGCTCGGCTCTCGACTCGAGAACGCCTTCGTCGCCCCGCGAACGAGTGGTGGGCGCATCCCGGCGACAAGCGACTGGACGCTCTGGACGTTCGCGAACGGAGCCGCGACACCGGCCTCCGAGAGCAGCGGGATCGAGGAAGCCGTCGACAGGATTTCCGCGCGTGTCCTGCTCGGCGATCGCCCCGTATCGGTCGCCGTCGGCCACGCCGCACGTGAGGTGGAGGCCGCCGCTGACGAGCTCGCGCATCAGCTCCTTCGATCGAGTCTGGTGCTCGCGGTCGAGCGCTACCGCGTCGATCCTGCCGTGGGAGCGCACACCGGTCCTGACAGCTTCGGAGCGTTCTGGTGGCCGGAAATGTGACAACTGGCGTTGTGGGTCGCGGTCGTCCGTCCGGACCTTGAGATCGTCGACACCCGAGTCGAGCGTGGAGATGCCTCGCGGCCCCTGGGAGCGACCGCGAGGCGGAGTCGCGTCCGGATCAGCTCGCGGTTGCGCAGACCGCGAACACCGTCAACGACCACGATGACCCGGTCCCCACGATCTCGCGGGCGGTCGCCCGGTAGATGTTGTCGTTGTCCGGGAACGACGCCTGAAGCGCGACCTGCGGAAGAGCCGGATTCAGGCGAGCTCCTCCTCCGAGCAGTCTCTTCCCGGCCGGGCAGGCGATCGTTGCCGTCTTGCTGGATACCGAGCTATTCGCAGACGTGGACTCGACACGCTCGACCGCGCTCACCCCGGCCGGTCCCACGGGTCCTGCAGGACCGGCAGGCCCAGCAGGCCCGGTCGGCCCGGCAGGGATCTGTCCTGCGGCGAAGTCCGCTCGGAGAAGTGAGCGGTTCTTCACCTTCGCAGAGGTCACCGCGGAGTTCTTCAGCTGAGGAGTGCCGACACTATTTTTCGGCACCTGCAGGACTGTCGCGTAGCCCGTACCGCCGAGCGCAACGCCGAGCGCAATGCACCCGACGACGAGCCCTGGCGACGGACGGCGGAACATGGCCTTCATCGTTACCTCCCGTGATTGGCGGCCCGGTGGAGCCGTCGACAGTACCCACGGGGTCTGACGATTCAGTTAACGCGGCCGAGTTCGGCCCCTCGAACGGGGACGCCGACGGCTACTCGACGGTGACGGTCTTCGCGAGGTTCCGCGGCTGATCGACGTTCAGGCCGCGCAGGCGCGCGATCCGGTAGGCGAGGAGCTGCAGCGGGAGGATCGCGAGCACGACCTGGAGGAACGCCGGGGTCTTCGGCACGTAGATGACGTCGTCGGCGTGGTGTTGGATGTCCTCGTTGCCGTCCGTCGCGATCGCGATGACATGCGCACCTCGCGCACGCACTTCCTGGATGTTCGACACGATCTTGTCGTAGACGTGGATGTTCGTCGCGACGACGACGACCGGCGTCTGCTCGTCCAGCAGCGCGATCGGCCCGTGCTTCATCTCGCCGGCGGAATACGCCTCGGTCGGGATGTACGAGATCTCCTTCAGCTTGAGCGCTCCCTCGAGCGCCACGGGCAGCCCGATGTGCCGGCCGAGGTAGAGGAAGAAGTGCGCGTCGTGGTAGCGCCGCGCGATCTCCTCGATCGGGTGGTCTGCGTCCAGAAACGCCTGGATCTTGCGAGGGAGCTTGTAGACGTGGTCGAGGATGAACTCGATCTCGCCCGGCGGCAGCGTCTCGCGGATCTGCGCGAGCTTGAGCGCGACGAGGTAGAGGAGCGCGACCTGAGCCGTGAACGTCTTCGACGCGGCGACGCCCATCTCGAGTCCGGCGCGCGTGTACAGCACCGAGTCGACCTCGCGCGTCACCTGCGAGCCCATCATGTTCGTGATCGCCACCGTGCGCGCGCCCTTCTCGCGCGCGAGCTTGAGCGCTTCGATCGTGTCGCGCGTCTCGCCCGACTGCGTGATCCCGATGACGAGGTCGTGCTCGTTGATCACCGGGTTGCGGTAGACCCACTCGCTGGCGATGTCGAACTCGACCGGAACCCGCGCCCACTCCTCGATCACATATCGACCGACGACGCACGCGTGGTACGCCGTGCCGCACGCAACGAGGACGATGCGGCGGAGCTCCTTGACATCTTGGCCGGACATGTCGAGGCCCTCGAGGACGAGCGTCCCGTGGCGAACGCGGTCGCCGATCGTCTCGGCGACGGCCTCGGGCTGCTCGTAGATCTCCTTGAGCATGAAGGTCTCGAACCCGCCTTTCTCGGCACCTTCGTCGTCCCAGTCGAGCTCCATCGCCTCGTGCACCACCGGGGTTCCGTCGACGAGCTGGAACAGTGCGCCGCCGGGTCGCACCTCGACGATCTCGCCGTCGCCCGGGAACTGAACCGTGCGTGTCTCGCGCAGGAACGCGGCTGCGTTGGAGGCGAGGAACATCTCGCCGTCGCCGAGCCCGACGACCAGCGGAACCTCGTGTCGTGCGCCGACGAGAAGACCCGGATGGTCGTGGTGGAGGACGACGAACGCGAAGTGACCCTCGAGCTCCGCGAACGCGAGCCGAACGGCCTCGACGAGATCGCCTTCGTAGTGGCGCTCGATGAGATGCGTGACCGTCTCTGCGTCGGTCTCGGAGGTGAAGGTGTGACCGTCAGCGACCAGGCTCGCCGTCAGCTCCCGGTAGTTCTCGACGATGCCGTTGAGGACGATCGAGAGCTTCGAGGGATCGCAGCCCGCGAGCGGGTGCGCGTTCGCCTCGGTGACGCCGCCATGGGTCGCCCAGCGCGTGTGGGCCACTCCCGTCGTCGCCGTCGACGAGGTGGTGCCGGCGCGGGCCTTCAGGTTGTCGAGAACGCCTACCGCGCGAACGTACTCGAGCCCATCACGCTCGAGCAGGGCGAAGCCGGACGAGTCATAGCCGCGGTACTCGAGGCGTTCGAGCCCCTGAAGGAGCAGCGGCTTGCACTCACGCGATCCGACGTATCCGATGATTCCGCACATGAGCTCTCCTTAGAAATGCGAAAGAGCCCGGCAGCGCCCTCCGTCGGGCTCAACCGAGCTCTCTTTCCACGAGCGCGGCGATGCTAACACACATTCTCTCTGCATCTTGCGCATTTTCCATCTCGGCCAGGACGCGAACCACCGGCTCGGTGCCCGACGGGCGAACGAGCACACGGCCGCCCTCGCCAAGCTCTGCGGAGACGCGATCGACCTCGTCGAGAACGGACTGCGGGAGATCGCTTCTGGCGACACGGACGTTTCGCTGCGCTTGCGGGTAGCGCTGCATGATCGCTGCTGCTTCGCTGAGCTTTCGTCCGCGCAACGCGCTGCAAAGAAGGAGTGCGGCAGCGAGCCCGTCGCCCGTGACGTGACTCCCCAGCCAGATGATGTGACCCGACTGCTCTCCCCCGAGGAGCCCACCTTCATCTCGAAGCGCCTCGAGGACGTACCGGTCGCCCACGGGCGTCGTCACGACGCGGATCCGGCGCTCGGCCATGAGGCGGTGGAACCCCAGGTTCGTCATCACCGTGACAACGACAACGTCGACGGCGAGCGCCAGCGCGAGCACGGCGAGGATCTGGTCGCCGTCGAGCGATTCGCCGCGCTCGTCGACTGCGAGCATGCGATCGCCGTCCCCGTCGAACGCCACCCCGAGGTCGAGGCCGTCGCTTGTAACCGTCTGTTGCAAGGCGGTGAGATCCGTAGCGCCGCAGCCGACGTTGATGTTGTTTCCGTCCGGCTCGACTCCGATCGCAGTCACCTCGGCGCCGAGCTGCTCGAACGCACGAGGGGCGAGGGACGAGAAGGCGCCGTTCGCACAGTCCACCCCGACGCGAAGTCCGCTCAGATCCGAGCCGAAACGCTCGCTGATCTTCGCCGCGTAGCGCTCACCGACACCTTCGAGGTTCTCGACGGCGCCGCCTCCCGCGCTCCGAGCATCGAGTAGTGCCTCGATCGCCTCCTCGTCCTCGTTCGTGAGCTTGCGACCTTCACCGTCGAAGAACTTGACTCCGTTGTACTCGGGCGGGTTGTGCGAGGCCGAGATGACCGCTCCGAGGTCCTCGACCTCGAGCGCGATCGCCGGGGTCGGCAGAACACCCGCGAGAACGGCGGTGCCGCCGGCTGACGCGATCCCACGGGCAAGCGCCTCCTCGAACTCAACTCCGGACGCCCGCGTGTCTCGACCGACGAGCACACGGCCGGCGCCGGCCCAGAGCGTCGCCGCCTTGCCGAGTCGTTCGACGAGCTCCGGCGTGAGGTCGTCTCCCACGACCCCGCGGACGCCGTCCGTTCCGAAGTAACGCCTCTTCCCCATGCCGGTAAGGGTCAGGCTAAAGCCTGATCCCGCGCGACGCTGCAGACGAGGCGCCGAGCACCGGGCCAACCCGGCGCAGGCTTCAGCGCGCGAGCGTAAGCGTCCGGCTGATTCCGGCGACGTAGCCCGGACCGGTCTGCGCGGCAGGCATGAACATGCGGACGCGCGAGCGTCCGCTCAGGAGGCGAACCCTGAAGGTCGCCGACGACGTCGGGGTCAGCGTCACCTTCCTCAGCGACACCCACCGCCCGAAGGCGTTCTTGCGCTGGAAGTAGACGAACTTGCCTGCGAACGACCGCACTCCGCGCGCCTTCGTGAAGAAGGTGACGACGCGACCGCTCGACGCCTTCACGCGGAAGCCCACCTGCGGCCGCACCCTGACCGAGGCTTGAGAGCTCGTCGCCGTCGCGCCCTGCGCAGCCGGCTTCCAGCGGGCCTCGTAGACCGTCCGCAGCTTCGGCTTGACGAGGTAGCTCCAACCGCCGTCGCTCCCGCTGATCGCGCTCCCCACCGCCGCGAACGACGTCTGACCGTACGGCTGGGCGAAGACTGTGACCGACTCACCCGAGCGCTTGCTCGACACCGCCCCGGAAAGCGTGACCGTCGCACCGTAGACGACGAGCGCGGGCGACGCTCTCTGGGTGACGGTCGCCGCCTCGGCCGGCTTCTGAACGGTCACGGTGCCTTTGAACTTCTTCACGGCCTTGTCCTGATATGCGTAGCGACCCGCCTTGGCGTAGACGAACGAGTAGGTCTCGCCGGGCTTGAGGACGGGCGACACGAACCCTGCGCTCTTCGACTCGACCTGGTGGCTGACGGTGTCCGCGTTCGTCCAGGTGACGGTGTCTCCGACCCCGACTGTTACCGAGCTCGGATTGAAGCCCGATTTGGTGATCGAGATCGTGAACGTCATCGCCCGTGCCGGCGCGAGGAGAACAAGCGCCAGGAGAAGGACCGAGAGAAGGATTCGTGACCGCATGGCTGCTTTGTCTATGTAGACGCGCCGGTACTCGGGAACCTGCGTCCTCAATCGAGTGATTCGCGACAGCTCCGACGTCCCCTTCGACTCGTTCCTGCCAGAGCCGCGCAGCGGTCACCCGCGATGACGATTACCTGCGGGCGATCAGCGCTTGCTGAACTGCGGGGCCTTGCGCGCCTTGTGCAGGCCGGCCTTCTTGCGCTCGACGATGCGAGCGTCGCGCGTAAGGAAGCCCTGACGCTTGAGCGGGATGCGTATCTCGGGGTCCGCCTCGACGAGCGCACGGGCGATCCCGTGCCTGATAGCCCCAGCCTGCCCGGAGATGCCCCCGCCGTGCACCCGCACGCGCAGGTCGTACGTCGCTGCGGCCTCCGCTACCTCGAGCGGCGACATGACCATCATCCGATGCAGCACCCGCGGGAAGTACTCCTCGATGGTGCGACCGTTGATCCAGGTCTTGCCGTCGCCCGGCCGCAGGATCACGCGTGCGATCGACGTCTTCCGCTTGCCTGTGCCCAAGTACTGCGCGATCTCGGTCACGGGAGCTCCAGCGGCTTCGGGGCCTGGGCAGCGTGCGGGTGCTCGGACCCGGCATAGATCTTGAGCTTGAGAAGCTGCGCTGATGCGAGCTTGTTCTTCGGGAGCATTCCCTTCACTGCCTTTCTGAGCACCTCGGTGGGACGCCGGTCGAGCTGCTCGCGCAGCGTGCGCTGCTTGATCCCGCCGGGGTAGCCGGTGTGCCGGTAGTAGATCTTCGTGTCCAGCTTCGAGCCGGTCACGGCGATCTTCTCGGCGTTGACGACGACGACGAAGTCGCCCGTGTCGACGTGCGGTGTGTAGACCGGCTTGCCCTTGCCGCGGAGCGTGTCCGCAATACGGGTCGCCAGTCGTCCGAGCGTCTTGCCCTCGGCGTCGACGAGGAACCACTCGCGCTCGATCTCACCTGGCTTGGCGGTATACGTCTTCATCTCAGAGAAAACGGCAGACATACGCCTGCCGGCGGCGGATTGTAGCAACTCGCGCCTGGCCGATCGGGTGGGGTAAGACGCTACCCCTCCATCGTTGACTTCGTGTCGAAAGGAGCGTAAGTGTTCGACTTGAGCGGCATGGGGATGCCGCATGCGGCAATCAAAGGGGGCACGGGGAGATGGGTACAGGTCCAACAGCGCGGCGTCGGCGTCGCCGGC
>JAOUHF010000106.1 GCA_029865325.1 Thermoleophilia bacterium
GCATTCAGCGTGAAGTACGCGTCGCGGAGCCAGCAGAAGCGGTAGTCCCATGTGCGCCCCGACCCCGGGTACTCCGGGAGGCTCGTCGTCGTGGCCGCGAGGAGCGCCCCTGTGTCCTCGTACTGATGGAGCTTCAATGCGAGCGCAGAGCGGATGACCTCACGCTGATAGTCGCGCGGGACGCGCGTGCCTTTTACCCAGCGGCGCCAGTAGTCGATCGTGCGCTCGAGGAACCGTTCGGCGGTGTCTTCGAGACCCGCCTCGAGCGGCTGTCCCCAGGTGAGGACGAGGTGCCGGTCCTGCTCGAGCAGGAAGGGACGCTCGTCTTCGACATAGGTGAGCGGGACGTTGGACGTCAGCCGCACCGGTGTCGGAAAGCCCGTGTACTCGATGTGGTTCGAGCCTCTCCAGTAGCCGGATTCGATCAGCCCATACTCGTACACGGTCCGGCAGCGGACGCGTGCCCGAGGCTCGCCCGAGAGCGGGCGCATGATCCGCACAAGCATCTGCGGCTTGAAGTAGCGGTCGTAGAGCTGGAAGCGTGGCGCGAAGTCGATGAGCTCGAACTCGCCGCCCTCGCAGCGGAAGACTGTGCGCAGGACGTTCGTGTTTTCGATGTACTCCTGCCGCACGTCGGTCGTGCCGACGCCCTCGACGACGAACTCGCCACCCTGTTCCCGATCGAGGATCGGCCCGAAGACGAAGCTCGAATCCGGGCGTGGCCAGCACAACCACTCGACGGATCCCTCCTTGAGCAGCGCGCTGTACGAGCAGTTGCCGATGATGCCGAGGCCGTGAGTCATAGGTGAAGCTATTCGCGGGCGCGTAGGTTGTACCTACCTATCGGCAGCAAGGAGTTGAGGTGGCCCGTCCTGGACATCACGGTCTCGTCATCGCCAGCAACCGCTTGCCGGTGCGGCTTACCGTTGCCAACGGCAGCTTCGAGGTGCAGCGAAGCGTGGGCGGGCTCTCTGCGGCGCTCGGGGCAATGCGGGGCGATGCCACCTGGATCGGATGGCCGGGCGCGGTCGTGCCGCCGGCGCTCCAGAAGCGCGTCAGCCGACGGCTAGCCAAGGACAACCTGTACCCGGTCTTCCTCTCCGCAGATGAGGAGGAGGACTTCTACGGTCGGGTCTGCAACGACACCCTCTGGCCGCTTTTCCACTACTTCTCGGAGCGGCTCCGGATCACACCCGAGGCGTGGGCGCGCTACGTCGAGGTGAACGAGCGCTACGCGGACGTCATCCTCGAGCACTGCGAGCCGGACGCCCGCGTGTGGGTGCACGACTTCCACCTCATGCTCGTCCCGGAGATGTTGCGCAAGCGTGCCCCGGATCTCTCGATCGGGTTCTTCCTCCACATTCCGTTTCCGTCCTCCGAGATCTACCGCTTGCTTCCTGCGCGAGAAGAGCTCCTGCGGGGCGTCCTCGGCGCGGACTACGTCAGCTTCCAGGTGGGCGACTACGCGCGCCATTTCCGCTCTTCCTGCCTGCGGATCCTCGGCGTGGACTCGGAGCCCGACTGGCTCGACCTCGACGGTCGGCGCGTCGGGATCGGCGTCGATCCGATCGGGATCGACATCGCCGGCTTTCGCGAGGTCCTTGCGGATCCCGAGACGGAGCGGCACTTGGCTGACCTCGAGCGGCAGTACGAAGGGCGCCGTCTCATCCTGGGCGTCGAGCGGCTCGACTACACAAAGGGAATCCCGCAAAAACTGCATGCGTTCGAGCGCTTCCTCGAGCAGGACCCCGAGCGCGCGCAGACCACCTCGATGATCCAGGTGGTTGTGCCGTCTCGGCTCGAGAGCCCCGAGTACCGCGCGCAACGCGACGAGATCGAGCTCCTCATCGCCCGAATCAACGGCCGTTTCGCGCGCCCGGGTGTCACTCCCGTCGAGTACATGCATCGCGACATCTCGAAGCCAGCTCTCGTTGCTCTGTATCGCCGGGCCGACGTGATGATGGTCACGGCGCTGCGCGACGGAATGAACCTCGTGGCACAGGAGTTCGTGCTGTGCCAATCGGAGCCGGGGCTCCCGAGCCGCTGGCGCGGCGCGCTGCTCCTCTCGGAGCTCGCCGGCTCCGCGCAGGTGCTCCCCGGCGCGTTGCTCGTCAACCCATGGAACGTCGACGGAGTCGTGGATCACCTGGTGACGGCGCTCGAGCTCCCGACTCGCGACCGCCGGCGCCGTCTCGAGGCGATGGCAAAGCGCGTTGAGTCGCTCGACAGCCGGCGCTGGGCCGAAGGTTTCCTCACGCGGTTGGGGCGTCATTCGCGACGCGACCGCCGTACCCGTCGGCCTCCCACGGTCGACGCGACGCTCGAGGCGAGGATCCGACGCAAGTTCGTGCGAGCACGCGCTCGGACGATCGTTCTCGACTACGACGGGACGCTGCGCGAGTTCGAACTGCATCCGGACCTCGCCCAGCCCACGCCCGAGATTCGCAAGCTCCTCCGAGACCTCGCGGCTCTCCCCGCAACCGACGTTCACATCGTCAGCGGACGTCGGCGCCGGAACCTCGAGCAATGGTTCGGGCGCCTGCCCGTGCACCTCTGTGCCGAGCACGGATACGTCGCGCGCGCGCCGGGTGGCGAGTGGCGCACGCTCGTCGACCTCGATCTGAGCTGGCTGCGTCCCATCGAGCGGTTGCTGCGGCGAGTTGCGGCGGACGTGCCTGGAGCCCACGTCGAGCGAAAGTCCTGCAGCGTCGCTTGGCACTACCGCCAGGCCGACCGCGAGTACGGCTCGTGGCGCGCTCGGGAACTCCTGAACGATCTCTCCCAGCACCTGGCGGGAGCGCCGGCAGAGATCCTGCTCGGCCGCCAGGTTGTCGAGGTTCGAGCCCAGGGTGTGAACAAGGGCCTGTACGTGCAAGGTCTGTTCCCGAACGGTAAGGAGGCCACGCACTTCGTGCTCGGTCTCGGCGATGATCGGACCGACCACGACCTCCTCGACGCGCTCCCATCCGGATCCGTCGCGGGACACGTAGGTGGCCTGCTGCCGAGCACGCGAAGCGACGGCAGCCGTGACGACGTCCACATCGTCGGCCCGGGGGAGGTTCGCGCGTTCCTGCGGGATCTCGCGTCGGCCATGGAGCCGGCGGCGACCGAGCCCCCGCCAGCGTAAGCGAGCGCGTCGAAGACCAAGTTACAAGTTGTTACATGGGACTTTCACCGACGCTCTTGGGGCTCTACTGCGCGTTTGGCGCGTCTGACGACCCTAGTTACAAGTTGTAACTTGGATTAGACCGTCACCGCCGCGCGACGCTTGAAGGCTGCTGCATGACCGCGGGCGTTGGCTTCGCGCAGCTCTTCCTCGTCGAGCGCCTCGATGCGGAGTAGGAGCTCGAACTCGTCCCGGAGATGGGTATGCATCATCTCGGGCCCGTCCGTCGCGATCGTGAAGGCGACACCGTTGTCGACGAACTGGCGGATCGTCTCGCGCACCGCGTTCTCGTCAGCGAGCGCTTTGGTCAGCAGGTTCGACGTGGGGCAGATTTCGAGGACGGTTCCGAGCTCACGTAGCGCCCGCATGAGCTCGTGGTCACCCGCGGCAAGGATGCCGTGTCCGATTCGCTCGGGGCGCAGCCGCTCCACGACCTCGCCAAGCTCTTCGCGGCCCATATCGCCGCCCTCTTCGCCGACGTGAATCGTGATGCCGAGCCCGGCCTCGCGCGCGGTCTCCACCATCGGCTCGATCTGCGTGTAGTCGTACCGCGTGCCGCCGGGACGCGGCCCGGCGATGTCGACGCCGACAACGCCACGCTCCGCCCAGCTGATCGCCTTGTCCACGATGATCTCGTTCAGCCGTCGGTCGAACGTGCGGTCCATCATCAGGATCAAACCGGCCCGGACCTGCGGGTACTCGAGGCTCGCACGATCCAGCCCCCGAATCGCGGCGAGGATGATGTGGTCGAGGTCGCGCTCGCCTCCGCGGTTTCGCTTCATGGGGTTGAACCGCAGTTCGAGCGTCGTGATTCGCTGTGAACGGTACGCGCCGCCGATCGCGCCATGGACGGAGCGCTCGACCGCGAGCGGGGAGGACTGAATCAGCTCGGTCCAGTGGTAGATCTGGTCGAGCTCGTCGAGCCCTTGGACTCCACGCGGATCGGAGACGGTGACGAGAGCGTCGAACTCCCAGTAGTCCTTCACCGGCAGGGCAATTCCCTGTTCGTGGGCGAGGCTCCAGAGGATGTCGGAGGCAACGGAGCCTCCGAGGTGGGTGTGGAGCTCGGCGAGACCCTCGTCGATCACGATTCGCGCGAGTCTACTCGCCGAAGGGAGAGACGGAAACAACCGGCCAATCGCGGTCGAGCCAGTCCACTACGGTCTCGCGGAGCGGCTCGTCGAGACCTGCGTGTGTGACGCGTACCCACGATCGCACGGTCACTCCGCCTGCACGCGCTTCGTCCGGATCGACGTAGACGCAGCCGATGACGTCGTTGGTCCGGGGATCGAGGACGGAGTATGAAAACGCGGTTCGGGAATCGAACTCCGCGCGATGCCGCTCGAGATCGGCGAGGTTCTCAGCGAGCGACATCGGGTGCGGCCACCCGCTCTCCGCGAAGCCTGGAGTCGCGTGGATGTGGTCGATGCTCGACGACCAGGCGTCGTGGTCGCGCTCGTTGTGCTCGGGCCCGAGCGGCTCGAGCACGAACGACTCGGTCTCGAACCGGACGGGAACGTCGAAGTCGTCGAAGACCAGCACCACTGTGGCAGGCCAGTCTAGTGTCCGTTCGTGGGCGTCAACCAGCTGGCATTCCGCGCAACGAACCACTGCCTGACAGGGTGTGGCATCGGCGAAGTGCTCGGGATGGTGCTCGCGACCTGGTGGGGGTGGGGTTATGCGGCCTCGATCGCGCTCGCCGTTGGACTGGCGTTCTTCTTCGGCTACTTACTGACGCTGATCGCGCTGTTTCGGGCCGGGACAGCACTGGGCGCTGCGCTCGGGATTGCGTTCGTCGCCGACACACTGTCCATTACCACGATGGAGATCGTTGACAACGCGGTGCTGCTCATCTGGCCTGGTGCGCTGGATGCGGGTCTCGGCGACGCGCTCTTCTGGATCTCGCTGGCGATTGCGCTCGCGATCGCGTGGGGGCCGACGTTCCTCGTCAACCGCGCGCTGATCGGCCGCGGGAAGGGTCATGCGCGCGCTCACGCGCATGACAGCGCCCACTGAACCGCATCAACCGGTTCAAGCCCACGGGCGAGGAGCGGGAATCGGCGTGAGGATTGGCTCGACCTGGTCGCGCAGATGCTCGAAGTCGGGCGGGAGGATGAGCGTCTCGCCGAGGTGCTCGAGGTCCTCGTCCACCGAGAAGCCCGGCCCGAGCGTCGCGATCTCGAAGAGCACGCCGCTCGGTTCGCGAAAGTAGATCGACCGGAACCAGAAGCGGTCGATGATCGGGGACGGCCGCATGCCCGCGGCCGCTACTCGCCCATGCCACGCCTGATGGTCGTCCATCGTCGAAGACCAGGCGACATGGTGCACCGTGCCGGCCCCGCCGACGCCTCGCTCTGAAGGCGGCGTGTCATAGCTGTAAAGCCCTCCGCGGCTCGGGCCGCGCGCTTCCCAGGAGGCCCCCTCGCCGCGAGCCGAGAAACCCAGTGTCTCCTCGAACAGCGGGCTGCTCGCGCTCGGATCCGCCGAGAATGCCCGCACGCCGTCGAACCCCTGAAGTGCCAAATCGGCGGGGACATCCGGATGTTCCGCGACGAGCGGCTCATCGTCCACGGTCGACACCGCGAGGTGATGGCGTAGGCCTTCCGGATCCTCGAAACTCACGCCACGTTCGTCACGCGCGAGGACATCCGTCTCCCCTCTGAGACGCTGCTCCCAGAAGTCGAGTGCGCTCGCGGCGGCCACGCGCCAGCTCACCGTATGCACCATCCCAACGCCGGCACGCCCGCGCTGGATCCCCGGATACTCGAAGAACGTGATGTCCGCGCCTGCGCTCCCGGCTTCGTCCGCGTAGAAGAGGTGGTATACGGTCGGGTCGTCCTGATTGACCGACTTCTTCACGAGACGGAGGCCGAGAACCCGCGTGTAGAAGTCGACGTTTCGCGGCGCGTCCGCGGTGATGCACGTGACGTGATGGATGCCGTCGATGCGCATTTCGACCCAGCCTAGCCGCAGGTCGTTAGTGTCCCCCGCGTGAAGATCGGGATCGTTGTCCCGTTCTCCTGGTCCTTCTGGGGTGCGGTCGTCGAGCACGCGGAAGCGCAGGCGGCGGCACTCGAGGAGCTCGGCCACGAGGTGCGCCTCATCATGGGCAACGACCCGCCCGGGCAGTTCACGCGTGTGCTCCACCCCCGGGTCGGTCGGCACGGCGACCCACCGCCCAACGTGATCCCGGTTGGTCGGTCGGTGATCGTCCCCGCGAACGGCTCGCTGCCCAACATCGTCCTCTCGCCGCGGACGTACTCTCGGATCCGCCGGGCACTCGAGCGGGAGCGCTTCGATGTGCTCCACCTGCACGAGCCCATGACCCCGACGATCTGCCTCTGCGCGCTCATCCTGGCGCGGACACCCATGGTCGCGACGTTCCATGCCTCCGGCGATCTCGGCTGGATGAGAGGCGCCAAGCCGCTCTGGGGCGATCTCATCGATCGGATCGACCATCGCATCGCCGTCTCCGAGCGCGCGCGCACTTCGCAGGCGCGCTGGCTTCCCGGTGAGTACGAGGTGATCCCGAACGGCGTGCTCGTCCCCGAGTCCGCGCCCGCCGGCAATCGGGAGCACCGCCTCGTCTTTGCCGGTCGGCAAGAGCCACGAAAGGGTCTTCACGTGCTGCTGCGCGCCTGGCCGGCGATTCGCGAGCGAACCGGGCTTCGGCTCACGGTGGCCGGCGCAGACCCGCTCGCAGTGCGACTGCTCCTGACGCGGCTCCGCACCTCGGACGAGGGCATCGACGTCGTCGGCTTCCTCACCCAGGACGAGCTGACCAAGACGCTCCTCGGGGCGAAGGCGCTGGTCGCACCGTCGATGGGACAGGAGAGCTTCGGCATGGTGTTGACGCGCGCGTTCGCATGTGCGCTTCCGGCCGTCGCGTCGGACATACCCGGGTATCGGGAGGTGCTCGAGCCCGAGGCTTCGGTCGCCGTCGCACCGGACGACGCCGCGGCGCTCGTCGAAGCGGTGTCAGCCCTCGTCGAGGACGAGCCACGTCGCGAGGGGATGGGTCGGGCCGCGCGCGAGATCGCGGTCGAGCGCTACTCGTGGCCCGGGATTGCACGGAGGTTCGAACAGATATACGAAGGCGTGACGGGAATCGCGAGCGGAGCGGAGCGCGCGGCGTGATGGCGATTCGGCATGCGTGGCGCAGCCCCTGGGTTCAGGGCGCGGTTCTCTTGCTCCTCACGGCGCTCGCAGTCGTCGTCTTCTGGTGGCGGGGCCCGGACTGGGGCAGCGTCTTCGAAGCGTTTCGCTTCGTGATCTGGAGCTGGATCGTCCTTGCGTTCTTGCTCAACGTCGTCTCGACGCTCTTCCGGGCGTACTCGTGGCGGATGACGATCGGTCAGGCGTTGCCGCCGCAGCATCAACCTCGGCTAAGTGACGTCTTTTCGTCATTCGGCGTCGGCCTGCTCGCGAACGCGGTGGTACCTGGTCGACTGGGCGAGCTCGCCCGCGTTGCGACCCTGCGGCGCCACCTTCCCGATGCGCCGCACGGAACGAGCGCGACGCTGATCGGGACCGTTTTCGCCCACCGGCTCTTCGACCTCGTTCCCGCGACCATCCTCGTAGTCTGGGTTCTTCTCACGGCTGAGGTGCCGCACTGGGCCGTCGTTGCATTCGGCATCGCCGCCTTGGTCGGCTTCGCGCTGTTCACGATCGCATGGCTCGGCGCGCGGCGTCACCACCGCACGGTGATGCGTGAGGGGGTCGGCTCGGTTCGCGACCTCTTGGTCATGGCGCGTCAGGGACTCTCGGTGTTGAACGCACCGATCCCGCTCGCTGGTGCGATTCT
>JAOUHF010000188.1 GCA_029865325.1 Thermoleophilia bacterium
GCTTCGAAAGCTCGTAAAAGAGATGGACGCCCACCGCAACGTGTCCGTCTCGCAGGTCTACGTTCCCAACGAGTACACGATCTACCTCTCGCCCAACGACCGCAAGCAGTTCGCCGGCTACGAAGAATCGCTTGTCGGAGAACTCCAGGAGTACCTTGCTGAGCACGCCCAGCGGGAGCGCTACGCCCTTCTCGGCGCTCCGGTCGTGCTCGTCACCACGGACGACGATCTCGCCGTCGGGGAGTTCGGGATCGCGACGCGTCTCGTCGCCGACGAGGCATCGGACGAACCGCCACCGCCTCCCGAGCTTTCGCTCGAGCAACCGGCGCAGACCATGATCTACCGAGCACCCGAGCCTCCGGTCGACGCCGCCCCTCCGCCCGAGCCCGCACGTGAGGTCGTGTCGTTGAGCGTGGCGGGCAGGCAGCACGTCGTCACCGAGCCGGTCGTCGTCCTCGGGCGCTCACGAGACGCCGGTGTGCGCATCTCCGACGTCAACAGCTCACGCAAGCACGCAGAGATTCGACAGGAGGGCTCGACGTTCTGGGTCGTCGATCTGGGCTCCACGAACGGCACTCTCGTGAACGGAAAGCGCGTCGATCGAAAACGGCTCCGAGACGGCGACCGAATCACGCTGGGCTCGACGGAGATCGTCTTCGGACGCTCGATCCCGAAATCGTGACTGTCGAGGCGCTCGCAACCGACGAGACGCTACTGATCCTGAAGATCGCGTTCCTCGTCCTTCTCTACGGCTTCATCGTGCTCGTCGTTCGCACCGCCACCAAGGACATCGGCGGTACCCCGCAGGAGAGCATCGTCCTCGGTGCTGCGGAGGCCGCCGCGTTACGCGCCGACCTCGGGGTGCGCCCGGGTCACTTTCTCGTTGTAACGAGCCCGGAGCTCATGCAAGGAAGCACGATCGAGGTCAGTGCAGCAACGACCGTCGGGCGCGATGCGGGCAGCGCGATCAGGCTCGAACGCGACGAGTTCGTGTCAGCCCGCCACGCGCGCATCGAACCGCGTACGGACGGCCTCTGGATCGACGATCTCGGCTCTACCAACGGGACCTTCGTCAACGGCAGGCGCGTGACGAGCGGGCAGGCGCTCATGCCTGGCGACGTCGTCCGCATCGGTGAGACGGAGCTTCGGCTGCAATGAGGATCGGGCGGGCAGCGGGTGTCACCGACACGGGGCGGAGACGTCTTCGCAACGAGGACGCGTTCATCTGCGAGCCGCCGCTCTTCGCCGTGGCGGACGGCATGGGAGGCGCGCGCGCAGGTGAGGTCGCGGCGCGCCTGGCCGCCGGCGTCCTCGAGGAAGCCGGGGTCGAAACCAAGGGCGAGCAAGGGGTCACGGCGATGATCATCGAGGCCAATCGGCGCATCTGGGAACGCGCGCTCGCTGACCCGGCAACCGCCGGGATGGGAACGACGGTGACGGCGGCGCTGGTCGACACCGACTCGGGCGCGGTAGCGATCGGGCATGTCGGAGACTCGCGCGCGTACCTCTTGCGAGCCGGCTCGCTCGAGCAGCTCACGACCGACCATTCGCTCGTAGCCGAGCTGGTCTCGAGCGGCGTCCTGACGCCGGAGGAAGCCGAACGACACCCTCAGAGATCAGCCATCACGAGAGCGCTCGGAACCGAGCCGGAGGTCGATGTCGAGGTGTTCACGATCACAGGTGAGCCCGGCGACCTCTATCTCATCTGCTCGGACGGCCTTCCGACGATGCTCGCCGACAGTGCCGTCGCTGCCGCGCTGGAAGCCGCCGACCGAGATCCGGCCGTGGCAGCAGAAGCGCTCGTCGCGGCAGCGAACCGGCAGGGAGGCGAGGACAACATCACGGTCGTGCTCTTCGAGCTCGCCGAGGGTGAGCCCCCAGCTCACGAGCCCGCCGCCATCGTCCCCGAGCCGGTCGTTGACGACCCGGTGCCACAGGAGCGTGAACTGGAGCCGGAGCCGGAGGTCTCACCGGCATCGCTGAGCCGCCACGGTGCCGGCGCGGGAGGGCGTCTTGCCGCGCTCGCGTTCATCGTGGCCGCTGTCGTGATCGCTGGGCTCGTCCTCTACTGGGGCATCAGCAAGTGAGCGCACGCAACCGCGAGCTGTTTGGGCTCGTGGTCGCAGGGTTGATCGCGAGCGTCGCGCTGGCAACGGTGACGATCGCCCGAGACGCCGAGGTTTCGGCGAGTGCGGTGATGTGGGGAGCCCTCTTTCTCGCTCTGTACGTTGTCGCGCACATCGTCGTCCGACGCTCCGTCCCTTACGCGGACGGAGCGCTCTTACCTCTGACCGCGGTTCTCACTGCGTTCGGCCTCGCCTCGATCTACCGTCTCGATCCGGACGACGGGGGGCGCCAGGCGGTGTGGGTCGCAGTCGGTGTGGCCGTCCTTGCGGGTGCGCTGATCTGGCTTCGGCACGACT
>JAOUHF010000187.1 GCA_029865325.1 Thermoleophilia bacterium
CGACGAGAGCCTGACGTTCGGCGACATCGTGCTCGAGCGCGCGACCAGAGAGGCACGGAAAGGCGGCGGGGAGGTGCGTTTGACCGCGAAAGAATTCGACCTCCTCTGGTTCCTCGCGAGTCATCCGCGCCGGGTCTTCTCGCGCGATCAACTCATGGCGAGTGTGTGGGGCTACACGGCCGCACTCGACACCGGGACCGTGACCGTCCATGTCCGGCGTCTGCGAGAGAAGGTCGAGGACGACCCGTCCGAGCCGAAGTATCTGGAGACCGTCTGGGGTGTCGGATACAGGTTGGCCGCGTGATCGCGAACGCACTCATCGTCGCACTCGCGACGCTCGGCATCGGGCTCGCGCTCGCCGCACTCCTTCGCCTGCTCCCCACTGTTCGACTCCAGCTCGCCGGACTGGCCGTCCTTGCTGTCCTGCTCCCACTCGGCGCCGTGCTTGCCTCGGGATGGGTGATGTTCCACATGGGCGACGACGTGAAGATCCTCGCTGTCACCGCTGTCTCAGCGCTGACCGCGTTGGTCGCCGCGCTCCTGGTAGCGCGATCGATCGCCGACTCGATCGACCAGGTGCGCGAAGCGTCTATCGAGCTTGCGCAGGGAAACCTCGAAGCGCGGGCACCCGAAGGGGGTCCTGCCGAGGTCGCCGAACTCGCAGCCTCGTTCAACGAGATGGGCGCGAATCTGAGTCGCCTCTTCGACACACGGCGCGAGCTCGTCGCCTGGGCGAGCCACGACTTGCGGACTCCGCTCGCCAACATGCAGGCGATGCTCGAGGCGCTCGAGGACGGCCTCGGCAAACCCGAGGAGTACGTCCCGGTGCTTCTCGAGCAGGTACGAGCTCTCTCCCTGCTCGTCGACGACCTCTTCGAGCTCGCCCGGATCGACGCCGACGCCCTCACTCTGGAGATGCACCGCCTTCCGGTGGCGCCGGTGATCTCGAGCAGCCTCCGCGGTGTCGAAGCCGAGGCTCGTTCACGCCACGTCACGCTCGCTGCCGAGGTCGAGGACGACGTCACTGCGCGCTTCGCGCCCGAAAAGGTCGAGCGCGTGCTCATGAACCTCCTGACGAACGCGCTTCGCCATACACCGACCGACGGCGCGGTCGCCGTTCGCGTCGAGCCGCGCGCGGGAGAAGTGCGGGTCGCTGTCGAGGACACGGGCGAGGGCCTCGACGCGGAGGCCCAGGAGCGGATGTTCGAGCGGTTCTGGCGAGGAGATCAGTCGCGATCGTCGCGCGGTGCAGGTCTCGGACTCGCGATAGCCCGGGGCCTCGTCGAGGCGCACGGCGGGCGGATCTGGGCCGAAGACCGCGAGGGCGGCGGCGCCAGGGTCTGCTTCACCCTTCCTGCCGGCTAGATGTCCTACCCACAGACGTTGTGAACGCGGCTGATCGGGGGCCGGTCTCCCAGCGAGCTGTGTGGTCTGGTGTGGTTGTAGTGCTCGAGCCAGTGTGGCAGGGCTGCGGCGCGGTCGCGGTGTGATTGGTAGACGAGGCCGTACGCCCACTCCCTGGCCATCGTCTGGTGGAAGCGCTCGACCTTGCCGTTCGTACGGGGCCGGTACGGCTTCGTCTTCAGGTGCCGGATGCCGCGTTGGGCGAGGAGCTCGCGGAAGGCGCGCCCCTTCGTATACGCCCAGGCGTTGTCGGTCATCAGCCGCCGAGTCTCGATCCCATGGGAGGCGTAGAAGGCGAGTGCGCGCTCGAGGAAGGCAGCCGCCGTCTCGGCCCGCGCGTCTGAGTGGATCTCGGCGTAGGCCAGGCGGGTGTGGTCGTCGACGATCGCGTGCACGTGGTCTGTGCCGTCGGGGATGCTGTCCTGCGAAGAGCGATCGCCCGTGACTCGATGCCCGGGCCTCTTGAAGCGCACGTACTCGGAGACGTCCAGGTGCAGGAGATCGCCGGGGCAGGGCCACTCGTAGCGGTTGGCTGGCTCACGCGCGGCTCGCGGCGGTCGCGAGAGCCCCGCCCGCTTGAGCACCTTCCACACGGTCGAGTGGCAGAAGCCTGTCGCTCCGGCGACCAGCCGTGGCCCCCAGCCCGTCCGCAGGCGGCAGGCGCAGATCGCTTCTTCGAGCTCGGGCGCGAGTTGGCGCGGAGAGCGGTGCGGACGGCTCGAGCGATCAAACAGGCAGCAGAGGCTCCCCCGTTCGTTCTCGCTGGCCTGCCGCCAGCGATGCCACCAGCGGTGCGCTGTTGCCGGTGACACGCTGAAGGCGACTGCGGCCGCCTTCAGCGTCATCCCTCCCTCGACCGCGCACACGAGCTCATAGCGGCCGGCCAGTCCGAGCTTGGCGTTACGGTGAAACGACATCCGCGCCCTCCTTTGAGCGTGAGTCCGGGAAGACCCACAGCCTCAAAGGAGGGCCGGATAGATCTGTCAGGCGTTCACAACGTGTGTAGGCGGGACAGCTAG
>JAOUHF010000107.1 GCA_029865325.1 Thermoleophilia bacterium
AATCGGAGCTCGAGGTTGCGAACGAGGCCGAGGGCGCGCTCTTCAAGATCCGAGATGACCCTCGTGTGACACGCGTCGGGCGGCTCCTCCGCCGCTTCTCCCTCGACGAGATCCCACAGATCGTGAACGTGTTCAAAGGGGAGATGAGCCTCGTCGGGCCGCGGCCGCTGCCGCTCCGCGACTACCGGCTGCTCGAGGACTGGCACCGCGCTCGGTATGCCGTTCTCCCTGGCATGACGGGGCTCTGGCAGATCTCCGGCCGCTCCGGCCTGACGTTCGACGACCTCGTCCGTCTTGACTTCACCTACCTGGAGAACTGGTCGATCTGGCTCGACATCACGATCATCGCGCGCACGATCCCCGCGGTGATGACCCGGCGAGGCGCGTACTAGTGGCACGTACGACAAAGATCCTGGCGGTCGCCTCCGCCGTCGACCTCGACTTTCGCTACGGCTGCACGCCTGCCTGGTGGCAGTTGTGGAAGGGGATGTACGAGGCGGGTGTCGATCTCCTAGTGACGCCGTATCGGGGGAGACCCGTCGAGTCCCCCTGGTGGCGCGTTGCGCCGAATCCGACGTACCGCGAGGGTGAGTCGTACCAAGCAGTGCGCGATGCGCTGGCTCGGGTCAAGGGTGATCGCTTCCTGCGACGTGATGAGTCCCACCCCGATGAGTCGGGGCTCGATCGGGTGGCGCGCGAGACCATCCGTCGCTGGGTGACACCGCGCTGGAAGCGACATCTCGAGCGGCTCGTAGAGAACGAGAAGCCCGATGCGATCGTCGTGTTCACCGTTCCGATGGCTCATCTCCGGGGTATCCCGGACGTCCTTCGGGCGCGGTTCGGGATCCCGATCGTCTTCTACGACGGTGACGTCCCGATGAGCCTTCCCGAGTTCGGAGGCATGGACACGGGGTTCAACCCCTACCACGGTGCGGATCCGTGGGAGTACGACCTCGTCCTCTCGAACTCAGAGGGCGGTATCCCGCGTCTCTTGGAGCTGGGCGCGCGCCGCGCGGACGCGCTCTACTGGGGCGCCGATCCCGAGTTCTTCTCACCGCAGCCGGTCGACAAGGACGTCGACGTCTTCTTCTACGGCTACGGAGACAAGTTTCGCCGCGATTGGATGAAGGCGATGGTGGGCGAGCCGTCGAGGCTCGCTCCCGAGCTCGACTTCGCGCTCGGCGGGCTCGACTTCCAGGGAGACACCGGAGCAGCACGGACTCTAGGTGACGTTCCGTTCAACGTCTTCGCCCGCGCGATCTCGGCGGCTCGCGTCAACCTCAACATTACGCGTCGCCCGCACGCGACGGTCGCCGGATCGTCGACGGCACGACCCTTCGAGCTCGCGTCGTCGGGCGCGGCGATCATCTCGAATCCACATGAGGGGATCGAGCGTTGGTTCGAGCCGGGCCGCGAGCTCGTCGTCGTCGAGAGCGCCGAGGACGCAGTGTCGGCGTACCGCGAGCTCGTCGCCGATCCCGCGCAGGCGGAGGAGATGGGCCGCCGCGCGCGGGAGCGCGTTCTCGACGAGCACACCTACGCTCACCGAGCAAGGCGGTTGCTCGAGCTCGTGGGGCTCGAAGCGGGAGTGGGCGTGTGACGGCGCAGCGGCTCGTAGCGATCGTGCCCGCGTGGAACGAATCGGGCGCGATCGGCACGGTGGTGGACGAGATCAAGGAGTTCGACTCCGCGATCGACGTTGTCGTGATCGACGATTGCTCGTCTGACGACACCGCCGAGGTGGCGGAGTCTCACGGCGCGACGGTGCTCCGTCTTCCGTTCAACGTCGGCATCGGCGGGGCTGTCCAGACCGGGTTTCGGTACGCGGTCGAGCACGGGTACGAGGTCGCTGTTCGGCTCGACGGAGACGGTCAGCACGCCGCATCCGAGATACCGAAGATCCTCGAGCCCGTCAGAGCGGGCGCTGCCGATCTCGTCATCGGATCTCGCTTCGTCGACCCCGGCGGCGTGTATCGACCGCCGTTCGCGCGGCGGGTCGGCATCGGCCTCTTTGCGCGTCTCGTCTCGATTCTCGGCGGTCAGCGGGTCACCGACACGACCTCGGGCTTCATCGCCCTCGATCGCGCGGGGATCGAGCTCTTCGCGGCCGAGTTTCCCCACGACTATCCCGAGGTGGAGGCGACGCTCGTCGCGCTTCGGAGCGGGTTGCGTGTAACGCAGGTGCAGGTCGACATGCGAGAGCGGACGACCGGGTCGTCCTCGATCACGTTCATCCGGTCCCTCTACTACATCGTCAAGGTCATGCTCGCCTTGCTCGTCGCCAGCCTGCGGCGGTACCCGCGACTCGAAGGCGCGCGGCAGTGACGCCCGTTCGAGTCTCGATCGTCGGCGCGATCGCGTCGATCCTCCTCATCCTGGTCGTTCTCGAGCTCGTGCGGGGGCGCCGGCTCAAGGAGCGCTATGCGCTGCTCTGGCTCGCAACCGGGGTCGTCCTGCTCGTGCTCTCGGTCTGGCGCGAGGGCCTGAACACGATCGCCGGTTGGGTGGGTGTCACAAGCTATCCGCCGGCGGTTCTGTTTGCGGTTGCGACGCTCTTCATCCTGCTCGTCCTGCTCCACTACTCGACCGTGATCTCGAAGCTCACGGACGAGAACGTCGATCTCGCGCAGCGGATCGCTCTGCTCGAGGAGCGGGTCAGCCGGCTAGCGCCACCGGTGGACTGAACGCGAAGACGTCACCCGCCTCGGGGTCGTCGATCCAGTTCGCCCCGACCCCGATTCGGTACGTCGCGCGAGCGGGCGCGGATGTTTCGACGAACGTCGTGTCACGCGTGGTCGCGATCGGTATCCCCTTCACGTAGCAGTACCACGCAACGCCTCCGGAGCTGTAGCAGGCGGTGTCCTCTCCTTCTCCGTCATAGCGATAGACGCGGTAGAACACGTCTCCACGCCAGTTCGCGTCGTCGCTCCATGTGAGTTGTGCCGCCGTGCCCTTGCGCTCGACTCGAAGCGAGACCGACTCGTCGACGGGCGCAAGGATGTCGCTGCCCTCCCCGCCTGGCTCCCCCTGGAAGACAGCGGGAGTGGGAGGATCGGCAGGCGACGACGCGGCGAGCGCGGCAGCCGGAAGCGCAACGCAGAGGACTGCGGCAACGCCGATCCAACGGGGGGCGATCGTCGGGGTCTGGGGTGGCCGCATTCGATCCCCGAGGCGGCGTGCGAACGTGGGGATCAGCAGGGGAATCGAGGCGAACAGGAGGAGATATGCAGGCCACGCGGGCATCAGAAGCCGCCAGAACGTGTTCGCCTGGATGTCTGCGCGAGGCGAGAAGCCCTTCACGACGAGGAACGCCGCGAGCCAGCCGCCGAGCAACGCCGCGATGGCGCCGCGCCGAACGCGAAGTACGGCGATGAGTCCCGCGATAGGAGCCCACTGGGCAAGCCGGGCGCTCCAGAAGAACTCGCGCAGCTGATCCATCTGCGTTTTCCAGTGCTCGAAGTCGAGGTCGAAGTAGCGGTCGAGTTGGAGATCGGCGAGGGGTGGACTCGACCCTGCAGCAACGCGCGCTTGCTCCAGCGCGAAGGCCGGAAGCTCGCCGAGGCCTCGGTACTTCCAGGCGACCAAAACGAGCAGCGCGGGAACGGTCGCTGCAGCGCAGGCGAGGCCCTCGCGCCACCGGCGTGCGACGACATAGGCGAGGCCGATCCCGAAGACGATCAGGAGGTTCGAGGGCTTCAGAGCTGCTGCGGCGCCGACGAGGACACCCGCGAACACAGCGTCAGTCAGGTGCCCGGGCGAGAGCGAGCGCACCACGTAGAGAGCGGCAGCCAGCACGAGCACGGTGGACGGGAAGTCGGCCATCGCCGTCAGTCCGAGCGCCTGAGGGAGGAAATGCTCGGCCCAGCGCTCCTGGTATCGCTCCACGAAGAGTGGTATCGAGGCGAACGGTGCGACGACCCAGAGCAGCGCCGCCCAGTACCCGAGCAGGCGCCCGCCGACGTGCGCTGCGATTCCGTAGACGCACACGAGTGCGATCGGGCCGAGGACGAGCACCTGCAGGATTAGGAGTGGCGGCAATGCCTGGACGAAGGTCGGCCCCGTGACCCACAGGACCGGCATCAGGAGATACGACCAGAGGTAGCCGAGCTCGGTGGGCGCCAGCTCGAACTGACCGAGAAGCCATCCCTGCGTCGCGAGCCAGATTTGATCTCCGCCCTGGAAGTAGACCCAGCCGTTGTGGGTCACGGACAGTG
Organism: Thermoleophilia bacterium; assembly: GCA_029865325.1. GTDB lineage: Bacteria > Actinomycetota > Thermoleophilia > Gaiellales > Gaiellaceae > GMQP-bins7. The sequence continues at coordinate 4,215 of JAOUHF010000107.1, forward strand.
CGAGGACGACGGTCCCCACGATCTGCGCGCCGACGAGAGTGCCGAGAACAGCGCGCGGCCGTTCGAGCAAGTTGTCGACGGTACGGCTCACGCCGCGCGCGGCAGTTGCTGTGGCGCTAGCGACCGACACCGGCAACAGCCGAGCGATACCAGGCCACGGTGCGCTCGATTCCCTCCCGCAGCGGCGTGCGCGCCTCGAAGCCGAAGAGCTCCCGAGCGCGTGTGGCGTCGACGCTTCGGCGTGGCTGCCCGCCGGGCTTCGCTTCGTCCCAGATGATGCGACCTCCGAAACCGGTCACGTCGGCGATGAGCTGGGCGAGCTCCAGAATCGAGATCTCCTTGCCCGCGCCGAGGTTCACCGGTTCGGGCGCGTCGTATCGCTCGGCGGCGAGGACGAGACCCTCGACGCAGTCGTCGACGTAGAGAAACTCGCGGGTCGGCGAGCCGTCGCCCCAGAGCACGACCTCGTCCTCTATCTCGATCATCTTCCGGATCAGCGCCGGGATGACGTGGGAGGTCTCCAGGTCGAAGTTGTCTCTCGGCCCGTAGAGATTCGTGGGGAGGAGGAAGACGCTGTTCAGGCCGTACTGGTCGCGATAGGCCTGGGCGCCGACGAGGACTGCCTTCTTCGCGACGCCGTACGGCGCGTTTGTCTCCTCCGGATAGCCGTCCCAGAGGTCATCCTCGCTGAAGGGAACCGCGGCGAACTTCGGGTACGCGCAGACCGTGCCGACGATCACGAGTTTCGGCGTTGAGTGGAGCCGCGCCTGCTCGAGGACGTAGGCCCCCATCGTCAGGTTCGCGTACCAGTAGCGGCCGGGGTTCGCGCGGTTCGCGCCGATGCCGCCGACCTCTGCCGCGAGGTGGTAGACGAGCTCCGCGCCGGCGTCGTCGAACATACGAGCCGCGTCCTGCAGCGAAGTGAGGTCGTAGTCCACGCTGCGCGCGACGACGACGTCGTGGCCGTCAGCTTCGAGCCGCTCCACGAGGTGCGAGCCGAGGAAGCCGCCGCCGCCGGTGACGAGGACACGGGTCACGGTGTCGTGAGAGGCGTGCCTGTGGGCAACCAGTCCACGCGGCCTATCCAGCGGTCGCGGTTCTCGGCGTACCAGCGAATCGTCTCGAGGATCCCCTCCTCCCATGACACCTTCGGCATCCAGCCCGTCTCGGCCGTGAGCTTCTCGTGGCCGACGCGTAGAGCCATGACCTCGCTCGCTCCGGGGCGGTAGCGGGCTTCGGTCGAGACGACCTCGCGGCTCGGCCAGAAGCCCCCGTCCTCACCGATCCGCAGGATCATGTCGACCCAGTCCCGCATGGAGATGTTCGCGCCTTGGCCGTAGACGTAGACGTCACCAGGGGTGCCTTGGGCCGCGACGGTCAGATGGCCGCGGACGCCGTCGGTGCAGAAGCAGAAGTCCCGTAATGGATCGAGTTGCCCGAGCTCGATCGAGGGGCGCGTCAGCGCTTGCGTGATGATCGTACCCGTCACATAGCGTGGGTTCTGGCGGGGCCCGTAGTTGTTGAACATCCGCGTCACGACCCCCGGGATGCCGAACGCATCGTGGTAGTTCATCGTCAGGAAGTCGGCGGCCACCTTCGAAGTCGCGTAGATCGACTTCGGGTTGATCGGTGAGCGCTCGTGCAGTATGAGCCCGCCGACGTCGTCGAAGTCGTGGTGGTCGGTGACCGACTCGCGCACATTCCCGTACTCCTCCGAGGTGCCGGCGGTATCGAACTTCTCGAGCTCGAGGCCATGATCGACAACGGACTGGAGGAGATTGAGCGTGCCGATCGTGTTCGCCATCACCGTCTCATATGGTCGGTGCCAGGACTCGCCGACGTGGGCCTGCGCGCCGAGGTGGAAGATGTAAGGTCGGTCGTCAGCGGCCTCTTTCAATTCTCGGATCAGGTAGTCGACCGAGGTCTTGTCGGTCAGATCGGCGAAGTGCACCTTGAGGCGGTCACGGAGGTGGGCGACGTTGTTGAGCGCTCCGCTTGAGGTCGCGCGGACAAACGCGTGGACTGTAGCCCCGAGCTCGACGAGGGCATCGGTGAGATGCGAGCCCATGAAGCCGTCGGCTCCGGTGATGAGCACCGTACGACCTTCGTAGATGTCGCCGAACTCGCGGCGGAGATCTTCGAGCGTGCCGCTTGTCCAGAGGGTGTCGTTCGGCATGGGGCGTACGCTTCCGCGTCGGTGAGCAAGCGTACAGACTCGCCCGGCTTGGGCTCGGTGGCGAGCGCGGCGCTGACCGCGACTTCGACCCTCGTCGTTTCGGCCTTCGCAGCGATCGTCGGGATCGTCATCGCGCGCGAGTTCGGCCGCACGGACGAGACCGACGGGTTCTTTGCCGCCTACGGGGTCTTCATCGTCCTCGCCCTCGCGGCGCAGTCCGTTCGCATCGCCGTGCTGCCGGCACTTGCCCGAGCAAGAGACGAGCGGAGGCTGGCTGGGGACATCGCCGGATTCGCGGCGGCCCTAACGATCGTCGCTGTGCCTCTGGTGCTCATCGTCGAGTTCGCCGCCGACCCGATCGCCGGGCTCCTGACTGGCGACGGCTCCGAGGTCGCCCAGCACGCGTGTGCCGATGCTCTGCGGTGGATTGTGCCTGCAGCGGTCGCACATCTCTTCGCAGGCCTTGCGGCAAGCGGTCTTGCGGCACTCGACGACTACGCGACTGCGGCGTTCGGGTATGCAGCGGGGAGCGCGGCTGGGCTCGTCCTGATTCTCGCTCTCGTCGATTCGGAGGGGATCGTCGCCGTTGGGTGGGGCATGGCACTGAACGGCGTCGTCGCGTTTCTCGTTCCAGGCGTCGTTCTCGCGTGGCGGGCTCTGCAATCGAGCATGCCTGCTACCGCGGTTCGCCCGTCCGGACTGCCGTTGTCGTCACGCCTCGGCGTCTTCGCGGCCGCCGCCTCGCTTCCGATCGCCCTCCAGCTGCTCTATGTCGTGTGCTTGCCCTTCGCCGGCCGGCTCGGAGAGGGCGCGGTTACGAGCTTCGGCTACGCGTACCTCGCCGCTGCGACGCTCGTGTCCGTGACCGCGTTCTCGATTGGCCTCGTCTCGTCCGTTCCGCTGACACGCACCGGGCTCGGCCCCGGCGTCGTGGCACGGCACGTCGTCTCGTCGGCGTGGGTTGCACTGACGGTGATCGGCGCCGCGGTAGGAGCATTCGCGCTCGCCGGTGGGGGGATCGTCGAGGGCGTACTGGGCGATGCGTACGAAGGAGACGTGGGGCAGGAGGTTGCCCGGCTCGTCGTGGTCCTGAGCCCGTGGATGATCGTGTCGGTCGGCGTCAATGTCGCTTTTCCGCTCGCGTTCGTCGCAGAGCGACTGCGGTCGCTCCCCTGGATCGGCGCTGCCGCGCTCACGCTGCAGGTGCTTCTCGCCTGGGTGTTCGCGGATCTCCTCGAGCTCGACGGTCTCGCCATCGCACTCACGCTCTCGACGTGCGGCGTCCTGCTGGC
>JAOUHF010000018.1 GCA_029865325.1 Thermoleophilia bacterium
TCCGGCAGCCACCTGCTCGACGAGCTCCGCAGTGAGATTCCCGAATGAGCCCGTGAGGAGGTTGCGTCGGGCTCCGGGATCAGACAGCGCTCACCTCACGCGCGAGAGAAGCGACCGAGAGCGGAGACCCTGAGGCCTCCTCGACCAGGCGGTCCCAACGGATCGACTCACCGGGCGCGTAGAGCTTCCTTTGCAGAAGGAGGCCTGCCTCCGGACGGTCGACTATCCCACCGACCGCAGCGCCAAGTGCGTCCTTGAGCTGTAGCGCGACGATCGCACCGTAGAGATACGTGTGGTAGTAGACGGGCGCCACGGCCACGTGGATCTTCGCGGCCCAGTCGGGGGCGCGTCTCCCGTCGGGCGGCGTGAGGAGCTGGTAGCGGGCAACGAGCTCCCACCAGATCGAGTCGAGGTCGCTGTCCGGATCCGCGTACAGCGCGCGTTCGAACCCGTTCATGACGATCACCCAGCGGGTGAAGACGACGAGCTCGGCGGCACGAGCTGCGCGCAGGCGCTCCTCGAGCTCGACTCCCTCGCGCGCACCGATCCCGAGAACGCGCTCGAGCCACTCGCGGCTGCCGGCAAGAGCGCCAAAGAGAAGAGCCGACGCCTCGGTCGCTACAAGATGGGTGCTGCGGAGGAGCCATGGAAGTTCCTCGCCGAACCCGAGGTCGTACACCCCGTGGCCGAGCTCGTGAAGCATCGTGTCGGCCCAGTCGTGGTTCTCAGCGACATTCGCGACTATCCGCACGTCTCCAGCCCGATCGATATCGATGCAGAAGGCGTGCTGGCACTTCCCCGCCCTGGGATAGAGATCGCTGCGGTCGAGAATCCCCGCGACCTCGAGCCCGATGCCCTCGAACGTCCTGCGGGAGAGAGACACGATGTCCTTGCCGGCAAAGAACGGGTCGAGGTCGACCGACCCTTCGACCGGTGCCTCCTGGAAGAACGGATCGGCGTAGTGCCAGGGCCGAAGCTCCAACGTGGAGCACTCGAAGCGCAGCGCAAGCCTCTGGTCGAGCGCGCCCTTCCAGCGCGCGAACGGCTCAGCGGTCGCTCGATCGGCGTCAGCCAGCGTCGTCATCAGCTTTCCTTCGTCGAGCTCGTCTGTCGCCAGCGAGAGCGCGAACCAGTCGCGGTAACCGAGCTCGCGAGCTGCCTGGTTGCGCAGCCTCGCCAGCTCGCGCACGTCGTCGGCGACCGAAGCACCAACGGTCTTCGCCGCCTCCCACGCCCCACGCCGCTCGATCGGATCGTCGCTCTGACGAAGGATGCGCTTGATCTCGTTGTCGTCGACCTCGACACCGTCGACAACACCCCGGTGACGCGAGAAGCGCACCTCGACGGCAGATTCGAGCTCGACGATCCTCGCGCGAAGCGCGTCCGGAACCTGGCGGGGCAGCATCAGGTTGTGCAGGAGCTCCAGCTGACGGCCTCCAAGGGGACCGTTGTCCGAGCGACGCGCCTTCTGCACCGCCGCGAAGAGATCTCGTTCAGCGAGCGCGTCCGAGTACGCCAGCTCCGTCCGGGCCCGGCGCCGCTCGTGCTCCGCGCTTGCGTCGACCTGCGACTCCCACCAGGCGACGTTCCGCACCTGGGCAAGGGGCCGAAGACCTTCTTCGACGGATGCGAGGAGTGCAGCGTCGGACATCAGGCGACCGTGGTCTCTGCAGCCGCGACGGCGTCCGCGATCTCGTGGTCCGACACTTCCACGTGCCCGATCATCGGGCGCGATCCTACCCGCGCCTTCAGTCCACAGACGGGTAGCGTTCGCCGTGTGAGCGCCGTCGGCACGAGAACCCTCCCTTGGAGCTGGTACACGGATCCCGCCGTGCTTCACGTCGAGCGCGAGCGCATCTTTCGTCGCTCGTGGCAGTACACGGGTCGCCAGGACGAGGTCGCAGAGGCCGGAACGTTCGTCGCGACCCGGGTCGCTGACGTTCCCGTCGTGTTGGTACGTGACGAGGAGGGAACCCTCCGCGCATTTCTGAACGTCTGCCGCCACCGTGGCTCACTGGTCTGCGAGGGATCCGGCAAGCGTGCCACGCTCCAGTGCCCGTACCACGCTTGGACGTACGGGCTCGATGGCAAGCTCGTGGCCGCGCCGAGGTTCTCGCGAGAGGGCGGAACTGACGCCGACGAGCTCGGGCTGATCCCGCTGCAGCTCGACACCTGGGGCCCGCTCGTGTTCGTCAACCCCGACCCCGACGCAGAACCGCTGGCGGAGTTTCTCGACGATGTGCCCGAGCGAGTCCGAGCTGCGGGTATCGACCTCGACGCGCTTCGCTTCCTCCAGCGGGCCGAGTCGGAGCTCGACGCCAACTGGAAGATCTCGGCCGAGAACTTCCTCGAGTGCTACCACTGCCCGACAGCTCATCCAGGATTCTCCGCCGTCATGGACGTCTCCCCGGACGCCTATCTGCTCGAGACGAAGGGAGGGCGCATGACGCAGCACGGTCCACCGCGGCCTGAGCCGCGCGGCTCGTACGACCCCACGGGCGAGGTCGAGCGCGGCCAGTTCCACCTCCTCTTTCCGGGAACCGTGATCAACGTGATGCCGGGTCGACCGAACTTCTCGATCGGCCCGATCTTCCCGCTCGCGACCGAGCGGACATACCGCTTCCTGGACTACTTCGTTGCGGAGGATGCCGACGAGGCCTGGGTCGAAGAGTCGCTCGCGTTCGACGCGCAGGTCGGCGCCGAGGATCGTGTCCTCGTCGAGCGCGTCCAGGCCGGTGTGCGCGCCGGGCTCATCGACGAAGGGCGGCTCATGCCGGAGTCCGAGCAACTCGTGGCGCACTTCCAGTCGCTCGTCGTCGACGCGCTCGCATGATCCGACAGCCTGGTCGGTTGTTCGGACCGCGATGGCTCCAAACGGTTAGCGTCTCGCGCGCATGGGATTCAGTCTTACGCCGCGGACAACCGAGTTCTACGTGCTCTTCGGCAAGGCAGGCGAGAACGCACTCGACGCCGCCCGTCTCGTGGAGCGACGCTTCCGCGAGCACCCGAGCTCGGGCGTCACGCAGGAGCAGGTCAAGGCAGTCGAGACGGCTGGGGACACCCTCACAAGTGACCTGATCAACCTCCTGAACACGCAGTACATGACGCCCTTCGACCGGGAGGACATCTACCAACTGGCCACTGTCGTCGACGACGTCGTCGACTACCTCGAGGAGGCGTCCGACTTGCTGGGGCTGTACGGCGTCGAGATGCCGACCCGACACGCCGTCGAGCAATGCGCCGTGATCGTTCGCGCCTGCGAACAGCTGGCGACCGCCTGCCACAACCTCAAGGGGATGCGTGGCGTGCAGCAGGCGCTGATCGAGCTCAAGAGCCTCGAGGACCAGGGCGACCGGATTCTCCGAGATGCGCTCGGCGCCCTCTTCCGCGGCGAAGCGATCGACCCGCTGATCGTGATCCGCTGGAAGGACATCTACGCAGCGCTCGAGCGCGCTCTGGATGCCTGTGAGACAGCCGCCAACGTGATCGCGAACATCGCCGTGAAGAACGCCTAGCCGACCCGCGCCATGGAAGACCTCACGCTCGTCGCGGTCGTCATCGTCGCTCTCTTCTTCGACTTCACGAACGGCTTCCACGACACGGCTAACGCCATCGCGACAAGCGTCTCGACGAGGGCACTGTCCCCGCGCACCGCTGTACTCATCGCTTCGATCCTCAACTTCCTTGGCGCGTTCGTCTCGTTCGCGGTCGCGGCCACGATCGCCAAGGGCATCGTGAATCCCGAGGTCGTCACACTGAACGTCATCCTCGCCGGGCTCGTCGGCGCAATCACCTGGAACCTCGTAACGTGGTTTCTCGGGCTCCCGTCGAGCTCGAGCCACGCCCTGATCGGCGGAGTCGCCGGCTCAGCGATCGCGGCGGACGGTCTGGACGTCGTCAACTGGAGCGGGGTCTGGGAGAAGGTCGTGAAACCGGGCATCCTCTCGCCGACACTCGGCTTCGCGATCGCTTTCGCGATGATGATCGCGATCATCTGGGTGATCAAACGACGTTCGCCGAGCAAGGTGAACCGGGTGTTCCGACGCGGCCAGGTCGTCTCCGGTAGTTTCGTCGCCTTCGCGCACGGCACGAACGACGCGCAAAAGACGATGGGGATCATCTGGCTCGCGCTCGTTGTCTCAGGCAACGTCAGTGGCGATACCAACCGACCGCCGACCTGGGTCATCGTCTCGGCAGCCTTGGCCATGGCGCTCGGTACATACGTCGGCGGCTGGCGGATCATCAAGACGATGGGAACGCGGATCGCAAAGATCGACCCCCCGCAGGGGTTCGCGGCGCAAACCACCTGCGCAGGGATCCTGTGGACCACCGCCCACTTCGGATTCCCGGTCTCGACGACACAGACCATCTCCGGGTGTGTCACGGGTGCGGGAGCGAGCCGGAGGTTCTCCGCCGTTCGCTGGGGAATCGCAGGCAACATCGTCGTCGCCTGGATCCTCACGTTGCCTGCGGCCGGACTCGTCGGCGCGTTGATGGAAGCCGTGACACGGTTGCCTGGAGGTGACCTGATCGTCTTCCTCCTCGCTGGCGCGATCGCGGCAGCGGCATTCCTCGGCCGCCGGTACGAGACGCGCCGACTCCTGCCGGCACCTGCATGAGCGCGGCAAGCACACACCCTGGGTTCCGACCGCAAACGCAGCTGTAACGCGCAGCGGCGTGCTGCCGATAGAGAATGTCGAGATGACAACGCGAATTCGCAGCGAGCCGACGGAGCATCTGCTCAACCGAGAGCTCTCACAACTGGAGTTCCACGCTCGCGTCCTCGAACTCGCGGAGGACGACTCGCTGCCGCTGCTCGAGCGAGTCAAGTTCTGCGCGATCTTCGCGTCCAACATCGACGAGTTCTTCCAGGTGCGCGTCGCGGGGCTCCTCGGCCAGGCGGAGTCGGGACTCGCAATGCTGTCGCCGGATGGCGTCACGCCGCAACAGACGCTCGCGCGCATCCGCGAGCGCGTCCTCGACCTGATCGCCCGTCAGTCGCGGTTGTGGAAGAAAGAGCTGCGCCCGACGCTCGCAGCCGAGGGAGTCGTCGTCGGTGGAATCGGGGATTGCAACGACAAGGAGCTCAAGCGGCTGGAGAAGCATTTCCAGCGAGAGATCTACCCTGTGCTCACTCCACTCGCGGTCGGACCGGGCCAGCCGTTTCCGTACATCTCGGGCCTGTCGCTCTCGCTAGCCGTCTTCGCCGCCGACCCGGAGACCGGCGACGAGCGCTTCGCCCGCGTGAAGATCCCGGAGGGACTCCCACGCTTCATCGAGATCGGTAAGCGGGGCCTCTTCATCCCCCTCGAGCAGGTCATTGCCCACTTCCTCCCCTCGCTGTTCCCCGGGGCGGCGATTGTCGAGCGCGCGGCATTCCGCGTGACGCGGGACGCCGATTTCGAGGTGTCCGATGACGCCGCTGACCTCCTCGAGGCCGTGGAGAGCCAGCTTCGCAAGCGCCGCTTCGGCGATGTCGTTCGCGTCGAGGTCAGCGCGTCGGCGTCTGCCGAAATGGTCTTGCGTCTGACCCATGGCCTCGGTGCCGACGAGACCCAGATCTACCGAATCGAGAGCCCGCTCGACCTTGCCGAGCTCATGGAGCTCGCGGCTCTCGACCGCCCGGATCTGAAGCACGAGCCTTGGGTTCCGGTGGTTCCACCCCGGTTCGTCGATGCCCAGGCCGATCTCCCACGCATCTTCGACGAGATCCGTCGCGGAGATATCGCGGTCCATCAGCCGTACGAGTCTTTTCGGGCGAGCTTCGAGGTCTTCGCGCAGGCGGCTGTTCAGGATCGCGACGTCATCGCGATGAAGACCGCGGTGTACCGGACGAGCGACGACAGCGCACTCGTGGGATCCCTCATCCAGTGCGCCGAGGACGGCAAGCAGGCCGTATGCGTCGTGGAGCTGAAGGCGCGCTTCGACGAGCGCCGAAACATCGAGTGGTCACGCGCACTCGAGCAGGCAGGCGTTCATGTCGTCCATGGCTTCTCGGATCTCAAGATCCACGCGAAGATGACGCTGATCGTGCGTCGCGAGGGCAAAGAGCTGCGGCGGTACGCACACATCGGAACCGGCAACTATCACGCCGCCACCGCCCGGCTCTACGAGGACGTCGGGATCTTCACCGCCGACGAGGCGATCGCGGCAGACGTCGCCGACCTCTTCAACTTCATCACTGGCTTCGGGCGGCCGCAGCGATTCCGCAAACTGCTCGTCGCCCCGTTTACCCTCCGCACGGGGCTGGTCGACCAGATCCGCGCCGTTCGGGCGGCGGCAGCCGACGGAAAGGTCGCGCGCATTCGGCTGAAGGTGAATCACCTCGTCGATCCGAAGATCGTCGAGGAGCTGTACGCCGCATCGCAGGCCGGCGCGAGCATCGACGTGATCGCCAGAACCACCTGTGCGCTCCGCCCGGGGGTCGCTGGGCTCTCGGAGAACATCCGCGTGCGCTCGATCGTCGGTCACTTCCTGGAGCACAGCCGCATCTACGCCTTCGAGGCAGGGGATCATACGGCGACGTACATCGGCAGCCCGGATCTCATGACGCGAAATCTCGACCACCGGATCGAGGTGCTCGTCCCCGTCGAGAACGGGCGCGTACGCCAGGACATTCACGCGCTCCTCGACAGCGCGCTCGCGGATGACACGAACGCTTGGCTGCTCGCGTCGGACGGGACGTGGACGCGCGCGAGCGCCGGCAGCAAGCCGCACTCGCATCACTCGTCGATGGGGCGGCGCGCGATCACACGCGCACGACGCCGAGCTCGTGAGCGCCGCGGCGTCTAGCTGATTCACTTCACGAGATGGGCGAGCGGCCCGAAGTCCTGTTCGTCTGCGTTCGCAACGCGGGCCGCAGCCAGATGGCGGGCGGTCTGTTGACGCTTCGCTCGGGCGGCACGTCGGTGTTCGCTCGGCCGGATCCGACCCCGCCGAGGTGGTGAACCCTCTCGCCGTCGAGACGATGGCCGAGCTGGACGTCGACCTATCGGACGCATTGCCGAAGCGACTGACCGACGACGCGGTGCGTGCCGCAGACGTCGTCATCACAATGGGGTGCGGCGACGCGTGCCCTATCTACCCGGGCAAGCGCTACGAGGATTGGCAGGTCGACGACCCGTCGCTAGTGAGAGGCGTCGGTGAACTCGGTGAATTCGCCGGTCACGACGAAGGCGGTCTGCTCACCGATGTCGACGGCGTTGTCGCCGATCCGCTCGAAGCACCGCGCGACCGTGATCTGGCGCATTCCCCACTCGAGCGCCTCGGCGTCGTTCACGTACCCCATCACTTCTTTGAAGACCTGTCGGTTGGCTCGATCGACGAGGTCATCGAGACCGTGCAAACCACGCGCCTGTCCCACATCGCGATTCGCAAATGCCGTCAGCGACACCTTGACCATCTCCGCACAGCGCTCGCCCATGTCGACGAGGCCCTCGATGACGATCTGGCGCGTGTCCAGATGGCTCGACAGCTTCGTCAGCTTCGCGATCGTCACACATTGGTCGCCCATGCGTTCGACGTGGAGCGCGCAGTGCAGGAGGGCGAGAACGAGACGAAGATCGCCGGCAACGGGTGTCTGGCGGGCGAGCACGAGCTCGATCTCCTTCTCAAGAGCGTGGTACCGGTCGTCGATCTCGTCGTCGAATGCGATGACCTCGTCGCACAGCTCGACGTCCTGCGTGCGTAGCGCGTCGATGACTGCGCGAATCGATCGGACAACGATCTCGCCCGCCTCCTGAAACCCTGCTTCGAGGGCATCCAGCTCTGCCTGAAACTCAACTCTCATCCGAACCGCCCCGTGACGTAGTCCTCGGTCCGCTTGTCGGAAGGTGTCGTGAAGATCTTCGTCGTCGAGTCGTATTCGACGAGAACGCCGCGGCGCGCGCTTCCGTCCTCCTCGACGTTGACGCTGAAGAACGCCGTCATGTCTGCCACACGCGCCGCCTGCTGCATGTTGTGGGTGACGATGATGATCGTGTACTCGCGCTTCAACTCGTGCATGAGGTCTTCGATCCGCGTGGTCGAGATCGGGTCGAGTGCAGAAGCCGGCTCGTCCATCAGGATGACATCGGGCTCGACCGCGAGCGCCCGCGCAATGCACAGGCGCTGCTGCTGACCGCCCGAGAGGCCGAGAGCGCCGTCCTTGAGTCGATCCTTCACCTCGTCCCAGAGCGCGGCATTTCGCAGCGCTTGCTCGACTCGCTCGTCCAAGGAGCCGTCCATCCCCAGGACACGCGGTCCGAAGGCAACGTTGTCGTAAATCGACTTCGGGAAGGGATTCGGCTTCTGAAACACCATCCCGATCCGTCGTCGGATCTCAACGGCGTCCACGTCACGGCTGTACAGATCCTGGCCGTGGTAGAGCACTGTGCCCGAGACCTTGGCGCCGGGAATGAGATCGTTCATCCGATTGAAACAGCGTATGAAGGTGCTCTTCCCGCATCCCGAGGGGCCGATGAAGGCGGTCACCGTGTTCCGATGCACGTCGAGAGCCACGCCCTCGAGCGCCATCGTGCCTTTGTAGGACACACTGAGGTCGGCCACCGAGAACACCTTCTCGCGGCCCTCGACCTCAGACCGTTCGAGCCCACGTGATACCTCGGCGATACGACCACTGTCTATGCGCGGAGCTTCCATCTGGGTCACTTACCTCACCACTGCTTGCGATAGCGATTGCGAAGGAAGATTGCCACGGCGTTCATGCTGAGCACGATGACGAGCAGGACGATCGCAGCGGCTGCTGCCAACGTCTGGAAGCCCGGGTCGGGCTGTTTGGTCCAGTTGTAGATCTGGACGGGGAGTGCGGTGTACGGCCCGAACAGCGTCGGGTTGAATGCGACATACGTAATGGCACCGACCATGATCAGCGGCGCCGTCTCTCCGACTGCGCGGGAGAGCGCGAGGATCGAGCCGGTGGCGATGCCCGGGATCGAGGCCGGCAAGACCTGGCGCCACACGACCTGCCACTTCGTCGCGCCGAGTGCAAAGGCACCCTGTCGGATGGAGTCCGGCACGGCTCGTATCGCCTCACGTGAGGACACGACAACCGTCGGCAACACGACCAGTGTGAGGATGAGCCCTCCGGCGAGGACGACTCGGCCGACGCCGATGCCGCGGACGATGAAAGCCAGTCCGAGGATCCCGTACACGATCGCCGGGACTGCCGCGAGGTTCTGGATGTTGACCTCGATCGCTCGGTTCCACCAACGCTCGCGATCCGCGTACTCCTCGAGGTAGATCGCAGTCAGCACGCCGATCGGGACCGAGAACAGGAGCACGAGCAGTCCGAGGTAAAGCGTCGCGAGGATCGCCGGCCGTGCTCCAGCCTCACCGGGCTCCGTCGACGGCAGGCCCGTCAGGAGCTGCTGGCTGAGCGCAGGCCAGCCCGTGATCAGCGTGTCGACGAGCAGAACGGCCAGTGTGCCGAACGCGACGAACATGCACGAGAGCATCGTGACCCGAAAGAGACGGTTTCTCCACGCGCGGCGCTGGCGGTCGGTCTCGAGCGCAGCGGGGATGGAGTTCATTCGTACACCTCGCGGTACTTGCGGACGAGCCTGATCGAGATCAGGTTCATCACGAGCGTCATGACGAAGAGCGTGAGCCCGACGGCGAAGATGGTCTTGTACTCGATCGAGCCCGTCGGAACGTCGCCGTTGCCGGTCGCGCCGATGAAGGCGGTGATCGTCTCGATCGTCTGGCGCGGATCGAAGGAGATCTGTGCAAGCTGGCCGGCGGCGATCAGAACGATCATCGTCTCACCTACGGCTCGCGAGAAGCCCAGCACGAACGCGGCGATGATCCCGGAGATGGCCGCAGGCACGACGATCTTGGTCGAGACTTGCAGCTTGTCGGCCCCGAGCGCGTACCCGCCGTCGCGAAGATCTCGGGGCACGGCAGCCATGGCGTCCTCGGAGAGCGTGGCGATCGTAGGAATGAGCATGATCCCGAGCACGAGGCTCGCCGACAGCGCGTTGAAGATCTCGACCTGGAGCCCAACCTGATCGCGCAGGAACGGAGTCACGAAAGTGAGCGCGAAGTACCCGAGGACAACCGTGGGGATCGCGGCGAGGATCTCGAGAATCGGCTTCAGGAAAGCCGTAGCCCTCGGCGCCGCGTACTCGCTCAGGTAGATGGCAACACCGACCCCGAGCGGGAAGGCGACGAGCGAGGACCAGAACGAGATCATGAGCGTGCCGACCACGAGCGGCAGCACCCCGAAGTGCGCGTCGAGGAACAGCGGCGCCCACGTCGTTCCGGTGAAGAAGTCCACGGGACTGACCTCGCGGAAGAACTCGAGCGCAGGGAGCAACAGGGAGAGGACGATGCCAAGCGTCGTCAGCACCGAGATCGCGGCCGCGATGAAGAGCACTGCTTGTACCACGAGCTCGCCCGGCCGAATCCTCTTTCGTGGAAGGGCGGTGGGCGAGGCGTGGCCGACGACGTCCGCTGACGCCATCTACGCCGTGGCGTCCTCGAACTTCTGCAGCTGCTGGTCGATCTGCTCTTGGCTCAGCGGCACAACCTGGGCCTCTCCGGCGATCGCCTGCTCGTTCTCGAGCGTGTAGCGGATGAAGTCGGCAAGTCCTTCCGTGTCTACGAGAGCGCTCGTCTTCACGTACATGTAAAGAGGCCGCGAAAGTGGCGAGTAGGAGCCGTCCTGCGCCGTCTCAACACTCGGCACGACGCAGCCCGCGCCGCCGTCGACCTCGAGCGCCCTGAGCGTGTCCTGGTTCTCCTCGAAGTACGAGAAGCCGAAATACCCGAGCGCGCCCTCATCCCCCGAGACGCCTTGTACGGTGACGTTGTCGTCCTCGGTCGCCGAGAAGTCCGAACGGCTTGCACCCTCCTCGCCGTTGATCACGTCGGTGAAATAGTCGAAGGTGCCCGAGTCCGTACCGGCGCCGTAGAGCTTGAGGGGAACGTCGGGGTACGACGGATCGACCTGATTCCAGTTCGACACCTTGGAGCCCGGCTTCCAAATCGCGTTGAGCTGCTCGACCGTCAGGCATGTCACCCAATCGTTCTGGAGGTTGACGACATTCGTGAGCGCATCGGTCGCCACCTGGAGCTCGACGAACTCGACGCCGTTCTCAGCGCAGTTCGCAGCTTCGTCGTCCTCGATAGCCCGTGAAGCGTCGGAGATGTCGGTCTCGCCAGCGCAGAAGCGCTCGAAGCCTCCGCCTGTTCCGGAGATTCCCACGGTGACGTCGACCCCGCCGGAGGCCCTGAAGTCCTCGGCCGCCTTGGTCGTGAACGGGGCGACGGTGCTCGAGCCGTCGGCGGTGATGACGCCACCGCTCGTGCCGCCGGCGCAGCCGGCCGCGATAAGCACAAGGGTCAAGACGGAGAGGACGAGCGGAAACGGCGTTTCCTTTCCCATGGTGCAAGTCTCCCGGGAAGGTGTCGCGCCGCGGGGCGCCGACCGGTGAAGATGCGGTGAAAGTCTGGTGAACCGCTACGTCGGGCCTGGGAACTCGCAGCGCACTTCGAGCCCGCGACCGCGTGCGCCGTGTGCCTCCACCGCTCCTCCGGCCTGCGTGACGATGTGCTTCACAATCGCGAGGCCGAGGCCCGTCCCCCGCGAGGCCCGCGCGCGGTCCGCGCGAAAGAACCGCTCGAAGAGCCTCGGAAGCTCCGACTCCTCGACGCCGATGCCGTCGTCGCGTCCGATGAGCGTCACCGAGCCGACCGCGCTCGCCTCGGCCGCCAGCCAGAAGGTGGCCCCAGGTCCCGCGTATCGGATGGCGTTCTCGGCGAGGTTCCGCGCGACGACGCGCAGCATCCTCGGTCGGATCCCGAGTGCGACCCGCGGCGCGCACTCGAGTCGAAGCTCCACGCCGGCTCTCGCGGCGCGCTCCTCGAGCTCTTGTAGCGCTTCCTCGAGCACTGGTCGAGCCACCGTCGCACCGAGCGCAACCACTCGACCGCCTGATTCGAGCTCGCTGAGGAACAAGACTTCATCGATCAGCTCGGTGATCTGCTCGATCTCCCGCTGCGCCCGGTCGACGAGCGCAGACACGTCTTCGCCCGGAAGCGTTGCTGTCTCGAGCAGCGTGAGCAACCGCGCGAGCGGCGTTCGCAGCTCGTGCGAAACGGCCGCGGTGAATCCGGAGCGAAGCTCTTCATAGGCCGCAAGGTCACCCTCGCGCGAGAGGTAGACGAGCCGCTCAGGGCGGCTATCAACCTCGTACGGTACGACATGCGGGATCACTCCGCATTCCCCTGTGAGCAGGTCGATTGGTAACGGTTCTCCTTCTCGGATGCCGTCGATCGCCTGCCTCGCACGACGGCTGGCAAGCACCACGCAATCCGCGTCGTCGATGACGACGACGGCTTCGCGGCTCTCCTCGACAAGCATGCGTCCGCGTATCGAATCGGCGTCCATCTCATACGGTTCTAACAGAAGCCTTGGGCATCATTCTCTTGGTGCTCCCCCGCACCGGCGGAGACGGCGACGACCGGGCGGCCGAGAACAGGGGAGCGGAGCGGATTCCGTGTCCGGGAACGACGGGAACGACTCGCTCTTCGGCGGGTGGGGTGCCGATCGTGTCCTCGGAGGGAGCGGGAACGACGAGCTGCACGCGCTCGCGCCCGACGGCGACCCCGATCTCCTCAATGGCGGGCCCGGCAACGACAAGGCGTTCATCCTCCGCTCCGAGCGACCCCGAACGCAGCTCGTCGGCGGCGAGAAGATCGAGATCGTGGAAGCACCGACCGAGGACCACGACGAGGGAGAAAACGCAGACGCGGACGCTGAAGCGGACGAATAGGCCATGTCCGGGGTCTGACCCCGGGTCTGACCCCTCGCACTCGGAGCGGGTTCCTTCCCACTCGGTACCAACCGGCAACCACCTCGCGGCGCCGTCGCCCCCGGGGGCCGCGACTATCGTGTCAGCGCATGGCCAGAGTCCTGATCATCGAGGACGACGACGTTATCGCCCGCGCCATGGCGCGCCACCTCGAGGCGGCCGGCTTCGACGCAGTCGGCGTCGCCAACGGCGAAACTGGCCTGGCGCGGCTGCGCTACGAGCGTCCCGACGTCTGCGTCCTCGATCTCATGCTCCCGGGAATCGACGGCTGGCGAGTGATCGAGCAAGCTCGAGGCGAGGGCATCGGAACTCCGATCGTCGTCGTTTCGGCTCGGGGCACCGCGCACGATCGCGTCCACGCGCTCGAAATCGGCGCTGACGACTATCTCGTCAAGCCCTTCTCAATGAAGGAGCTCGCCGCGAGAGTCCAAGCAGCCGCTCGCCGCGGCGTGAGCGAGGCCGAGCCTCGCCGCGGCGATCCGATCGTGATCGAGGAGCTACGCCTCGATCCGGACAACGTGCAGGCGTACGTCGACGGCGTGAGCGCCGAGCTCACGCCAACCGAGTTTCGCCTCCTGTATACCCTCGCCCGCGAAGAGGGTCGTGTGCTCACGCGAGACGAGCTCCTCCAGCGGGTTTGGGGTCGCCGAGCGACACACCGCGACCGCACAGTGGACGTCTTCGTTCGCAAGCTGCGGGAGAAGATCGACCGACGCGCCAAGCGCCACGACTTCATCCATACGCGCTACGGCGTCGGCTACAAGCTCGAAGCCGAACCGAAGTCGTAGCGGCTGAGGGCCGCCGGGCTTCTGTTCGCGTGTGTCGTCGGCTACATGATCACGTTCGATCGGCCCAAGCTCGGCGGAGCTCTGTGTGAGAAGGCGCAGACAGCCACCAACGAGGACCGCGGCGCGCCGATTACGTCTTGACGGTGACGCCGACCGACATGCCGCTGACGTTCCCGGCGGCGTCGCGCGCTCGCACCTGATACGTGAAGGTGCCACGACCGGGCCGGTCGCTGTACGACGTGCCAGCAGGCCCTGCCACCTTCGCGCCGTTTCGGTAGACGTCGTAGCCCACGACGCCGACGTTGTCGGTCGCGGCGTTCCAGGAGAGCGCGACTTTCCGCCCCTTCTGGACAGTCGCCGTCAAGCCGGCTGGAACGGAGGGAGACGCAGTGTCGGCGCCTGGTGTCGTCGTGCTGGCGACGGCTGCCGCCCCGACGTTCCCCGCAGCGTCGTACGCGCGCACCTCGTAGGCGTACGGCGTCTGGGGCTGGAGACCGGAATCGAGATAGGACAGAGCGCTCGTCGTACCCACGAGCGTGCCGCCCCGAGAGACGCGATACCCGGCCACGCCGACGTTGTCGGCCGCGGCCGTCCAGCTGAGCTGCACGGCCGTGGAGCTCAGCGGAGTCGTACTCAGCGAGCCCGGCGCGTCGGGCGCCTGAGTGTCGGCGGCGAACTGGATCGAGACCGACGCTCCAGCAGGACCGACCGAGACGGTCGTTATGGAAACACCGGTGAGTGGATCGACGACCGTCCTACCGACTCCCAGCGCCGCATCAGAGAAGCTCGACGTGCTCGGATTGGCGTCGACCAGCTTCGACTGAACGAGGCTCGAGACCGCAGGCGCGATGCGGATCGAGACCCCGTTCACGGCGGCATCGCCGGACGAGAAATTGTCGAAGATCCCCCACGGCTGTCGAAACTCGAGGTTGAGGTACGTACCGTCGCCGCGGGCCACGCGCACCATCCGCGGTGCTCCCGTGAGCTCTGCAGGCGTGAGCAGGTACGTCCCGCTCGTCGTCACCGACTGCGTGTCCGCGGACCAACCGAGTTGTGCTCGGTGCCAGTTGTTGTGATGCCGGGTCTGCGCGCCACCCATGACCGTGAAGGGATCGCCGTACTCGCTCTGGCTGCAGGTTCCGGTGAACGTCGTCGAAACGCCGCCGCTCGAGCAGGCGAGCGTGCTGGCGTGATGGACACCGAAGTTGTGGCCAAGCTCGTGGCTCACGACCCTCAACGTCATCGCGCCGTTGATCCAGCTTCCGGTTCCTGGGAGGTACGCGAGGCCCGCCCAGCCGCAGCTCGATGCCTGCGGGAACGCGTAGACCGTGTACTGGTAGCCCGATAGCGAGACGCCGGCCGCAGCGGCTTTTGCCCGGGCCTCGTTCGCCCAGGTCGTATACGCGCAGCCGGAGTCGGCGGAGTCGATCGTGTACCAGCCGAAGACGTCTCCGGATAGCGCGAGCTGGCCGTACGAGGCGTCTCGGTAGTACTCGTCGACGGAGCTCGCGTTGTCGAAGACGACGCCGCGTACTGCGGCAGGCGTCCAAGGCTGGGTGGCGTTGTTGGAGAAGTTGAAGAGGAGGACCGCGACCGACTTCGTTCCGGTCGCTGCTGTCACAACCGCTTCGCCTGCGGCCTGAACGCCCTCGTTGGCCCCGAAGACGCCGTTCGCCCGCCGCTGTCCACGAGCGCGCACTCTCTTCCCGGCGAGCGCATGAACGCTCGCGTCCGCTGCTTCGAGTGGAACGACTCCGGCGATCGTCGTGTCGACTCCGGCACCGACACCGACAGGAGTCGTGAAGGTGTCTCCGTGCCAGGTGCGAAGCGTGCCTTCGAGCGTCTCGGAGGGCTTGGCCACCGCGAGGCCAAGGGGAGCACACACGAGCGGGACGGCGAGCAACGCAAGCACGAGAGTGCGGCGACGGCTCCCCATTGGGTCGCATCGTAGAAACGCCGGCCCGAAGGTCAATCACCCCGGAGAAAGTTCACTCGGTCGAGGTGGTTGAGCTACCGGGGCTCGGTGGGGACGAGCGGAAGCGCTTCACCTCGTGTGCGCAGCGCCGTGCTGGCAGGACTGCCGCGCTCATCCCAGGTCAGCGCCGTCACCGGCTGCAAGCGCAACGCGACGTCGTCAGAGACGAAGAACTCGTGCACGGCCGCATCCTCGTCGGCACCTTCGGCGACGTACCTTCCGTGCACGCGATCGACGAGACCGCGCGCCTCACGCCCTCGCACGATCGCCGCCTGCCCTGCGATCGACGCGCCGCACACCTCGAAACCGGGTCGAGAGTCGTGTACGACGAGCGTCGCGCGTGGATCGTTCCGGAGGTTCCGCACCTTCCGACTGCGTGAACCGGTCGCGAGGAGAATGCAACCCTCATCAACTGCGTACCACATCGGAACCGCGTGGATCGAACCGATGAGATCGAGCGTGGCGAGAACACCGATCAGTCGCGCCCCGAGTAGCTCGCGGACAAGGGCGTCGCCAAGAACCGCACTGCCGTCGAGCCGACGGCTGGGAGCAGGGTCGCTCACCCCTCGAACGATACGCCGTCGTTGGGGGCCAGTCTCTGTCAGCTATCCTTAGCCACGTTAATGATTAGTGACGTTACTCTTAGTGTCGACGCAGTTGCAGCAGATTTGCGGCCCGTTCTTCTTCGGCTCGCCCGCGAACTTCGCAAAGAGACCGAGCAGCTCGGGATCACCGCCAGTCAGGCAACGCTGCTCTGGCTGGTAAAGCAGAGCCCCGGACTCTCGCTCGCCGAGCTCGCCGCAGAGGAAGGAATCTCACCCCCAGCTCTTTCGGGCCACGTCGACCGCCTCGAGCGCGCCGGGTTGATCGAGCGCGTTCGCTCGAGTGACGATCGCCGGCGCGTGGGCCTCCGGCTCACGGACGAGGGTGCGCGGCTTCTCAGGCGCGTGCGTGCCCGACGCACGACCTGGCTCACCGAGCGACTCGGCGCGCTCGATCCTGTCGAGCTCGAGGCGCTCGACGTCGCGATCCCCGCGCTGCAGCGGTTGCTCGGAGACGACGCATGACGACGCTCGCGGTCGCTCTTCGTGTGCGAACGTTCCGCAGCCTGCGACGGCACCGGAACTACCGGATCTTCTTCGCGGGCCAGGTCGTCTCGCTTGCCGGAACGTGGATGCAGAACGTTGCGCTCGCGTGGCTCGTGCTCGAGCTTTCCGGCTCCCCGCTCGCCGTGGGTGCGCTCGCGTTCTGGCGCTTTGTTCCGTTCACGCTGTTCAGCCTCGCGGCCGGCGTCGTCGCCGATCGCCTCGAGACGCGCAAGCTCGTAATGGGTACGCAGGCGGCAGCGATGGTGATCTCGATCGCACTCGCCGTCGTGACACTGACCGGTACGGCGACGCTCCCCATCGTTTATGTGCTCGCCGCGCTCGGCGGAATCGCCCTCGCGTTCGATGCGCCGGGACGGCAGTCACTCACCTTCCAGCTGGTCGGACGACGCGAGCTTCCGAACGCGGTTGCACTCAACACTGGGCTCTTCAACGGCTCGCGGATCATCGGACCGGCGATCGCAGGACTGATCATCGCGGCGGTCGGGACAGGCGCGTGCTTCGTCATCAATGCCTTCAGCTTCCTCGCAGTGCTCGCAGCACTTGCGTCCGTGCGTGGCAGCGAGCTCTATCCGGTCGAGCGCGATCCGTCGGCTCGAGTCGTTGACGGCCTTCGGAGGGCGTTCGCATTCATATGGAACGACCCCCAGCTCCGATCGATCCTCGGTGTCGTCACCGTCGTCAGCACGGTCGGATTCAACTTCCACGTGCTCGTTCCGCTGCTCGCCGCCGACACCCTCCACGTGGGACCTGAGGGATTCGGCTTTCTGTCCGCTTCGTTCGGACTAGGCGCACTCGTCGGGGCACTCACAACGGCGTCGTTCCGAGAGGCCAGCTGGCGC
The DNA here is from genome assembly GCA_029865325.1 of Thermoleophilia bacterium. Classification (GTDB taxonomy): domain Bacteria; phylum Actinomycetota; class Thermoleophilia; order Gaiellales; family Gaiellaceae; genus GMQP-bins7. The sequence goes on from JAOUHF010000018.1 coordinate 17,527, forward strand.
CTTTTCGCGATCGGCACAACGGCGTTTGGAGTGTTGGCGCTCGCGCTCGCACCGGTCCAGAACGCCGTGCTCGCAGGAGTCCTCCTCTGCGCCATCGGGATCGCCTTCACGCTCTTCACTGCCAACGCGAATGCACTCGTCCAGCTCGGCGCGCCCGACCACCTGCGAGGCCGCCTGATCGGGCTTTATCTCTTCGCGTTTCTCGGCCTCGCTCCCATCGGTGGGCTCTTCGCGGGATGGCTCGCGAGCATCGGAGGGACGGCGCTGGCATTCAGCGTAGCCGGGCTTACGTCCCTGGCGACGATCGGCGTCGCAAGTGCGCGCCGGTCACGCGCGCTGGTCCCTGCGCTCTCAGACGCCACGTAGCGTCGCGCTGTCGCGCTCCGGGCCGGAACGCCTGAGCACGAGGTAGGCGCGACGACCAGCGCTGCTCAGCGCGCTAGAAGGCGAGCGCCATCCGTCATGATGGCCCGATGGACTTCTACCGCACGCCCGACGAGCGGTTCGAGGAGCTCCCGGGCTACGAGTTCATCCCCCACTACCTCGACCAAGCCGGACTGAGGATGCACTACGTCGACGAGGGGGCTGGCAACCCGGTGCTTCTCCTGCACGGCGAGCCCACATGGGCGTACCTCTATCGCAAGATGATCCCACCGCTCGCCGAAGCCGCACGTGTAGTGGCGCCTGACTACTTCGGCTTCGGCCGCTCGGACAAGCCGACGCGGATCGAGGACTACTCGTACGACTTCCACTACAGCTCGATCGAGCGCTTCGTCGACGAGCTCGATCTGCACGACGTCACGGTGGTCGTCCAAGACTGGGGTGGCCCCATCGGGCTACGGCTCGCCGTCGCCCGACCGGATCGGGTGGCGCGGCTCGTGATCTTGAACACGGGCATCGGTGCTGGACGCGCGCCGTCGGAGGAGTGGCTCCGGTTCCGTGCGTTCGTTCGCAAGGTCGGCACCGATCTCGTTCCCGGGCAGCTGATCCGAATCTCGTGCGTCGCCGAGCTCGCCGACGACGTGGTCGCGGCCTACAACGCACCTTTTCCCACGCCGGAGTCGAAGGCCGGAGCGCTCGCGTTCCCGGAGCTCGTTCCCACCGAGATCGACCATCCATCTGCCGCCAAGATGCTCGAAGTGCGCGCCGGGCTCGAGCACTGGGAGCGGCCAGCGCTCGTGCTCTTCTCCGACTCAGATCCGATCTTCTCCATCGTCGCCGCCGAGCACATGGCCTCGCGGATCCCAGGCGCGGGACCGGCCGAGATCATCGCGGGCGCAGGCCACTTCCTACAGGAGGAGAGGGGCGAGGAGATCGCTGAGCGGACCGTGCGGTTCCTCGGCGAGAGCTAGCTTGCCGTCTCGTCCGCGAGCTCGACCGGCTCGACCTCGACGTGTGGGATCCAGTCCAGCCAGCTGGGCAGGTACCAGTTTCGCGGCCCCAGGAGCTCCATCGCAGCAGGTACGAGCACCCCGCGAATCAGAGTCGCGTCGATGAGTAGGGCGACGGCGACACCGAACCCCATCTGCTGGAACCCGACCAGGTCGCCGCGGGCGAAACCCGCGAACACCACGACCATGATCATGGCCGCACCGGTGATCAGCCGCGCCGTCGTCGTGACCCCGTGCCGAACGGCCTCGGAGTTGTCGCCAGTCTGGAGCCAGCGCTCCTTGATGCGGCTCAGCAAGAACACGTGGTAGTCCATCGAGAGGCCGAAGAGAACAGCGAAGAGGAAGAGCGGCAGCCACGCCTCGATCGCCTCGACCTGCGCGAAGCCGAAGATCTCGTTCCCGATCCCCTCGACGAAGACCGCTGTGAGCAGACCGTACGCCGCAGCCACGGAGAGCAGGTTGAGGACGATGGCCTTCGCGGCCACGACGAGCGAGCGGAATGCGATGGTGAGCAGGATGAAGCTCAGGCCGAGGACGAACGCGAAGACGATCGGCCGCCAATCTTCGTTCAGCCGGACGTAGTCGAACCCCTCGGCAGCCGCACCGGTGACGAGCACCTCCACCCCGCTCCCGTCGAACACCTCGGGGACGATCTCGCCCCTGAGCCGAGCGACGACGGCCTGCGCCTCCTGCCCCGAGGGGTCGCCGCCGGCTTCGACCGACAACACGAGGAGATCGTTGGAGGGAGGCGTATCGAGCCGCTGGCTCCCGAAGTCGGGGTCGGCGCGCAGTCGCGCTTGAAGCGTCTCTGCGCGCGACTGAACATCAGCTGATCCTGCATCGCCGACGATCACGATCCGCAGCGGCTCGATGGTCGCCGTCGGAAACGAAGCGACAAGCGCATCGAAGCCCCGCTTCGAGGGAAGGTCGTCCGGAAGCGTCGCGATCCCGTTCGATCCCGTCTCGAAACGTAGAGCCGGGAGCGCGAAGAGAAGAAGAAGGGCCGTACCGGCGACGAGGAAGGCGAGGGGCGTTCGCTGGACGCGCGCGACTATCCGACCCCAGAAACGTGCCTCCCCTCGGCCGCCCCTGTTTACCAGCGGGATCCGAGCGCGCTCCACCCGATCCCCCAGCAGCTTCAGGACAGCGGGGAGGAGAGTCAGCGCGGCGACCACCGAGACGAGCCCGACCAGGATTGCGCCCGCTGCAAGGCTCCTCATCACCGTGTCCGGAACGAGGAGCAATCCGGTCAGCGAGATGATGAACGCCGCACCCGAGAAGAGCACCGCCCGAGCCGCAGTCGCGCCGGAGATCCGAATCGCGTCGGGCGGCTCTTTGCCGCGGCGACGCTCCTCACGGAAGCGACTGACGACGAAGAGCGAGTAGTCGATACCGAGCGCCAAGCCCATCGCAGTGAGCATGTTTACGACGAAGAACGAAAGCTCCCAGACCTGGCCGACCAGTGACACGAGCGCGAGTGCGACGATGATCGAGGCGATCGCCATGAGGAGCGGCAGGGCGCCGGCAACGAACGTCCCGAAGACGATGAGCAGCACGACCATCGCCGCGGGCAGCCCGAACTGGAGCTCTCCCTTCTCGAGATCGCGCTGCGACACCTCCTCGAAGTCGCGGTTGACCGTCTCTTCACCGAAGATCGTCGCCGTGAGGCCGTTCGCGGCGTCGGCTTGATCGACGATCCCTTGCAGCTCGTCGATCGTCGAGCGGCTGTCGTCGCGCAGGACGATCGGGATCATGACGGCGTGCCGATCGCTGGAGATGTTGGCCTCGCCGCCGGGATCGCTCGGCAGCGGCGCGCTCTCGACGCCGGCGACCGAAGTCAGCCTGCTCACGAGCGCAGACAGCGCGGCGACAAAGGCGCCGTCATCCACCCGGAGGGCCTCGTGCCTGATGACCACGATCTCGTCCACGCGTTGACGTGGTGCTCCGAACCCTCCCGCGATCAGCCCATTGGCACGGACCGACTCCGGCTTTGACGTGACATCGCTCTCCGTCGTCAGCGCAGAGCCCAGGAACCCGACGATCACGGCCATCGAGAAAAGAACGGCGACACCCCAGGCGAGAAGTGTCCGCCTCGGATGTCGCGCGCACGCAAGCGCAATTCGCTCGGTCACGACCTAGAAAGCTAGACGACCTCCGGAGGAAGTGTCGCGGTTCGCCGGCTCGTCAGGCGACGGTCCAGGTGTCGCCTGTGTGGAGCAAAGTCGCGAGGTCGCCCTCGCCCGACTGCTCACGCGCGGCGTCGAGCTGATCGTTCATGAGGTCGTCGTAGACCTCGCGCTCGAGGCTCCGGAAGACGCCGAGCGGAACGGCGCCGTCGGTCTCGAACGTGATTCGTGAGAGCGCGAAGGCGAGGCTGGCCTGCATATGGCTTGCGTCATGGACGAGCAGCGAGTTCTCCCCCGCCTCCTCGACGTCGACGATCTTCAGCGACCCGTCAGCGTACTGGACAACTCCCTTCTCGCCCTCCGCCCCGAACCGGATTCGCTCCCCGCTCTCGAGGTAGATCCGGTTCTCCTTGTCGTCGCGCACGTAGTCGAACGCGCCGTCGTTGTAGATGTTGCAGTTCTGGAGGATCTCGACGAAAGCGGCGCCACGGTGGCGCGCCGCGGCGCCGAGCACCTCGGTCAGCCCCTTCTTGTCCGTATCGATCGCGCGCGCGACGAACGACGCCTCGGCGCCGATCGCGATCGAAAGCGGATTGAAGGGATAGTCGAGCGAGCCCATCGGAGTCGACTTCGTCACTTTCCCGAGCTCCGACGTCGGCGAGTACTGACCCTTGGTCAGGCCGTAGATCCGGTTGTTGAAGAGCAGGATCTTGAGATTGACGTTGCGGCGGAGCGCGTGGATAAGGTGGTTGCCGCCGATCGAGAGCGCGTCGCCGTCTCCGGTTACGACCCAGACTGAGAGATCGGGTCGCGTCACGGCGAGACCGGTCGCGATAGCCGGCGCGCGCCCGTGGATCGAGTGCATCCCGTAGGTCTGCATGTAGTACGGAAGGCGAGCGGCGCAACCAATCCCGGAGACGAAAACGAGGCGCTCGCGGGAGAGCCCAAGCTCGGGCATGAAGCCCTGAACGACGTTGAGGATCGCGTAGTCCCCGCAACCAGGACACCAGCGGACCTCCTGATCGGACTTGAAGTCCTTGCCGGTCAGCTGCACGAGATCGCCGTTGCCCTTGCTCATCGATCCACCAGCGTCGTGATTGCGTCCGCGAGCTCGGCCGCCAGGAAGGGACGACCGCGAACCTTGTTGTAGCCCACGGCGTCCACGAGATACTCCGCGCGAATGAGCATTCGCAGCTGACCGAGGTTGATCTCCGGGACGAGAATCTTGTCGTACGCGCGCACGACGTCGCCCGTGTTGCTCGGGAACGGGTTCAGGTGGCGGAGATGCGCGGTCGCGACCTTGCGCCCGCCGGCTCGCACCCTCCGCGCGGCCGCGCCGATCGCACCGTACGTCGAGCCCCAGCCAAGTACCAGCGTGTCGGCACCGTCTGGATCGTCGAGCTCGAGCAAGGGAATGTCCGCCGCGATCCCCGCGATCTTGGCAGCGCGGAGCTGCACCATCAAATCGTGATTCTCGGGGTCATAAGAGATGTTCCCGGTCTCGTTCTCTTTCTCGAGCCCGCCGATCCGGTGTTCGAGCCCAGGCGTTCCGGGAATGGCCCAGGGACGGGCGAGCGTCTCGGGATCGCGCTTATAGGGCAAGAAGCTGCCGTCGTCACCGTTAGGCCCGGTGGCGAACTCCGTCGAGATGTCGGGAAGCGTGCTCAGATCGGGGATCAGCCACGGCTCCGAGCCGTTCGCGAGGTAGGCATCCGAGAGCAGGTAGACGGGCGTGCGGTACTTGATCGCGATGCGCGCCGCCTCGATCGCCGCGTGGAAACAACCCGCCGGGGTCGCCGCTGCGACAACTGGTACTGGCGAAAACGAGTTTCGCCCGAACATCACCATCAACAGGTCGCCCTGCTCGGGTTTCGTAGGCATCCCGGTGGAGGGCCCGGCGCGTTGGACGTCGACGATGACGAGCGGGAGCTCGAGTGCCACCGCGAGCCCGACCGTCTCGGACTTGAGCACCACACCGGGTCCGGCAGACGTGGTCACGCCGAGAGCGCCCCCGAATGAAGCGCCGAGCGCCGCTCCCGCCGCAGCGATCTCGTCCTCGGCCTGGAAGGTACGAACGCCGAACTGCTTGAGCTGCGCGAGCTGCTCGAGGACGTCCGAGGCCGGCGTGATCGGGTACGCACCGAGGAACAGCGGCAGGCCGGAGAGCTTGCTCGCCGCGACCAGGCCGTACGTCAGCGCCGTGTTCCCCGAGATCTGGCGGTACGTCCCTGGCTCGAGTCGCGCGGGTGCGATCTCGTACGAGACGGCGAAATCCTCGGACGTCTCGCCGTAGTTCCAGCCGGCCTTGAAAGCTTTCGTGTTCGCCTCGGCAATCTCGGGCCGACCGGCGAACTTCGATTCGATGAACGCCAGCGTCCCTTCCGCCGGGCGGTTATAGAGCCACGACATGAGTCCGAGCGCGAAGAAGTTCTTCGAGCGCTCGGCCTCGCGCGACGTAATTCCGTCGACGTCCTTGAGCGCCTCGACGGTCATCGACGAGAGCGCGACCTCGTGGACGTGGAAGTCAGAGAGCAAGCCATCCGCAATTGGATTCGACGCGTACCCGGCCTTTTGCAGGTTGCGATCGTTGAAGGCGTCGGTGTTGACGATGATGGTCCCGCCCTTCGCGAGGTCGCCGACGTTCACCTTCAGCGCCGCCGGGTTCATCGCCACGAGAACGCTCGGCTGGTCTCCCGGCGTGAGGATGTCGTGATCGGCGAAGTGGACCTGGAACCCCGAGACGCCAGGCAACGAGCCGGCCGGGGCGCGGATCTCTGCCGGGAAGTCGGGAAGCGTCGCCAGGTCGTTCCCGAAGGCGGCGGTCTCGCTCGTGAAGCGGTCGCCGGTGAGCTGCATGCCGTCGCCGGAGTCGCCGGCGAAGCGGATCACGACCCGTTCCAGATGCTCGACGGGCTTGACCTTCGCCATGTAAGAGGTATAGCTGACGCGGCAGCGTTCCCGCGGAGCAGCCGCGGCACGATCAGCCGTCAGCTGAGGCGATAGACGATGCGACCGCGGGTCAGGTCGTACGAGGAGAGCTCGATGCGAACGCGGTCGCCGGGAAACACCCGGATGCGATAACGCTTCATCCTGCCCCCCATGTAGCCCAATGCCTCGTGCCCGTTGTCGAGGCGGACCCTGAACATTCGGCTACGCAGGGCCTCGATGACCTCTCCCTCGACTTCGATCTTCTCTTCTTTTTCTTTCATACGGTGTCCCTTGCTCGAGGTGAGGAGCCGTGGCCGCCAGAGCGGCCACGGCCTCAGATCGGCCGACTAGCCGGCTGCGACGACGTTCGTCGCCTCAGGGCCCTTCGCACCCTCGCGGGGCTCGAACTCGACGCGCGCACCCTCAGCGAGGCTCTTGTAGCCATCGCCGGTGATGTTGCTGTGATGCACGAATAGATCCTTCGTGCCCTCGTCGGGGGTGATGAAGCCATACCCCTTGCTGTCGTTGAACCACTTCACGGTTCCAGTTGCCATAGAAAAACACCTCCCTTACCAAAACTCTCGAACGGTCTAGGAAGGCGCACGCGCAAACCGGACTCGCTCTTGATTGACACGGGGAACCTTAGCAGCAAAGCCTCTCTCCGCCTGCTATTCGGCCTCCGCGAGCAGCGCCTCGAGATCGAGAGGGCGGGTGAACATCCCGACGCTCTCGCCGTCGGCTGGGCGCGGCCAGTCCTCGAGTGGCCGGTCCCGGTAGAGCTCGACGCCGTTCCCGTCGAAATGAGGGACCGATCATGACCAAAGGATCCGACGGCAACGGATCGCCAAGAGCCACGCTGGCAACTGCGGACGGCTACATCCGCGTGTCCCGAGTAGCCGGGCGCGAGGGCGAGTCGTTCATCAGCCCTGACGTGCAGCGCAAGAAGATCAAGGCTTGGGCGGAGTTGCACGAGGTCGAGCTCGTTCATATCTGGGAGGAGCTCGACCAGTCGGGTGCAAAGCGCGACCGGCCAATGTTCCAGCTCGCGCTCGAGCGCTGTGAGCGCGGAGAGTCGGGCGGGATCGTCGTCTCCAAGCTCGATCGCTTTGCCCGCTCAGCAGTCGACGCCCTTGAGGGGATCAAGCGCTTGAACGCGGCGGGTGCCCGTCTTGTGTCGGTCGAAGACAACTTCGATGGCTCAACACCGATGGGGCGCTTTGCGATCGGGATCCTGACCCTAATCGCCGAGCTCGAGCTCGAGCGAATCAAAGAGAGCTGGTCGACTGCGATCGTGACTGCGGTGGGGCGGGGAGTACACATCTCGGCAAATCCACCGGCCGGATACACCCGTGAGAAGAAGAAGGGACTGGTTCGCTCCGAACCTGATGCAAGCGTGATTGCGGAAGCCTTTCGCAAACGTGCACTTGGGGCCTCGTGGAGCCAGCTCGCCGATTTCCTAACGGAGAACGGCGTTCGCTCGTTCAGGGGAAGCGCTGCGTGGTCTGTCAACGGGACCCGCACCCTCCTCCTCAATCGCGTTTATTTGGGCGAGGCGAGAAGCGGCTCAGTCGTCAATCCCGATGGTCACGAGCCGATCGTCACCCAGGCCGAGTTCGACGCCGCCCAAGCAGTCGCGACACTCTTCAAACCTCACGATGGGAGCGTTGCCTCGAAGGCGCTTCTGGGTGGACTCGTCCGCTGTGCAGGTTGTGGATTCACGCTCAAGATCGCGGGCAACAAGAATCCCCACACAGGAGAGTCATTCCCGGCCTACTACTGCAAGGGACGCTCCGCCAAGGGCATGTGCCCCGAGCGAGCGACGATCCGTGCGAGCTATCTCGATGACTACGTCGAGGCGCAGGTTCTGGCGGCACTAACGGACGAACATGGACTCCTCGCGCAAGCCGTGCATGCGTCGCAACAGATCGAGGATGCTCAGCGCGACGCTGAGGCAGCCGAGCACGAGCTCGCGCTCTACCTCGAGACCGACCTCGTATCTGCGATCGGGGCGGCAACCTTCGGGCAGGGTGTTCGGGCACGGCAGGAGACACTCGACAAGGCACGCGAGCGTCTTTCAGCCCTGCGCGCGCAGACGGTCGTCGCCGACGAGCTCCTCTCCGGCGATCTCTTGGAAGCATGCCCGAGCTCTCGACGCCGGAGAAACGGCAGCTCCTGCACGGGCTTCTCGAGAAAGTGGTGCTCATCCGCTCCGACGGGCGAAAGCCGGCGACGCACAAGCCGATCGAGGAACGGACAGAGATCATCCTTCGCGGCGGACAAGCGCTCCAACCGGTGCCGTCTATGCGAGCGGCGTAATCAGCTGGGTTCGAGCTCGGCGAGCAGTGATTCGAGATCGAGGGGCGCCGTGAACATCGCGACACGCCCATCGGCTTCGCGAGGCCACTCCTCCTTAGGTCGATCCCAGTACAGCTCGACGCCGTTCGAATCCGGATCACTCAGATACAGGGCTTCACTCACCCCATGGTCTGATGCTCCTTGCAGGCGGATCCCCGCGTCCGTCACGCGCCGGAGGGCATCAGCGAGGGTCGCCCTCGTCGGATAGCGGATCGCTACATGGAAAAGCCCCGTCGTGCCAGGAGGAGGGGGCGATCCGCCGCGGCTCTCCCACGTGTTGAGGCCAATGTGATGGTGGTAACCACCTGCCGAGATGAAGGCTGCCTGATCACCCATCCGCTGTTGCAGTTCGAATCCAAGAACCTCGCACCAGAACTCGAGCGACCGCTCGATATCGGCGACCTTGAGATGGACGTGACCGATGTCAACACGCGGGTCAATCGGCTGGCTCGCCACACAATCAGCCTAACTCTTGAGTCCCGGCTGTAGCGTGCCAGCTCCTGCCCAAATTTGGAATTGCTCAACTTCGTGCGGTGACTAGATGCTCACCGAAGTGAACGAACCGGGGGGGCGGTCGACAGGTGCGTTGCTTGTGCACGGTCAGGGGCCAACGTTGGGAGCAGTCGGCCCGTGCGTAGGACTCGAAAAGTAGCCCAGAGTAATGTCCGCCCGCCGGCGAGGCGGGGCGAGGAGGCCTACGAGCCGACGCCAGCTAGCACCGCGATCAGCGCGACGGCGGAGAGTGATGCCATCGCCGCGAGGCCCACGACAAACGGGCGGATTCCGGCGGTTGTCATCGCCTTGGGTCTTGTCGAGAGCCCAACTGCAGCCATGACGACGAGCACGAGCGCCCTGGCCATGCTCTCGGAAGCGCTCACGAGTCTGCCCGGCAGAACGCCCAGCGACCCGAGGATCGCTGCAGCGAGAAAGCCCCAGACGAACCACGGGATTCCGAGGCCGAGTCTGATGCGCGTCCCTGTCCGCTGGGGAGCTTCGGCGTCGGGTGACAGGAGCGCTACGCCGACGAGGATCACGCCGAGGAACGCGTTGCGGACGAGCTTCACGATCGTCGCTGTCTCGCCGGCGGTGTCGGAGTACGCGAATCCCGTGGCCACGACCTGCGACGTGTCGTTCACGCCGATGCCCGCCCAGATGCCGAATTGGGTGTCGTCCAGCCCGAGTGTGTGCCCGAGCGGCGGGAATACGAGCACCGCCGCGGTTCCGAACACGGTGATCGTCGCCACCGCGTAGGCAATCTCCTCGCGGCGGGCGCGGATGATCGGGGCAACGGAGACGATCGCGGTGTTTCCGCATACGGCAGTTCCCAGCGCGAGCAGCGTTCCCAGCCGGCGCGGCACACTGGCAAGCCGCGCTACCCCAAGCGCGACCCCGAGCCCGACGACGAGCCCGGCGACCACGAGGGCGAGTGTCTCGAAACCGAGCTCCCTGATCTGTCCGAGCGAGACACGCAGCCCGATCAGGACGATCGCGACTGGAAGACCGCGCTTGACGATCGATGAGGCCGCGGCAGGATCGAGCGCGACAAGCGAGCCAAGCGCCAGGCCAGCGACGAGCGCGACTGTCACCGCGGGGACCTCTCCGGGAAGGACGGTCTCCGAGAGTGCGAAGGTGCCGAGGCCGATCGCAACGGCGGCGGCCGCGACAAGCCTACTCCCGCCTCGCGTGTGCCCGTTCACCCTCTCCTCCAGCACCTTCCGGTCGACTGCTGAACGATGTAGATTCCTCCGGTCGTCGTTCTGCTCCCCTCCAACAGGCCGCAAACCCAGCACTCAAGACAGATCGGTGCTCAGGTGCACGGTCAGGAGCTTACGTTGGGGGCGGTCGACAGGTGCGTTGGATCATCGCCAAGTGGGGTCGCGGGAAACTTCAGAGCGAACACTTGGGCTCGTCAGGTGCACGTCATCGGCGTTGAGGAACACCCCCACATGGCCTCACGTTCCGATTGGGTCGTGCTCCTGCTCGATCACGCCAGTCACGAGTCGTCGCCAGCGAGGACGGACGTCCGCAAATTCGACCGTGAGCCCGGCCGTTCGAGCATCTCCGACGAGCGACCGCAAAGAGAGAGCGGCTGTCGTGTCGATTCGCCCTACCCCGTCCAGGTGAATGACGAGCTCGCTCGTTTCCGGATGGGCGCCCAGGAGTTCGACGAACCTATCTTCCAGGCGTGCCGCGCTCCCGAACCAGAGTACTCCGCGTGGCCTGAGGTGGAGGGTTCCGGCCTCCGTCCAGCTCGGGACCTCCAGCGAGAGTTCGCGCCAGAGATGCGTCGCCACAGCGAGCCCGATGCCGATGACCACGGCTTTGTCAACCCGCGGAGCGAGTGCCAAGGTTAGAACGAATGTAGCCCCCGCGACGACGAATTGCGGGCGAGAAAACCGCGCGAGACGAAGGATCGGAAGCGGGCGAACGAGGCCGGCAACCGAACCGATCACGATCGCCGCGAGCACCGCCGTAGGCAATGAGGAGAGGAAGCCGGAAAAGGGCAGAAAGATGAGCACGGCCGCGCCGGTAATGGCGCCGCTCCAGCGCGTCTTCGCGCCCGCTGTGCGGTTCAACGCACTGCGCGAGAACGATCCTCCGACCGGGAAGCCGCCCGTCAGCCCCGCGGCGATGTTCGCCGCCCCCTGGCCCAAGAACTCTCGGTCAGGATCCCACGGCTGTCGTTCCTGTGCTGCGAACGTCCGTGCGATCGACGACGGTTCGACGAAACCGACGAGCGCGATCACGATCGCCGCGACGACGAGAGACGGCACATCTCCCCAAGGCAGGTCGACGATTACGGACGGAAAGCCTCCCGGAATGGAACCGACTGTCGCCCCCTCGTAGTCGGTGAGCACGCTGTACGCAACTCCCAGTGCAACGGCGATCAGCACCGACGGGAACACTTTATGGATCCGCCACCCGCCCAACATGAGGGCGAGCACTGCCGCCGAGAGGAGCACCGCCGTCGTCGTCCATGACCCAGGGTGCGTGAGCGTCCAGACGGCATCCGTGAGGATCCCGTCACCGCTCTGAGTTGATCCGAGCGCCGCGGGGAGTTGAGTTGCGACGATAAGGATCGCCGCCGCTGGCATGAACCCGATGAGGAGCGGCTTCGAGATCAAGTACGCGATGACGCCGGCGCGCAAGAGGCCTACGCTCAACCGCACGACCCCCACCATGAGCGCGAGAAGAATTCCGAGCTCGATGTACTCGTCGGTTCCCGGCGTTGCGAGTGCCGAGAGCACGCCGAAAGCGAGCAGACTGGTAAGCGCCACGGGGCCTGTCTGCAGATACGGAGACGAGGCGAAGAGCGCCGCGGCGATAGTGGGTAAGGCCGCCGCGTAAAGCCCGCGGTAGGCCGGCATGCCAGCGAGCTGGGCGTACGCGAGCGACTGAGGAATGAGGACGAGCGCGACGCTCAGACCTGCGATCAGGTCGCCAGGCGCGGGGCGAGGGAGGCTTGATCGGCGCCGCCGACGCCCGGCAGGCTCTTTCGTCGCCTGTCCGATCAGACCACCGGTCCCAGGGCTGCGGTCATCGCTTCAGACCCCGACGACCTCTTTCTCCGCTTCCAGTGAGAGCTCCCCGAGCAGCGCACGCCGGCGAAGAGGTCGAGCTCACGCGGTCTTGTCTTTCGCCGTCGCGAGAGCGCACTCGCCGAGGCGGGAGTGGGCGATCCGCCAGATCTCAGGCAAGCGGCGCGTCCTGGTACACCGTGACCATCTCGGTGTAGAACTCGATCGCGGCTCGTCCCTGCTCGTGCGGGCCCCACCCGGAGCCTTTGATGCCGCCGAAGGGAACGTGCACGTCGGCACCTGCGGTCTGCGAGTTCACGTGGATGATCCCGGCTCCGATCTCGCTCGTGAAGCGCTGCACGGCATGGAGATCCCGGGTGAAGATCGCGGCCGACAGTCCGAAAGGCACGGCATTCGCACGCTCGATCGCCTCGTCGAGCGTGTGGTACTGGTAGAGCGACGTCACCGGGCCGAAGACCTCTTCGCACGAGAGCTCGGCATCGTCAGCGAGACCTTCGAACACCGTCGGAGCGATGAGGTACCCGTCGGTATCGGCTCGCTCGCCGCCCGCTATCACCGTGCCTCCCTGCGCTCGCCCGCGCTCCACTGCACTCAGGATCTCGTCCATTGCGCCTTCGTTGACCACGGGGCCGACCTCGGTGTCCGGATCGGCTGGGTCTCCGACCTTTCCCGCGGTGACACGCGCCAAGAGCTTCTCGCGGAACTCGTCGTACACGCTGTCCTGAACAAGGATGCGCCGTGTCGCGGTGCACTTCTGGCCTGCCGACCAGAACGCGCCCGCGTACGTCGCCTCGACTGCGCGGTCGAGCTCGGCGTCGGCCGCCACGATCAACGGGTTGTGGCCCCCGAGCTCGAGCTGGACTCGGCAGTCGCGCGCAGTCGCCTCCTCGCGCACTGCGCGCCCGACCGGAACCGAGCCGGTGAACGAGATCGCGCGGACGCCCCGGTTCGACACGATCTCGGCTCCGACCTTCGACCCGGCACCCGTCAGCACGTTCAAAACGCCCGCCGGCAATCCCGCCTCGGCGAAGCACTCGGCGATGTGGAGCCCTGTTCGAGGTGCTTCGTAGCCCAGCTTGAGCACGACCGTGTTCCCGTAGATGAGCGCTGGAGCGAGCTTCCACACGGGAATCGCGATGGGGAAGTTCCAGGGCGTGATCAGCCCGACGACTCCGAGTGGGCGCCGCAGTGTGTAGAGGCGCTGATTCGCCACCGACGGCTCGTACATCTCGCCAGCAGGCCTGAACGACTCGCCGGCCGCGTAGCGGAGGATGACGGCCGCTCGAAGCGTCTCCATCCGCGCCTCGCGCAGCGGCTTGCCCATCTCGGCGGTCATGTCCTGAGCGATCTGCTCGGCGCGAGCCTCGATTGCCGTCGCGGCCTTCATGAAGAACGCTGCGCGCGCAGGTGCCGGGAGCGCCGCCCACGCAGGGAAGGCTTCGCGCGCGGCCGCGATCGCGGCCTCGGCATCGCCGGCGTCGGAAGCCGGGTACACGCCCGTGACCTGTGACGGCCGCCACGGATTGTGCTTCGCGTACGTCTCGCCGCTTGCGCTGTCGCGCCACTCGCCGCCGATGTAGTTGTGGGCAAGCGATCGTGAAAGGGAAGTCGACACCGTCAGTGCCCTCTGCCGCTGCGTCTCAACAGCTCGACGAC